>JAVXWN010000117.1:0-40478 GCA_032230645.1 Acidobacteriota bacterium | reverse complement strand
CTGCTCGCTCTTGTCAGTCCGTCAGTTGTGCGACGTGGTGGCGGAGGCGTTCTTCGAGGAGTTCGGCGCGTGCGCCCGTCCGTTCGAGGACGAACCAGCGCGCCTCTGCATCGCCCGCAGGCAGGAGAAGGAGTTCTTCGCCCGCGCGACTGTTGCCGAAGTGGCCGACGAGCGCGGAGGCGAGACCACCGCCGCGCACAACGCCGTCGCGCGGCGCGCGCGGCCAGCCAGCCTCGACTGTGAGCGCGCGCACGCCGCGCCGCAGGACGAGTCGCGCGCCCACCATCGTCGAGTGACCGACGCGAAAGCGGTGCGCCTCGGTGCGCGCGAGCGCGAGTCCCGCGCCCGCGCGGTTGAGCTCGCCCGCCGCAGCGGCGAACCCGTCGAGCAGCCACTCGACTCCGCGCGCGCGCAGAGAGTCGTTCGCGGCCTTGAGGTTGAGGTATTCGAGCACGTCGCCGCGACCCGAAACGCCCGCGCGCTCGCGCGCCTCGGTCAACCTCCGCTCGTACTCTTCATCGAAGCCGTCCAAACCGCCCCGCCTCTGTTCAAAAATTCGCGTGCCCAGCGCCCGTGCGCCGCGCCGCGCGGCGATGTTATCATGCCCGCTCAAAAGACGTTAACAAACCCGACGCCGAACCGTGTTCTCGATTCACAAACAGAAGATTCGCCTGCTCCGACACCGATACATGAGACCGGCATCAACCTTTCGCAGAGTAGCGGCGCATGCTGTCCGGAGCGATCAAGTGAGGAATTATGAAACGGTTACTGTCAGCCTTCCCGGTTGCGACTCTGGTGCTGTTAACGGCCACGGCGGGCGCGGCCTTCGCGCAGCGCAAGCCTTCGGGCGCGAGGCCGACGACGCAAGCGGGGAAGGCGAAGCTCGCGGCTAAGCCGAAGGCAACGGCGAAGCCCGCGAGTGAAGACGAGTTGAAGGCAGAGCTTGACGAGGTGTTGAAGCTCGACGCCGCGCCGCGCATCGAGCGCCTGAAGGCTTTCGTCAAGGCTCACCCCGACTCGCCGCAGACCTTGCGCGCCGAGGAGCTTCTAACGAGCGCGCGCGCCGCGCTCGGCGACGAGCGTTTGCGAAACGGCGACCGCGCCGCTGGCGTCGAACTGTTCCGCGCGGCCGTTGCGGAAGCGCCCGCAACGATGTCCGACAAGCTCTTCGCAGAGGTCGTCTCGCAACTGCCCGCGAACCTCTACGTGCTCGGCGAGCGCGAGGCGGCGATGGAGCTTGCGCGCGCGGTCGAGACGCGCGCCGCAGGCAACGCGCCGCGCCTGCTTGCCGTCGCCTCCTTTTATCTCGGCGTCGAGCAGCCGGACGAGGCGGCGCGTGTCGCGCAAGCAGCCGTCGCGTTGAAGCCCGACATGGCGGCGGCGCATCAGGCGCTCGGCACCGCGCACCGTTACTCGCTCCGGCTCGAAGAAGCAGCCACGGAGTTCGCGCGCGCGGTCGAGTTAGACCCGAAGTCCGCGGCCGCACGCCGCACGCTCGCGGAGTTGCGCCGCGCGACGGGCAAGCCCGAAGAGGCGCTCACACTTTATAAAGAACAACTCGCGGCGGAACCGCAGGACGCGAATGCGCGCGGCGGGCTCGTGCTCGCGCTCTTCGACGCGGGGCGACGCGAAGAGGCCGAGCGCGAGTTGCAGTCGGCGCTCACGGGCGAAGCGAAGGACTTGCCGCTGCTGGTCGGAGTCTCTTACTGGTACGCGGCGCACGGCGAGGGCGCGCGCGCGCTTGAGCTTGCCGCGAAGGCAGTCGCCTTCGAGTCGCGCTTCGGTTGGGCTTGGACGCGCATCGCGGAGGGACGTGCCTTGCTCGCGCTGGGTCGTCCGCTCGATGCGGAGAGGTCTCTGCGTGCGGCGCGCAGGTTCGGCAACTTCCCGACACTCGACTACGAGTTGGCCTCGGCGCTCGCGGCCGCCGGTCTTTATGAAGAGGCCGCCGAACAACTGTCGCGCTCGTTCGTCGTGCGCGACGGCAAAGTCGAGGCGCGGCTCGCGGGGCGCATCGAGTCGAGCGCGGCGGACTTCAACGAGTTGCTCGCGCCCGAACGGCGCGCAAGCCTCTCGCAGTTCGCGGGCGCGTCCACGCCCGAAGAGGCGAAGATGTTGAAGGCTCTGCTTACCTTCCGTCAGGCAACGGCTGAGGGCGCGACGGACGAGAAGGCCGCGGCCGAAGCCGCGCGCGAGTTCAGTGCGGGCGATGATGACATGCGCGCCTTCCGAAACCTCTACGCGGCGAGCAGGCTTGAGCAGCGCGGCGCGGCGCAAAGCGAAGTGCTTGCGCGAGCCGAGGCGGCCGTCGGCGGCGTTGAGCCCGCGCTCAAGATGGCGCACGCACCCGTCGCTCTCTTCGCCGACACGGACGAGATGAGAGAGCTTCGCCGTCAGGTCATCGAACAGGGCGCGCCGCTCAACATGCTCGACGTGCAGCGCGACGTGCTCTCTAAAGTCATGCGCGGGAGGATAGAAGAGTTGGCCGGATGGTCGCTCTACAATCAGGGGCAGACCGCTGAGGCCGCCGTGCGACTTCGACGCGCGGTGAGCGTGCTGCCCGAAGGCACCATCTGGTGGCGCACGGCTGAATGGCGTCTGGGCGCGGCGCTCGAAGCGAGCGGAAGCGGGCGCGACGCACTGGCCGCCTACGTCACGAGCTATCGCGTGCAGCCCGACGAGACACGCCGCGCCGCTATCGAGTCGCTCTACAAGCGGCTCAACAAAGGTTCGCTCAAAGGTCTCGACGAGTTGATACAGACATCGGCGAACACCTCCGTCGCGCGTACCTCCGCGCCTGAGACGACCGCGCCCGAACCGACGCCCGCCGCTTCGTCAACTGCTTTGCCAACTCCGACACCCGAAGTTTCACCGACTCCAACCTCCACTCCGACCCCTACACCGACACCAACTCCCGAGGCGAGCCTGACGCCTACGCCGGAAGCGACGCCAACGCCGCAGCCTTCGACCACATCGCCTACGCCCGAGCCAACGCCTTCACCAACACCCGCACAGTCAGCGCAGTCGCCTACAACGGAACCAACGCCCGCCCCGGCCGACGAGCGCAAGTCGTCGGGTAAGAGCAGCGCGGGCGGCGCGTGCGTGCTGACGGCAAGCGAGTCGGCGCTCAGCCTTAAGGCCAACGGCGGCGCGGCCACCGTCGCCATCGGCGTCGAGGATTATGCGGGCCATACGCCGCTACGCATAGAACCCTCGACCACCAACTGGGCCGACATCATCGTGCTCGCCGAGCCGCACGCCCCTGAAGACGGTAACGGCGCGCGCTTCACCATCACCTCCGTCAGCACCAAGACCGGAGCCTTCCTCGTCGCCTTCTCCTCGCCCTGCGGCAAGCAGCAGGTGACGATCAACGTCGGTAAAGATAAGTGATGAGGACTGAGGACTGAGTGAGAAGACAGGACGCTTCTTCTCACTCAGTCCTCTTCACTTATCTAAAGATGTGCTGCGAGGCGCGCGGCGAGGACTTGCTTGGGCTGCGCGCCGGTGATGCGCTCGACCGCTTGGCCGTTCTTGTAGATGAGAAGGGTGGGGATGGATTGGATGCGGAGTGTGGCGGCGGTGTTGGGGTTCGCGTCCACGTCGAGCTTGGCGACGCGGTAGCGCCCGCCCGCTTCGGCGGCCAACTCGTCGAGCGTGGGTGCGATCATGCGACAGGGGCCGCACCACGCCGCCCAGCAGTCGAGCAGCACGGGGCTCGTCGAAGAGGCTTCGACGACCTCGCGCGCGAACGTCGCGTCGGTCACGGCCACGGGCTTGACCGTGCTTCCCGCTCCGGCCGCCTCGCTGTCGCCGCCTTCGCCTGAGAGGCTTGCCCCGCACCTGCCGCACACGGGCTGCTTGCCGACGAACATCACGCGCTCGTCCACGCGATTCTTCGCTCCGCATTTCGCGCAAGTCACAATCGCCATCGGTCGCACCTCCTCAACTCACACATGATGTGTTCGCCTGCTCTTGAGTTTGACACAACTGCGCGCGTCGGCGGAAGAGCTACGCGCGCCTCCTCACTCTCGCACGCGCGCGGTTTCGTTGTAAGATTCCTGAGAGGTTTCTCCCGCACAATTTAATCCGAAGAGGAAAGTGTCAAGCACGATGCGCCACACTTGCATGAAGTCGCTCGCCCTCGTGTCGTCCCTGTTCCTGTTGTCACTGTTGGCGGCCGAGGCGCGCGCGCAGACGGACGAGCGCGCACGCGCCGTTCCCGCGAACGCGCCCGAGATAGCTTACACGGTCTCGATGACAAGGCCGCATACGCACCTGCTCGAAGTCGAGGCGCGGCTGCGCTATTCGTCGTCTTCGCCTGCGGCAGTTAATCTGGTCATGCCGGTCTGGACGCCCGGCTCTTACCTCGTGCGCGAGTTCGAGCGGAACGTGCAGGACTTCGCGGCGCAGGACGCTACGGGGCGCGCTCTCGCGTGGAGCAAGGTTAACAAGAACACTTGGCGCGTCGAGCCGAATGGTGCGCGCGAGTTGCGCATGCGCTACTCGGTCTACGCCAACGAGCTGACGGTGCGCACGAGCGAGTTGAACGACCGCCACGCCTTCTGGAACGACGCCAACATTCTCATGTACCCGGACGGTTTCCTGGGCGCACCTTCAACGCTGCACGTCGAGCCGTTCAAGGACTGGAAGATTGCGACCGGCCTTCCGGCCGCGCCGGGCGCGCGCGACACCTTTCGCGCCGAGAACTTCGACGTGCTCTACGACTCGCCCTTCCTCGTCGGTAATTTCCGTGTCGTCTCCTTCGAGGTCAAGGGCGTGCCGCATCGCGTCGTCATTGATGGCGAGGGCAACTACGATGCGGAGCGCGTGCGGCGCGACGTGCAGAAGATTGTCGAGGCCGAAGCCGCGTTGATGGGCGAGATTCCCTATCACGACTACACGTTCCTGCTGCTGCTCGGCGCGTCGGGCGGCGGCGGGCTCGAACATCTCAACTCGACGGCGCTCACGTATCGACGCTTCGGCTTCTCGACGGCCGATGACTGGCGCGGCTTCTACACGCTTGCCGCGCACGAGTTCTTTCATCTCTGGAACGTCAAGCGCATACGCCCCGACGCGCTTGGGCCCTTTGACTACACGCAGGAGAACTACACGCGGCTGCTGTGGGTGGCCGAAGGCATCACGAGCTACTACGAAAATCAGTTTGTCCGTCGCGCCGGGCTGATGACCGACCGCCAGTATTTGACCACCGTGGCGCACGACATACAGGGTTTGCAGAACACTCCGGGGCGGCTTGAGCAAAGCGCCGAAGAGTCGAGCTTCGACGCGTGGATCAAGTATTACCGGCCGGACGAGAACTCTATCAATTCGTCAGTCTCTTACTATGACAAGGGCGCGATACTGGGCCTTCTGCTCGACCTCGAAATACGTCGCCGCTCGAACGGCGCGCGTTCTTTGGATGATGTGATGCGCGCTCTCTACAACGACTTCTACAAGCAGGGGCGCAACTACACGCCCGAAGACTTTCAGCGCACGGCCGAAGCGTCAGCGGGCACGAGCCTCGAAGATTTCTTTCGCCGTTACGTTCGCGGGCGAGAAGAGTTGGACTACAACACTGCGCTCGCGTGGGTCGGCCTCAGGCTCGACACTTCGAGCGATGCCGCAGGGCGTCCCGCGCCGTTGGAAGCGTACCTCGGCGCGACGCTCGAACAGACGGGCGAGCGGCTCACCGTGCGCAACGTCCCCGTGGGCACGCCCGCTTACGAGCAAGGCTTGAACGCCGCAGACCAGATAGTCGCGGTTGATGGCTACCGCGCCACGCGCGACTTCCTCAACGCGCGCCTCTCGGACAGGCGACCCGGCGACCAACTCGCGCTCACAGTCTTTCGCGGCGACGAGCTGCGCACCTTTAACTTCAAGCTCGGCGGCCACGCGTCCGCGACTTACCGCATCGTCCCCGTCGCTCCCGTCACAGACCAGCAGAAGCGCAACTACCAGTCATGGCTCGGCGCACCATTCCCACAGACGAGCCAGTGATGAGTGATGAATGATGAGTGATGAATAAAGCTACGCGGTTATATTCATCACTCATTACTCATCATTCATCACTCCTTTCCGTCCATCCCTGTTAAAATTCGCTCGCGCAAACCAAGTCGCGGAGGGTTCGTGTGCAGTTGGAGTTCGAGGGCAAGGTTGCTTTGTTGACGGGTGCCGCGTCGGGCATCGGGCGCGCTTGCGCCGTGGAGCTTGCGCGTGGCGGCGCGGACATCGCGTTGGTGGATGTGGCGGCCGAGACTCAACTGGCGCAGGCCGAGAATTTGTTGAAGGGCACGGGCGGGCGCGTGTTATCTTTCCGCGCGGATGTCGCGGAGCACGCGCGCGCCGCGCAGGTGGTCGAAGAGACGGCCGCGCGTCTCGGTCGGCTCGACATACTCGTCAACGCCGCCGGGGTGACCTCCGATGCGCCGCTGTGGGAGATGACCGAAGAGCAGTGGCGGCGCGTGCTCGACGTGAACCTCAAGGGCGCATTCAGCTACACGCAGGCGGCAGCACGCCACTTTCGCCAGAGACGCGCGGGCAAGGTCGTGAACGTCGCTTCGATTGAAGCGATGCGCGGTCGCTTCGGGCTCGCCAACTACGCGGCGTCGAAGGCGGGGCTCGTCGCGCTCACGCGCTCGACGGCGGCCGAGCTTGGTCGCTACGGGGTCAACGTCAACGCCGTCGCACCCGGCTTCATACGCACGCCGCTCATCGAGCGTCTGCCTGAGAAGGTCAGGGAGCAGGCGCTGCGCGACTCAGTTCTCGGGCGCATGGGCGAGCCCGAGGACGTGGCGCACGCCGTCGCCTTTCTCTGCTCCGAGCGCGCGCGTTACATCACGGGCGCGGTGCTGACGGTGGACGGCGGCCAACTCCTCTGAAGGGATGAGGGATGAAGGTTAAGCAGTCTTCACTTCATCCTTTCTACATCATCCTTCATTCTTCCGCAGCGGTCGGGCTTGCGCCGCCTTAGTAGAGGACGTTAAGAATGGAAGATGCGCTCGAAGACTTCAGGCGGACAATCGAAGAGGCGTCGGCGCGTCTGCTCTCGATGACGGAAGACGAGAGCAACACGCGACGAGCAGATCACAACCTGCAAGAGATCGGCTGGGCCGCGATCACTCCGGAAGAGCCTTCGACGCTCGAACACTTGATGCTCGATTACGTCGGCCACCTCAAGCACCACCTACGACAAATCTTCGACGAATAGAAACGTCTCTCTTAAGAGTAAGGAGCACACGCCGCATGGCGTCAGTCGAGAAGGCAGTTGCGGTCGCCGCGGAGCCCGGCGAGGGCGCGCGTGGACACCTGTTGCGCGTGCTCGGCGTCGTCTTCGGGTTGGCGGTGACAATCGGCATCACCATCGGCATGGGCATCCTGCGCACGCCGGGCGAGATCGCCGCGCGTCTGCCGAACGCGTGGCTCTTCATAGGCGTCTGGCTCGTGGGCGGCGTGTACGCTCTCTTCGGCGCGTTCTCGGTGGCCGAGATGGGGACGATGATTCCGCGCTCGGGCGGCTTCTATGTCTTCGCGCGCCGCGCGCTTGGCGAGTATCCGGGCTTCGTCGTCGGCTGGAGCGATTGGCTCTCGACGTGCGGCACGGTCGCCGCGGTCGCGCTCGTGATAGGTGAGTACGCGGGGCTTCTCGTGCCCGCGCTCGCGGGCCGGACGCTCGCGGTCGCGTCCGTTGTGGCGACTGCCTTCGCAATCTTACAGTGGCGCGGTGTGCGCTGGGGCAGCCGCTCGCAGGAGTTGACGAGCCTTCTGAAGACGCTTGCCTTCGTCGCGCTCATCGCGGCCTGCTTCGCGTCGGGCGGGAGTTCGCAACTCGGCGAGGCGACCCGTGCGGCCGGGCAGTCAGCGCAGCACACAGTTCCCGCAGGGCTCGGGCTATTGACGGCGGCGGTGTTGTCTTTGCAGGGAGTCATCTACACATACGACGGTTGGTACAGCACGGTCTACTTCGGCGAAGAGGTGCGCGACACCGCGCGCAACGTCCCGCGCGCGATGGTGGGGAGCGTGCTGCTCGTCATCTTCATCTATCTTCTCTTCAACGTGGCGCTGCTCTACGTGCTGCCCTTCGAGCGGCTCGCGGGGCAGAAGCTCGCGGCGGGCGCTGCGGCCGAGGCCATCTTCGGCCCGCGCGGCGCGACCGTCATCGGTGTCGTGGCGATACTCTCGCTGCTCGCGTCGGTGAACGGGAACACTCTGACCGCGCCGCGCATCATCTACGCCATGAGCCGTGACCGTCTGTTCTGGCGCGGTGCCGCGCACGTCAACCGTGGCGGGACGCCGACCGCGTCGCTCGCCGTCAGCACTGCCGTCGCGGTGCTGATGATAGTCTTCAGCGGAACCTTCGAGAGGGTGCTTGCGGCGCTCGCCTTCTTCTTCGTGACGGACTACACGCTCGTCTTCATCTCGGTCTTCGTGCTGCGACGGCGCGAGCCCGACACGCCGCGGCCCTATCGCGCGTGGGGCTATCCCGTAACGACCGCGCTTGCGCTCGCGGGCTCGGTCGCCTTCCTCGCGGGCTCGGTCGCGAGCGACACCGAGAACAGCCTCTACGCGCTGCTGCTGCTGGCGGCGAGCTACCCCGTCTTCATAATCTTCCGTCGCCTCGGCCGCGCGAAGGAAGTGATGGATGATGAGTGATGAACTATGAGCGATGAATATGGCTATGAAGTTATATCTATCATTCATCACGCGGCACTTCTAAAAACTTATGCCGGACGTTTATCAACACATACGTTTCCGCGTGGAGGATAGGGTCGGTCGCGTGACGTTCGCGCGGCCGCCGCTCAACATCTTCACCATCGCGTTGATGAGGGAGGTTGACGCGGCTCTAACCGAGTGCATGGGGATGCGCGACATGGTGGCCGTAGTCTTCGACGCGGTCGCGGGCTCGCGCGCCTTCAGCGCGGGCGTCTCGGTCGAAGAGCATCAGCCCGAGACCGTCTACCAGATGCTTGAATCCTTCCACAACGTCTTCCGCACGTTGGAGCAGATGGGCAAACCGGCCGTGGCCTTAGTTGAAGGCGCGGCCTTGGGCGGCGGCTGCGAGCTTGTGGCGGGCTGCGACATCGTCATCTCGGCGGCGCGCGCGCGCTTCGGCCAGCCCGAGATCAAGCTCGGGGTCTTCCCGCCCGTGGCGGCGGTGCTGCTGCCGCGCATCATGGGCGAGCGCCGCGCGCGCGAGCTGCTTCTGACGGGCGAAATCTTCGACGCGCAGGAGGCTCTGCGCACGGGGCTCGTCAGCTACGTCGTCGAGAGCGGCGAGTTGGAGGCGAAGCTGCAAGCGGTGCTCGCGCGACTGCGCGAGTTGTCCGCGCCCGCGCTTGAGATGACGCGCCGCGCGATGGACTCGGCGCGCGGCCGCCCCTTCCTCGAAGCCCTCACGCGCACCGAAGACATCTATCTCAACGAACTGATGAAGACCGAGGACGCGCACGAAGGGCTCCGCGCCTTCATGGAGAAGCGCAAGCCCGACTGGCGGAACAAGTGAAGGGATGAAGGATGAACGATGAGGGATAAAGTAAAGACTGCGCTTACTTCATCCTTCATCTTTTCACCTTCATCCCTTGCTTTCGTGCGCGGCTCTCAAGTCTCTTGACGATGAGGAACGGCAGGCGTATAAGTCGGCTGTCGCACTCACGGCCTCGCTTCCGTCGGCTTGGCCTTCAAGGGCTCCGCTAAGCTCACAAGCATCTCGAAAGGAGTGACCTCTGAAAGCTCACAACCCCGGCACACTCTTCCGGCGTCAGAATCTCGTCACGTTAACGGTTCTCATCCTGTCCGGGCTCGTCGCGGCGTTCGGCTTCGCGGTGAGCGGTGCGCGCTCGCCGCGCGGCGTGCAGGATGTTTCCGCAAGTAAGGAGAGGGAGGTCGTAGACACCGTGCCCGCGCACGTGCCGATCAAGGTGAAGGTGAAGAACGAGCAGGGGCTCAAGGATGTGGGGAACAAGCACTGGGCGCGCGACTTCGAGATCGAGGTGAAGAACACGGGCGACAAGCCCATCTACTATCTTTACATGGCGGTCGTCCTGCGGGATGTGACCATCGGCGGTTATCCATACGCCTTCTCGATAGATCACGGCAGGAGGAAGTTGGGGCTGCCGGAGACGCCCATCGAGCCTGACGACGTACCCATCCTGCCGGGCGAGAGCGTCACGCTGAAGATTCCTGAAGATCAGGTGAAGGGTTATGAGGAGGGGCAGAATTGGGATGTAGGCTCAAACCCGAAAAGAGTAGAAATATGGATGCAGACTGTGAAGTTCGGCGACGGCTCATACTTCCTCGGAACAAAAGGAACGTTCATGAAGGCAAGGCCAAAGGAACGGTCATCAAATGAGCCGCTCCCGAAGGCAGGCTCCGGTGGATGCAAGACCGACACCGGAGCCCTGAAGACAGACCACTCCGGCAGGTTCCTCGAAGCAATTTACTCGGCATCGCCCGCAAGAATCTTGCGGGCGAACTTTTTGTTGCCGGTCAAGCACACTGCTTCAACCTCATCGCCTCTGCGTGACGATTGCGGCTGTCACACCGTTTACGTTTCGGCAACAGCTTCCGCTACCGCGCGAAGGTGGATGACGCGCGGGGGGCGAAGGTGAACCGTTGGGCGTGGGACGTATTCCTGCTCTCGACTCCATAAGCCATGGCGGGGACAGACTAGACAGCGAGAGGGTCGGCCCTGAAGTCGCGACACAAGGGGCGACCCTCTCTCACTTGTCTCGTTGACATCGCGGCGCGCGGGTTCCTATCATCGCTGACGAAATCAGGTCGTACAAAGTGGAGTATGAGCATGCGCGAAGGCGCACGGCGGTACGTCTTAGAGGGAAGCGGATGAAGAGGCGCGTGAGAGAGGCGGGGCGGCGTGGGTGGCGTGCGTTGGTAGCCGTGATGCTGTCGGCGCTGTTAGCGACGGCGGGATGTCAGAAGGTTCGCGAGTCGGCGGGCTTGAGCGTCGTGCCGAAGAGCTTGCGCGACGTGCCGTCCGATAGGCTCGCCTTTCGCTTCGAGCCGGACGTGGCCGATGACGCTCTGCCCGAGCACCTGCGGCGCGACGAGGCGGACGAACCGCTTGCCGCAATCAAGACGGCCTTCGAGACGCAACGCACCGCCGAGGCTCTCATCCGCACCGTCGCAGACCCGACGGGGCAGAGGGCGCTCGCGCTCTACGGCACGAGCGAGACCGAGACGGACTTTCGCATAGACCTCTACAGCACCACGGGGCAGTTCATACGCAACGTACTGCCGCCAGACCTCACCGGAGTCTTTCCCACCGAGGTCGCCTGGTCGCCCGACGGCGAGCGCATACTCTTCAGCGGCGTGCGCAACCCCTCGACGCAGGCGAGCCCGACGCCGTTCGAGTCGGCACCCGCGCCGCCCGATCTCTCCGCAACACCCGCGCCCGGCACCGAAGCGCCGCCGCTTCCGACTCCGACCGCCGCGCCCATCATCCCCTCGACGCAAACCTTCCGCACCGAGCAGGTCTACATCGGCGACCGCGACGGCTTCAACCTGCGCCCGCTCACCGCGCGCGAAGGGCTCATCTACTTCAAGCTCGCGTGGTCGCCCGATGGGCAAAGGGTAGCCGCGCTCGCTTGCCGCGAGGACGAGTGGGAGTCGCAGCGCGGCGCGGGACTTCTACACGCGGGCCGCCCGCGCCTGATTACGCTCGACGGGCAGGAGCGATTGCTCGATGACCGCGCGACACCGGTTGCGCCCGTCTGGTCGCCCGACGGCTCGAAGGTGGCGACGGCGTTCGACTACGACGTGGCCGTCTACGACGTGGCGGGCGCACAGCCGACGGGCGCTGCTCTCTCGCTGCGCGAGCCGCTGCACGCCGCCTCGGTCGAGTACGACGCGCGCGTCTTCAAGAAGAGCGAGCCGCAGGGCAAGGGCGCTGCCGCTTCGCAGTCGAACTCGACACAGCCTGCGTCACCACAAGCGCCGGGCTCGAACGCAGCGCAGGCAACGGGCGCGGCCGTGCTCATCTCGTTGAACCCTTTCGTTCGTCTCGAATGGGTCGAGCCCGAGACGCTCTACGCGCAGACGGCCTTCGTGCGTTTCTACAGCAACGACCCCATGCCCACCTTCAAGTACACGCGCTGGCACCGCATACATCTCTCGCCGCAGGCGGCCGTGCTCAGCCTCTATGCGCCGCGCCTGACGCCGGAATCCGACGCCGCGCGTCCGCGCGTATGAACTGTCATCTTCAACATTCAGAGAACAAGGAGAGATTCCCCGATGAGCTACAACAGCGTCTCCGAAATCTTCAACGAGATTGACGGCACGCGCGCCCGTCTGCTTCAGAGTGTCGAGGGCTTAAGCGACGAACAGCACGGCTTTCGTCCCACGCCCGACAAGTGGTCGGTCGCGCAGCTCTGCGACCATCTCTCCATCGTCGAGGGCAACGTCCTCAAGGTGCTCAATAAGATGCTCGGCAAGGCCGAAGAGACGCCGGGTGCGCAGCGCGCCAACGGGGCCGCCTTTGAGCCTGTCTCCATCGAAGAGCACGCCGAGCGTGCGCGCGGCGTCAAGCTCGAAGCGCCCGAGGCCGTCCGCCCTTCGGACTCGCGCCCGCTCGCCGAATCGCTCGCGGCGCTCGGCGACTCGCGCACCGCGCTCCACGCGCTGCGCCCCCAACTCGAACGCTTCGACGGCCACGCCCTCCGCTTCCCGCATCCCGCATGGGGCCCGCTCAACCTCTATCAATGGCTCCTCTTCATCGGCGCACACGAAGCCCGCCACATCGCGCAGATCGAGGCGCTGAAAGAAGATATGAACGCGCACCAATGAGCGATGAACTGAAAGACAGCTTGCCTTTCAGTTCATCGCTCATAGCTCATACTTCATCGTTTTCGTGTGGCTCGCTTGCGACACTCTGTACCGGTCTTTATAATCGCGCAGCATTTCTCGATCATTAGCCCTGGTAGCTCAATTGGTTAGAGCAGCGGACTCATAATCCGTTGGTTCGGGGTTCAAGTCCCTGCCAGGGCATTTATCTTTCCTCTTCAGTCAATATTTCTCGCGATGGAAGTCAACATCTACATTCAAGGAGAGAGTTGTGGCTAAAGATTCCGTAGGCATCGGCATCATCGGGACGGGGTTCGCGCGGACGACGCAGTTGCCTGCGTGGCGTGCGTGTGAGGGCGCGCGGGTGGTGGCGGTGGCGAGTGGGCGGAGGGAGAACGCGGAAGCCGTGGCGCGCGAGTTTGGGATTCCGTTTGTCGCGGATGATTGGCGCGGGGTGGTTGCGCGCGAGGACGTTGACCTTGTGAGCATCGTGACGCCGCCCGTTACGCATGCTGAGATAGCGCGGGCGGCGCTCGAAGCGGGTAAGGCCGTGCTGTGCGAGAAGCCTCTGGCGATGAACGCGGAAGAGACCGGCGCGATGCTTGCGGCGGCGAGCGTGCGGGGCGGGGCGCTCGCACTCGTAGACCATGAGTTGCGATTCCTGCCCGCGCGGAGGTTGATGCGCGAGATGATTCTGGGCGGCGAGTTGGGGCGCGTGCGCCACGCAAAGTTTCTGTTCCGCTCGGATTCGCGCGCGGCTGTTGACAGGCCGTGGAGTTGGTGGTCGGACGAGCACGCGGGCGGTGGCGCTCTGGGCGCTATCGGCTCGCACGCGGTTGACTCGCTTCATTGGATGTTGGGGGCGATGGTCTCGCACGTCTCAGCCTCGCTCGCCGCGCACGTCGCCGAGCGGCGCGACACTTCGTCGGGCGAGATGCGGCGGGTCACCGCGGACGACGAGGCGAGTCTGTTGCTTAACTTCGCCGACGGCGGCGTGGTCGAGCGCGCGACCGGAGTGGTCTCTATCTCGATGGCCGAGGCGGGCGCACCCGAACACAGCATCGAGGTCTACGGCACCGAGGGCGCGCTGCGCATCGCGGGCGCGGGCGAACTCTCGCGCGCGAGCGTGGGCGGCGGCGAGTGGCGTAAGGTCGAGACTGAGAGCGCGCCTCTGGCCGAGGGGTTGCGTGATAACGAGTGGTCGCGCGGCTTTACCATCTTTGCGCGCGAGATCGTCGCGGCGCTGCGCGAGGGCAGGACGGAGATAGACGGCGCGGCCACCTTCGACGACGGCCACCGCACGCAACTCGTTCTCGACTCGGCGCGCGCCGCGCACGAACGGGGCGGCCGCGTCGCCGTGAGCGGGTGAAAGTACGTTGATGAAGAGAAGGCTGCTCGTCATCATCCTCCTGCTCGTCGTGGCCGGCGTGCTCGGGTTCTTCTTCGTCGCTCCGGCGGTCGTCGAGTGGTACATCAACGGGGTTAGCGCGCGCGCACCCTACGCCGTGTCGGAGCGTGCGCGCGCTTTGCACCGGACGCTGCTCGTGGCGGACTTGCACGCCGACTCGCTTTTATGGGACAGGGACTTGCTCGAACACTCGTCGCGCGGTCACGTGGATGTGCCGCGCCTCGCGGAAGGCGGCGTCGCGCTGCAAGTCTTCACCGCCGTTACGAAAGTTCCGTTCGGCGCGAACTACGAGAGCACAGGCGATAAGACCGACAAGGAGACGCCGCTCGTCGTCGCCGAGCGTTGGCCGCTGAGCACTTGGCGCAGTCTAAAAGAGCGTGCTCTCTTTCAGGCACGTAAGCTCGACGATACGGCGGCACGCTCGGGCGGCCGCCTCGTCATCATCAAGACAAGTGAAGACCTCGCGCAATTTCTCGAACGGCGCAAGAGCGATCCGCAAGCGGTCGCGGGTGTGCTCGGGATAGAGGGCGCGCACGCGCTCGACGGCGACGTGAATAATGTTGATGTGTTCTTCGACGCGGGCTTCCGGCTGATGGCTCCCACGCACTTCTTCGATAACGAGTGGGGCGGGTCGGCGCACGGGTTGCAGAAGACGGGGCTGACGGAGAAGGGGCGCGAGATGATTCGGCGGATGGAGGCACGCGGGATGCTGCTCGACCTCGCGCACGCTTCGGCCGCGACGATAGACGACGCGGTCGCCGTCTCGACTCGCCCCGTCGTCGTCTCGCACACGGGCGTCAAAGGTACTTGCGACAACAACCGCAACCTGAGCGACGAGCAGTTGCGAAAGGTCGCCGCGACGGGTGGTCTCATCGGCATCGGCTACTGGGACGCGGCCACGTGTGGGACGGACGCGCGTGCGGTGGCGCGCTCAATACGCTACGCGGTGGGCGTAGTTGGAGTGGAGCACGTCGCGCTCGGCTCGGACTTCGACGGCGCGGTGACGGAGCCCTTCGACGCGACCGGAGTCGTCGAGATAACCGACGCGCTGCTTGAAGAGGGATTCAGTGAAGACGAGGTGAGAGCCATCATGGGCGGCAACGTCTTCCGCTTGCTCGCTGCCACACTGCCGCACTGAGGGCCGCGGCGACTTCAGCTTTAAGAAGTGCTGAATGATGAATATAACAACGTAGCTATATTCATCATTCATCGCTCATCATTCATCGCTCATCATTCCTTCCATCCTGTTCATCCCGTCCATCCCTGTTTATATTTGCTCCGATGAAAAGTGTTGATGAGCGAGGAAGGGTGCGCGTGGGCGTTGACACGGGCGGGACGTTCACGGACTTTGTGTATCACGTGGAGGGGCGGGCGAGGATTTTCAAGCTGCCCTCGACGCCCGATGACCCTTCGCGCGCGATTGCGGAGGGCTTGAGGCGCGCGGCGCGCGAGGCGGGCGTGAGTCTGGCCGAACTCGAAGTCGTACATGGGACGACCGTGGGAACGAACGCGCTGCTTGAGCGACGCGGAGCACGCGCGGCGCTCATCACGACCAAAGGGTTCGAGGACGTGCTCGTCATCGGGCGACAGGCACGCGGGAGTCTTTACGATTTGAACTGGACGCGCCCCACGCCGCTCATCGCCGACCGCCTGCGCTTCGGCGTGCGCGAGCGCGTAGCGGCCGACGGCTCGGTCGTCGAAGAATTGACGGATGAAGAGGTCGCTAACGTAATCAGAAAGTTGAAGCGCGCGGGTGTCGAAGCGGTCGCCGTCTGCCTGCTCTTCTCGTTTGCGCGCCCCGAGCATGAGCGGAAGCTTGAGCGCGCGCTCTCTGCGGAACTCGAAGGCGTGCCGCTCTCAATCTCACATCGCATACTCCCCGAGTATCGCGAGTTCGAGCGCACTTCGACCGTCGCCATCAACGCTTACCTGCAACGCTTGATGGGCTCTTACCTCGGGCGGCTCGGGCGACACATTCCCGCGCGGCGTTTGCGCGTGATGCAGTCTTCGGGCGGAAGCATCTCGGCGCGCGCCGCGGCCGTCGAGCCCGTGCGCACGATACTCTCGGGGCCTGCGGGCGGCGTCGTCGGCGCGACTCACGCGGCGCTCGCGGCCGGGTTCAATGACATCATCACCTTCGACATGGGCGGCACTTCGACCGACGTGGCGCTGTGTGCGGGCGGGCGGCTACGTCTGACGAACGAGGCGAGTGTGGCAGGCTTGCCCGTGGCCGTGCCCGTGCTCGACATACAGACGGTAGGCGCGGGCGGCGGCTCGATTGCGCGCGTGGACGCGGGCGGAAGCCTTCGCGTCGGGCCGCAGTCGGCGGGCGCGGTGCCGGGGCCCGCGTGCTACGGTCGCTCGACTTTGCCGACGGTGACGGACGCGAATCTCGTTCTGGGAAGGTTCGGCGGCGCGGACTTGTTGGGCGGCGAGTTCAAGCTCGATGAAGGTCGCGCCGTTGAAGCGTTGACCACGCTTGCGCGCGAGATGGAACGGGCAAGCGGGCGCGCGGTGTCGGCAATCGAGGCGGCGCTCGGCGTCGTGCGCGTCGTCAACGCGGGGATGGAGAGAGCTTTGCGCGCGGTCTCAGTCGAGCGCGGCTTCGACCCGCGCGTGTGTACGCTCATCACGTTCGGCGGCGCGGGCGGCTTGCACTCGGTCGAGCTTGCGCGCGCGCTTCGCATCCCGCGCGTCGTCGTGCCGCGTGAACCGGGCACTCTCTCGGCGGTCGGCTGCCTGCGCGCCGATGTGGTCAAGAGTCTCAGCCGCACTCTCATGCTCGAAGTCGGCCGGGGCGTGCCTCGCGTCGAGATTGAGCGCGCGTTTCGCGCGATGGAGCGCGAGGCGGGCGCGGCGCTACGACGCGAGGGGTTCGAGCACAAGCGGCAGAGTCACGAGCGAACACTCGCCGCGCGCTACGCGGGACAGTCATTCGAGCTTGAGATCGCATGGGACGAAGGCCGCCGCCTCGTCGAGCGATTCCACGCCGCGCACGAGTCGCGCTACGGCTACGCGCAGTCGGCCGACTCAATCGAAGTCGTGAGCGCGCGACTGCGCTCGGCGGGACTCGTCGGTGAGTTGAAAGAAGCGCGCGCACGCCGTGTGGCCGCGAGTCGAGCAGCACGCACGCCGCATCGCACGGCGCGCGTCTACTTCGACGAAGGCGCGCGTGAAGTGGCCGTCTACCGGCGCGAAGAGTTGCACGCGGGCGCGCGGCTCAAGTCGCCGTGCGTCGTTACCGAGTATTCTTCGACGACGCTCATCCCTGCCGGAGCACGCGCCGCATTGGATGCGCGCGGCAACCTTGTTATCGAGTTATGAAAAAGCGAATGGGCTTCGACCCGACGACGTTGGAAATCTATCGCGCGCTCTATACCTCGGTCGCGGAGGAGATGGGGCTGACGCTCCGTCGCACCGCGCACTCGCCGAACATCAAGGAGCGGCGCGACTACTCGTGCGCCGTCTTTGACAGCGAGGGACGCGTTATCGCGCAGGGCGACCACATGCCCGTTCACCTCGGCTCGATGCCGATGGCCGTCGCGGCGGCGCTCGACGCGACGACGATAGCGCCCGGCGATGTCATCGTTCTCAACGACCCCTTCGCGGGCGGCACGCACCTGCCCGACGTGACGCTCGTCGCGGGCGTGTTCCTTGATGAGAAGTCTGTTGAGAAGTCTGAGCGGCCCGCAATCTTCTACGTGGCTAATCGAGCGCACCACGCGGACATCGGCGGGGCGACGCCCGGTTCGATGGGGATGGCGATGGACGTGTACGGCGAGGGGTTGAGAATACCGCCCGTGCGGCTCGTGCGCGGCGGGCGCATGAATGATGACGTGATGAGTTTGTTGATGGCGAACGTGAGGGTGGAGCGCGAGCGGCGAGCGGACTTCGAGGCGCAGATCGGCTCTTTGAAGACCGGCGCGGCGCGTCTGTTGGAGATAGTCGGGCGCGCGGGCATCGAAGAGTCCAAAGAGTACGCGCATCACCTCATCGAATACTCGGCGCGCATGATGCGCGCGACCGTGCGCGCCATTCCCGACGGAGTGTACGAGGCAGAAGACGCGCTCGACTCAGACGGTGTTGACGAAGGCGAAGTCATCTTGCGCGTGCGCGTCCGGGTTGAGGGCGCGCGCGCGGTCGTTGACTTCGAGGGGAGCGCGCCGCAGGTCAGGGGGCCTATCAACGCCGTCGAAGCGATAACGGTCTCGGCCGTCGCGTACGTCTTCCGCTGTCTCATCGGCGCGGAGGAAGTACCGGCGAGCGCGGGGCTGATGGAACCAATCGAAGTCATCGCGCCACGGGGCACAATCGTCAACGCCTCGCACCCCGCGCCGGTCGCGGGCGGTAACGTCGAGACCTCGCAGCGCATCGTGGACGTGCTCTTCAAGGCGCTCTCACGCGCTCTGCCTCGTAGCATCCCGGCGGCGAGTCAGGGCTCGATGAACAACCTGACCATCGGCGGCGTTGACCCGCGCAACGGACGCGAGTTCGCTTACTACGAAACGGTCGCGGGCGGCATGGGCGCGCGCCCCGCCGTGGACGGCGTAAGCGGCGTTCACACTCACATGACCAACAGCCTGAACACGCCCGCCGAGGCTCTGGAGTACGCGTACCCTTTGCGCGTGCGCGCATACTCTCTGCGCCGTGGCTCGGGCGGGCGCGGCCACACACGCGGCGGGGACGGCGTCGTCCGCGAGATAGAGACGCTCACGCACGCGCGCATGTCGCTGCTCGCTGACCGCCGCGCACGCGCTCCCTACGGCCTCGCGGGCGGCGAAGACGGCAAGCCCGGCCGCGACCAGATAGTGCGACAAGGGCGCGCGCGTAAGGTTGACGCCAAAGGCTCCCGAGAGCTTCGACCCGGCGACCGCGTTCGCATCGAGACACCCGGCGGCGGCGGACATGGCAAGAGGAACGATGAAGGTGAAGTGATCATCAATCTCCGGCAGCCGAGCTTCGCCCGCACGGGCGGAGACAACTTTACGCGAAAGCGGTATGCTTGGAAGCATCACGGACGAAGCGATAGTTAACAAAAGCTTTCTTCAAGGTACATCAGCAGCAGAGGCGGGAGCGAATGCGCGTCACCATCGGGCAGATCAACACGACGAACGGCGACTACGAAGGGAACACGGAGAAGATTCTGCGCGCCATCGAGCAGGCGAAGCGCGAGCGTTCAGACCTCGTCGTCTTCCCCGAGGTGGCCGTGCAAGGCTACACGTCGTTCGACTGGTTCTTAGACCGCGACATCGTCGAGTCGTCTCTGAAGCCTTTGGAGCGAATCATCCCTGCGACGCGTGGGATAACGGCGGTCGTCGGCACAGTCCGCCCGACCGGTGCGGCCGAGGGGCGCAAGCTCTTCAACTCGGCGGCCGTGATACGCGACGGCGTGCTGGTGGGCTTCGCCGACAAGACGCTGCTGCCCGAGTACGACGTGTTCGACGACCCGCGCTACTTCCAGTCGTCCGAGCGTCGCCGCGTGTTCGATGTCGGCGACGAGCGTTTGGGCGTCGTCGTCTGCGAGGACTTCTGGAACGACAAGACCTTCTGGCGCGAGCGGCTCTACACGAACGACCCGACCGACGAGGTGATCGAGATGGGCGCGCGCATCATCGTCTCGCCGAACGCGTCGCCCTTCAACAAGGCGAAGATGGGACAGCGGTGCGCGATGGTCGCGCATCGCTCGAAGGCTTCAGGGCTGCCCGTCGTCTACGTCAACCTCGTCGGCGGCAACGACGGCATCATCTTCGACGGCGCTTCGCTCGTCACCGATTGTCGCGGCGAGACGATACTGCAAGCGCCGCCCTTCGAGGAGTTCGTCGGAACGGTTGACCTCGAATGCGGCGTGCGCGACGAACGTTGCCTGCCCGGAGACGACATCGAGACCGTGCGGCGCGCGCTCGTCTTAGGCATCCGGGATTACGCAAACAAGAATCGCTTTAAGCGCGCTGTGCTCGGGCTCTCGGGCGGCATTGATTCAGCCGTGGTCGCGGCGCTCGCGTGCGAAGCCATCGGGGCCGAGAACGTGCTAGGCGTGATGATGCCCTCGCCCTTCTCTTCGCGCGGGAGCGTCGAGGACTCGATAGCCTTTGGGAAGAACTACGGCATGCCCCTCATCGAACGTCCCATCACGTCGGCCTTCGAGGTGTTGACCGTAGAGATGGGACTGACCAATCCCACGCGCGGCGGCGACAGTCTAGCGGCCGAGAATCTACAGTCGCGCCTGCGCGGCAACATCCTGATGACGGTCTCGAACGCCGAAGGCCGTCTGTTGCTCTCGACCGGCAACAAGTCCGAGCTTGCACTCGGCTACTGCACGCTCTACGGCGACACGAACGGCGGGCTCGCGGTCATCGGCGACGTGCTCAAAACGGAAGTCTACGCGCTTGCGCGCCACATCAACCGCGACGGCGAGTTGATACCTTGGGCGATCATCGACAAGCGCCCTTCGGCCGAGCTTGCGCCCGACCAGTTCGACGACCAATCATTGCCGCCCTACGACGTGCTCGACCCCATCCTCCAACTCTACTTCGAGCGCAAGGCTTCGCCCGAAGAGATCGTCGCCGAGGGGCACGCGAGCGCGCTCGTCTACGACATACTCAACCGGGTCGAGTCGCCCGCCAACGAGTTCAAGCGGCGACAGCTTCCGCCCACGCTCATCATCTCGCGCCACGCCATCGGCATCGGTCGTCGCCGCCCCGTCACGCACCGCTTCCGCCGCCAGCCGCCGACCGCCGACGAAGGCGCGGTCACTTCGCGCATACCAGACCCGAGCGACGAAGGGCGCGCGCGCGAAGCCAAAGGCGACTGAGTCGCCCATTCACTCCGGCAGACCGTCCGTCTGCAACCCGACGGGCTGCGCGCCCGCGCCCTTGATGGCATCTATGACGCGCGCCACCTCGCCATAGGCCACCGCGCGTGGGGCGCGGATGAAGACCGTCCGCTCAATCCTCTCGTCGGGCGCGAGGTCTGTGCGGGCGGCCATCTCGGGCTTCCAGTCGCCATTGAGTTTGCGTTCGCGCCACTCCGAGGACAGCCGCGACGCCACCGCGCCCGCATCTCCGACCGTCGCTTCGGCGACCACGGTCTTCCCCATCAGAAGCTTCATTG
Source organism: Acidobacteriota bacterium (assembly GCA_032230645.1). Classification (GTDB taxonomy): domain Bacteria; phylum Acidobacteriota; class Blastocatellia; order Pyrinomonadales; family Pyrinomonadaceae; genus QHXN01. Next base: position 19,171 of record JAVXWN010000117.1, on the reverse strand, counting down.
AGAGGTCGCTACTAACCGATACGATGAGCGTTTGCGGGCTGATATTCACCCGTGGGTCATCGGGCGGCCCGGGCACCGACGCCTTGAAGCGCGCGGGTCTGAGCGGCGTCAAGACCATGAAGATGATGAGCAGCACGAGCAGGACATCAATGAGCGGTGTCACGTTGATGCCCGGCTTCGTCTGTGTGGAGTTTGCTGCGCCCGCGTCTCTCATATCTCACCTCGTTCGGGAAGGAAGAATGAACTGTGCTTGCTTAAAGACAACTCCGCCCACGCCCCGCGCACCGCGCGGGTTCGTCGTCGTCAATCGTTAACGAGACTTTCGACACCAACCGACGCTTGAAAGTTCCGCGACCGCTACTCTCATCTTAAAGGTTCCCGCGAGACAACCCCGCGCTCCATTCGCGGATACAAAAATACGTCCTCCTCGCAAGAACGCGCCGCCGCGCGCGTTCACACTCTGAAAAGGATTCGCGTGTGACGACCCGCGGCCCCGGACGGGTCGTCGAAGCCGCCCGCATGTGCGCTCTTGTCATCGCGCCGCGCGTGGCCGCCGCGTCTCTCTACTTCAACTGAGACAGTTTTGAGGAGGAAAGCCATGACTCATTTTCGGGGTTCGAGAATTTTGACGGCCGGGCTGTGCGCGCTGGCGTTGCTGTCGGCCGCGCTTCTGCCGATGACGCCAAACGTCGCGCGTGCGAAGGGGAACAGGGGCGACATGGATTGGCAGGTGCTCACGCCGGTCTCTTACAAGAACCTGACGATCTTTCCTATCCGCGGCGCAGACCGCGAAGGCGCGGACGCCTACGTCACGCTCGACGAGGGGACAAAGGGCGGCACCGTCGTCATCACGGAGAAGGGGACGCGGGTTGCTTCGCGCGGTGTGCATCGCGGGCAAGCGAATGCCGCGAACCGCGTCGCTGTACAGCAACAGGCCGTCAGCTACAACGAGGGCGCGTCGGTCAACGAGCTTGCGCTCGTCAACAAGTCGGGCAAGAAGCTTTTGCTGCTGGCGGGCGAGGTGATCGTCGGCGGCCAGCAGGACAGGATCGTGCAAGAGGATAGAATCATCCCGCCCGTCAGCGTCCCCATCGCACTCAACGTCTTCTGCGTCGAGCATGGTCGTTGGACGCCGCGCAACACGAGCTACAGTGGAGGCGGCGCGAGCGGCGGCGGCAGCGCCCCGTCCCCGCGCATGGCCCCCGCAGCCGAGGATGCACCCGCGAAGTTCTCAAGCCTCGGCGCGGTCGCGCACCCCAAGCTGCGCGGCGCGGCGCAGGACAGTAAGGAGCAGAGCGCGGTGTGGAGCGAGGTGCGCGCCAACAACGCGAAGCTCGGCACGTCGAACACGACCGACACATACCAGGAGGTCTATGCCAGCAAGCGGGTCAGCGCGCAGTTGGATGACTATGTCCGCACGCTCGAACGTGAGGTCATGCAGCCGGGCGTCATCGGCGTTGTCGTCGCGCGCAACGGTAAGCCCATCTGGGCCGACATCTTCGCCAGTCATCGTCTCTTCGCCGGCTACTGGCCGAAGCTTCTGAAGTCTTACGCGGTTGACGCGCTCGGCGACAACCAAAGCGACAAGCGCCCCACGACCGAAGAGGCGAGCCGGTATCTACACGCGCGCGAAGGCACGGTCTCGACGACCACAGAGAACGGCATCTATCAACTCGTCAAGACCGAGCAGTCCGCCTACGCCGTCTTCGAGCTGAACGACATCTCGCTCGCCTCGCCGCTCCGCCTGCACTTCAACAAGATGGATAGGTAGAGAGGCGGGTTGAATGCGGAATGATGAATGATGAAGAGGAGGCAGCGCGAGGCTTAGTATTCATCATTCATCACTCATCATTTTCCGGCGGCGTCTTTGACTTTATCGAGGAGGTCGCGGCGGTCTGTGATGAAGTGGAGGCGCGCGGGGTCGTCGCCGCCCGTGAGTCGCTCGACGAGTTGTTCGAGCACGTCGAACTGGTCGCGGTCGGTGATGCCGCTGGCTTCGAGATGGCCGCCGTAGCGCATGCGCCGGACGAGTTCGATGAGCGTGAGTCGCCCCTCGGACGTGAGCCCGCCGTGGGCCTGCGAGCGGCTGACGAGGTACTGCACGAGCAGCACGTCGTTGTAGAGCGCGGGCGCGAGGAAGAGCCGCGCGCCTTCGCGCTCGAAGCCCTCGCCGAGCCTTTGCGAGCGACGCACGACGCGCACGCCGCCGAAGGCTTCCGCCCAGTCGGTCTTCGGCGCGCGGCGTTCGAGGTAAGCGCGCGCGGCCGCGATCATCCACACGTCTTCACGAAAGTCGAGCCCTTCCCCGAGTCGCTCAAGCCATTCAAAGAAGACCTGCCGCGCGGTCTTTCTCTCCTCCTGAATTTGAAACTGCTCGTCCTTCGTCGGCAGGGCACGCAAGAGCGCGCGGCGCGCGGCGTGCGCGCCCTCGACGCGGTAGACCGAGACGAGAGCGTGCCAACGCTTGGGCGCGTCACAGTAGGGGCAGTGCGGATTCTTCTCGGGCGACGGCTTGAAGAAGGGACGCTGCGGTTCGCGCGCCGTCAACTCCTCGACCGTGGGCGCGTAACGACGTATCTCGTTATAGGCAGTGCGCGGCGCAAGGCCCATCTGATTGGTGAAGAGGCGGAAGATGCAAGCGAGGCAGAGCGTCACGTCGTGACGCGTGACCGAACCGGCGGGAAATCCCTCGAAGTCGAGCACGTCCTTCGCCGCCTTCGTCTTCGCCGCTCTCGTGTTCGGCACACTCTGCTTCGCTGCACTCTTCTTCGTCGCCTGCGACGCTTTCTCCTTCGACGCCTTCGTCGAGGATGTCTTCGCGGCTCCTGCCTTCCGACTCTTTGCCGCCGCGCCCATCTTTACTTTCGACGCTCCGGCCTTCGCCTTCGCGTTGGCCGGGGCTTTGGCGCTTTGACGAGACGCAGGCTTGGCCTTCTTCGCGGCGACGGCCGCCGACTTCTTCGCGCCCGTCGCTTTGGTCTTCGTCGCGGTCGCCTTCGCTTTCTGAGCGGCTGTCTTTTTTCTGCTTTTAGTCGCGGCCATGTGGTTCGGGCTCGTCAGTCGGAGTCGATGGAGACGAGCGCGAGCGCTTCCCCTTCGTCGGCATGGCCTAGCGCGGCGTCGAGTTCGGCCTCGATGTTGCCGGAGGCTGCGCGCAAGGTACGAAAGTCGAAGAGCGAAGGGTCTAAGAGATGCGAAGGCACGACGTTAGTCAGTGCGGTCAACATCGAAGCGCGCACGTGCGGAATCTCGCGTTCGAGTTCGGCGACGAGACGTTTGACACGCGCTCGCTTCAGGTTCGTCTGCGAGCCGCAGAGGTCGCACGGGATGATGGGAAAGCTTTTCCGCGCGGCATACTCCGCGATGTCCGACTCGCGGCAGTATGCGAGCGGGCGGATGACGGTGTTGCGGCCATCATCAGAACGAAGCACGGGCGGCATCGACTTGAGCTGACCGATGTAGAGCAGGTTTAAGAGGAACGTCGCGGTGATGTCGTCGGCATGGTGGCCGAGCGCGATCTTGGTGCAGCCCTCTTCGACCGCCGTGTTGTAAAGGATGCCTCGGCGCAGGCGCGAGCAGACCGAGCAGAACGTCTTGCCCTCGGGCACGAGCCTTTGGACGACCGAGTACGTGTCGCGCTCGACGATGCGAAAGGGGACGCCGCGCTCCTTTAAATAACGGGGCAGCACGTCGGCGGGAAAGTTGGGCTGCTTCTGGTCGAGGTTGACGGCGAGCAGGTCGAAACTGACAGGCGCGCGCTCGCGCATGTCGAGCAGCAGGTCGAGCATCGTGTAGCTGTCCTTGCCGCCCGAGAGACAGACCATCACGCGGTCGCCCTCCTCGATCATCGAGAAGTCCTTGATGGCCTCGCCCATCCGGCGCAGCAGCTTCGTCTTGACCTTGCTTTCGACGAACATTCGACTGTTTTAAGCCATACCTCCGCGCGATGCAAGGCAGGGATGAAGGATGAAGGTAATGCTGAACAGTCTTCACTTCATCCCTCCTTCATCCTTCCAAAGTCGCGTTTGGGCAGGAGGCGTTATAAGATGTTCGCGTGATGAGCTTGAAGAGTATGTCTGCCGCCGCCGCGTGTTGCTTGGCGCTGCTCCTGTCGGTCGGCGTTGCGTCGGTCAAAGCGGGCACGTTGCGTTTTGACGGTGTCGCGGCGCGCGTCGTCTCGGGCCAGCGACGCACAACGCCGCGAAAGGTGAAAAGAAGAATGAGAGGGCGTTCGCAGGAGCCGGGCGTGGAGCCGGGCGCGTGGGGCGGCGACCATGTGCGCCTGCGCGTGAGCGAGAGCGGAGGCGTCCTCGAATTCGACTGCGCGCACGGACAGATCGGCGTGCCCTTCACGACCGACGCCGACGGTCGCTTCGATTTGCAGGGCACCTACACGAGCGAGGGGCCCGGCCCCATACGCATCGGCCACCTGCCGACGGCGAGTCCCGCGCGCTACACGGGGCGCGTCGAAGGCGCGACGATGACGCTTGGCGTGAGGCTGGCAAACTCGGACGAGTCGCTTGGCGCTTACACGCTCACGCGCGGCGTCGCGGGGCGCGTGTGGAAGTGTCGCTAATGCACGCTACGTTGCTTGCCGCTCGCGCCCGAGACTGTTGTGCCTGTTCTACGGCGCGCGGTCGTAACCGAGTTTGACAAGGGCGCGGAACTGTAGATAATCGTCGTGATTGCGAAGGAACTCGCCTCGGGGCTAACCCTTGCACCTTAAAAATTTCAGCACATAAATAAGTTCTGTCTCATCCGGAACGCCGTCCGAGCGTCGCTCAGCCGACTCGACGGGGAAGCCCCCGGTGCGTCTAACATGATTAGCCCGAAGGCCGGTAATAAAAGAGAAGGTATAGCTGCATGAAAATCTTGTCCCCCGCAACACGCGCCGGCAGGTCTGCCGCGTCGCTTCGCCGCTACGTCATACTGGCGCTGTGCGCCCTTCTGTTGACCGTCATCGTCGTCTCTTCTTCCGCGCAGAGGCGCGTCGCCATCCGTGTTCCCGTGGGCGAGGCCCCGGCCGCCGCGACCGCCCCGCGCCCCGAAGCCGAAGGGCATCGCGAGACAAATGCCGAGAGGCTGCGTGAAGCCACGGAGGCGCGCAAGAAAGCACAGGAGCGGCTCACACGCTTGCAGGTCACAGGACAGAAGGGCATACAGAAGCCTCCCGTCTCAGGCATACCGACGAAGGGTGAGATGGGTGTCGAGCGCACTACGGCCGACATCATGCAGTCGCAGTCCTACGAGCCGCAGGTCTTGCGCCAGCCCCGCCTGATGTTGGAGCACGAGATGCCCGACCGAAGGGTTCTGCCGCAAGACCCGAACTCGAAGCCGCTCGCGCGGACTCCTTCCAACGGCATCTCGGGCGTGCGCGGCGCGAGGGCCGCCGACGTGGCCGCGCCTAGTGCGCCGCAGACCGTCGGCACGACCTTCACGGGTGCGACGCTTGCCGACACGGGCGCGTTCCCGCCCGACTCGATGGGCGCGGTCGGGCCCACGCAGTTCGTCGTCTTCGTCAACGGCCGCATACGCACTTTCAACAAGACTTCGGGCGCGGCCGACGGCGTGATTAACGCCGACCCGGATGTCTTCTTCAACTCGGTCTTCACGCCCGCGAACGTCAACTTCACGAGCGACCCCAACGTGCGCTACGACCGCCTGTCGGGGCGCTGGTTCATGACCATCATCGAGGTTCCCAGCACCTCCGGAGCCAGCCTCGGCGACACGCCCAACCGCGTCCTCATCGCGGTCTCCGACGCGGCAAGCAACGGCGTCATCTCGGCGGGCACGGTCTGGACGTTCTTCTTCGTCCAGCAGAACACCCTCGGCGGCGGCGACACGGGCGAGTTCCTGGACTATCCTTCGCTCGGCATTGATGCCAACGCGCTCTACATCGGCGGCAACATGTTCGGCACGTCGTCGCCCGGCTTCAAAGGCTGCTCGGCCTTCGTCATCCGCAAAAGCTCCGTCACGGGCGCGGGCCCCATCGTCGCCACTGCCTTCCGAGGGCTCGTCCCCAACGTCAGCACGTCGGACGGGATGTTGACCCCGCGCGGCGTGGACAACTACGACGCGACGGCGACTGAAGGGTATTTTATCGGCGTCAGCAACTCCACCTTCGGCCGTCTCATCCTGCGCCGCGTGAGCAGCCCCGGAGGTACGCCGACCATCTCGGGCGACATCCTTATCCCCGTCGCCAACACGTACTTTCCCGTCCCCGTAGACCACCTCGGGAACGCGAACGTCGCCGACCTCGACCTCGACGGCTTCGCCGACGGCACGCTCGACTCGCTCGACGACCGACTCTACGCCGCGCACATACGCAACGGCCGCCTGTGGACTGCGCACAACATCGCGGTTGACGCCGCGGGTGTGCGCTCCGTGTGGAACGATGGGACGAGCAACACCGTGGCGCGCAACGGTGTCCGCTGGTATGAACTGAACGGCATTCGCAGCACCGACAACGGCGGCTCGGGCGTAGGCGTTCCCGTTGTCGCACAGTTTGGTACCATCTTCGACCCGGCGGCCCAGCGCGCCACCGCGCGGCAGTACTGGATTCCTTCGGTGGCCGTTTCGGGGCAGGGGCACGTCGCCATCGGCTACAGCACCGCGGGCACGACCTCGCGCATTGACGCCGCGACGAGCGGGCGACTGCGCACCGACACGAGCGGCACGACCGGGGCCGTCAACATCTACACCGCGACGACCGGCGTTTACAATCCGGGGTCTGATACGGGCCCGCCGCGTCGTTGGGGCGATTACTCGTTCACGTCGCTCGACCCGAAGGACGACATGACGATGTGGACGATTCAGGAGTTCTGCGACGCGAACAACTCCTACGGCGTACGCATCGCCAAGCTCGCCGCGCCGCCGCCCGCGAAGCCGAGCGGGGTGAGCCAAATCGTCATCCCGGCCGGGCTGCCCTCGTTTCCCCTGACCGTGACGGGCACGTCCATCAGCGGCTCGGAGTTCTACGATCCGGGCGCGAACCTCGCGGCTCCCGCTCTGCCCTTCAACCACATCACGGCCAGTGTGTCGGGCGGGGTGACGGTCAACAGCGTGACTTACACCGACCCGACGCACGTTACGCTCGACCTCAACACGGTCGGGGCCGCGCTCGGCGCGAAGACCATCACCATCACCAACCCCGACGGCCAGAGCACGGCGTCGAACAGCAACATCGCCTTCGTCGGCTCAGGCCCGCTGCTCATCTCAGAGTTCCGCTTCCGCGGCCCGGCGAGCGCGGCCGACGAATACGTCGAGCTGTACAACAACACGAACGCCACTCTCGACATCAGCGGCTACACGCTCTGGGCGTTGACGAGCGCGGGCGCGCAGAATCTTCGTTTCACCGTCCCCGGCGCTTTGGGTAGCAACACTACCGTCATCCCCGCGCGCGGACACTATCTCATCACGGGCGCTTCATACACGCTCGCCGCCTACGCCGCATCGAACGGCGCGCTCAGCACAGGCATCGTTGACAGTTCAAGCATCGCGGTCTTCGCGGGCGCGACCCCGACGGCGGCGACGCGGCTCGACTCGGTCGGCTTCGACACGCGCGACGCGCTCTTCTTCGAGGGCACGGCGCTCACACCGACCAACACCGCGACCGGGACGAACGCCAGCAACGGCGGCATCGTTACGCCCGGCGAGTATGCCTTCGTGCGCAAGATGACGGCGGCCTCCGGCAACCTGCCGCAGGATACGGAGAACAACCAGAACGACTTCGCCTTTGTCTCGATAACGGCGGGCGTGTTCAGCACACGTCAGTCCACGCTCGGCGCACCCGGCCCCGAGAATCTGGCGTCGCCCATCCAGCGCAACTCGCAGTTCGCGTTGACGCTGCTCGACCCCGGCGTCGGCTCTTCTGCTTCGCCCAACCGTGGGCGCGACACGACCTCCGACCCGATAAACAATTCGACATTCGGCACGATGTCCATCCGCCGCACGGTGACGAACAACACGGGCGCGAACGTGACGAAGCTGCGCTTCCGCGTCGTTGACATCACGACGAGCCCAGTCCCGGCGGGTGTCGCCGATTTGCGCGTGCGAACATCCACGCCTGCGGCGACCATCACCATCACGGGGACGAACGCGGCCTGCCCGGCGAAAATCTGCCCGATGACGGCGACGACGCTTGAGACGCCGCCGACACAACCGAGCGGCGGCGGCTTGAACTCGTCGGTCACGGTGTCGCTTCCGACGCCGCTTCCCATCGGCCAGTCACTCAACGTCGAGTTCCTGCTCGGCGCTCAGACGACCGGCGGCTTCCGCTTCTTCATCAACATCGAGGCGCTGCCGTAGGGTAGGACGTAAGTAAAAGGCAAAAGGAGAAAGGTGAAGACGAAGGAGCACGTTCCTTCGTCTTCACCTTTCTCCTTTTTTACTCTTGCCTTCCCCTACAGGTGCTTGTGGAAGAACTCGATGGTGCGCCGCCATGCGTCGGCGGCCGCCACGGCGTCGTAGACCTCGGGGCGCGTGTCGTTGAAGAAGGCGTGGTCTGTGCCGGGATAGATGTGCGTCTCGATTGAACGCCCGTGCTCGCGCATCTTCTTTTCGAGCGCGCGCACTGACTCGGGCGGGACGAACTGGTCGCGCTCGGCGTAGAGGCCGAGCACGGGCGCGCGCAAGTTATCGAAGTCGGGCTCGACCTTCGGGTGGATGCCGTAGAAGACGACGCAGGCCGCGACCTGCTCGTTCTTCGACGCGGCGTAGAGCGAGAGCACGCCGCCCATGCAGAAGCCGACGGTGCCGACGCCCTCGCCCGTGACTCCTTCTTGATGCAAAAGATATTGAACTGCGCCGCGCAAATCTTTCTCGGTCTGCTCGATGTTGAGCGCCATCATCATCTTCCCGGCCTCGTCGGGCGAGCGCGCTTGCGTGCCGTGATAGAGGTCGGGCGCGAGCGCGACGAAGCCCTCGCGCGCGAAGCGGTCAGCCACGCTACGGATATGCGGCACTAAGCCCCACCACTCCTGTATGACGACGACGCCGGGGCCGCGCCCCGACTCAGGCGTCGAAAGGTAGCCGCGCGCCGTCGCGCCGTTGCTCTGGAACTCGATCATCTGACCGGCCATCTTGATTTGAGTCCTCCTCACTCGTATGTCGCAGCGGTTTTATCGGCGTACGCTGCCGAAGTCAAGCGCGCGTGTCCGGGCTCTTAAGACGATCTTCTTGACAGCGCGTGGCCTTCGACCTCACCTTCCGCTACCCGAAGGGCATGACGCTCATCGGGACGGGCGCTCGCGTGGGAGCCGAGGCGGTGGATGGCGGTCAGAAGGTGGCGAAGTAGTCGAGCGGCGAGACCGAGCTGGCCGTGGCCGGATTCAACTACGGCCTCTTCAAGTCCAAGCAATTGCAAGACCCGGACACCGGCTACCAGATTGAGTTTTATGCCAACGAGGAGCCGGCAGGGCCCATCAGCACCGCCAGCATGGGTGCGATGTACACGTCCGGCGGTGCCGACCGGGCCATCGCCTTTGCGCAGAACTCAACGCGCATCTACGACGCCTTCTTCGGCAAGCTCCCCTCCACGCGCATCGCGCTGACGCAACGCGTCGCCGTCGCCGCCTGCAAAGACGTGCTCGCCCCCGGGCTCGATAACGACAAGAAGTGAGTTGGTGAATGATGAGTGGTGAATAGAAGTTGAGGGATGCTCGGCCGTTTAAGCTCGAAGCCGATGACGCACCGGCCGTCTAATCGCTATTCAACATTCTACATTCGCCATTCACGATTTACTATTAACGTAAATTGACTTATCATCGGCCCGCTCTCGGAGAGTTTTGAAGGTCTGTTCAAAGCCCGACGGTCATCCGTCAAGGGCCTCTCCTGAACTTGATTCCTTTTCTCGTACAGCGGCGCGCGACGCAATGCTAAGCCCTGCCGGGCGGGACGGCCCTCGATGCCTCCGGCCTGCGCGGGCGTGACACCAACCAGAAGTTCTCAGACAGGGAGAATGCGAAATGTTTAGACCGGGAAGAAATCCGAAGGATCAGACGCACACCGCCGACGACACGGCCGACCACACCCCGCAGAGTTCCTCTCCGGCCAGCGGCGGATACGGCAGCGGCGCGGGCAGTAGCAGCAGTCCGGCCTCCTCCGGCGCGGGCGCGTCGGCGGCGACGCCGACCGAGGCTTACCAGCAGCAGGTCTACACGCAGACCACCGGGCGCGCCGTCACCGAGAGCGAGTCGCTCGCGCGCGACATTAAAGAGGGGACGCTCACGGGCTTCGTCGGCAACGGGACGACGCTGACGGGCGAGGCCAGCTTCAAGGGAATGCTGCGAGTGGACGGCGGCCTCTCGGGGCGAGTCTCGTCGGCCGACGGCACGCTCATCGTCTCGACTAATGGCCGCGTGGACGCCAACGTCGAGGTCGCGGTCGCGCAGATTTTCGGCACCGTCAACGGCGACATCACCGCTACCAAGCGCATCGAGATGGGGCGCGTCGCGAAGGTCACGGGCAACATCCAGACCCCCGCGCTCGTCATCGAGAACGGAGCCATCTTCGAGGGTAGCTGCCGCATGGTCGAGATCAAGGAGCAGTCCGAGAAGCAGAGCAGCGGCGAATCGGCCTCCTCGGCCGCTGCCTCTTCCGGTTCCGCCTCGTCAAGCTCGGGCTCGTCAAGCTCGGCCTCGTCAAAGCCCGGCTCGGGCACGTCGAAGTCCTCTTACTCATCCCCCTCTTACGGAGCCTCTTCGTCTTCCGAGACTCCCGCCGCCGCCGCTGCGACCGGCTCGGCGTCGGACGTGGCGGAAGCAAGCAGCGACGTGAAGAGCTAAAGCCTATCGCCCACTTCCGGCGAACAGTCAGAAGCCCCCGCACCGATCAGCGGTGCGGGGGCTTCTACTCTTTCGGGCCGACATCCGAAGCGCGCCGGGTTGGCCTATGGCGCGTTGAAACCCGTCAGCGGATTACCATAGAACGCGTCGGTCTTCCATGCCGTTCGATCCCACTGGCCGTCCTGATCTCCCATTATCTGAACCGGCACGATGAAGCGGTTGCTGCCGAGCTTGTTGGCGACGGCGATGCCGTTGTCAACAAGCCCGTTGGGGCCTGCGGTGAACTTGATAGACCTCGCGAGGTGATTATTCCAGAGCAGCTTGAATTCGTATTCGCCCGGGTTCTCGTTGAGCTTGTATTGCGGCCCGAACATGCCTGCTGCCTCGCCCGTCTTGTCCCAGCCCTTCACGTTCGGGAAGTTACAGATGACGCGCGCCCACTTCGCTTTTTGCGGAACCGAGTCGTCCACGAAATGCGTCGTTCCGTTGTCTACCTCTGATTCGCAACTGGCCTTGCCGACCTCTTCACCTTGATAGAACATCTTGCCCACCTCCTTGCCCTGATGAAACAGGTGGGGCTCAAAGTTCACCGCCTCTCCACGAACCCAGAATGCGAGATTGAAATCCGGGCGATCCATTCCTCTCGTGTCGTCGGGGGTCAGGAAGACGTAACCGATGGGCATGTTCCAATCGTGATCCATGTAATAGACGAAGTGGTTGACGAACTTTGGAGTCTGCGCCTCGTTGGAGTGAACCTTCGCAACCTTCGTCTTGCCTGTGAAGAGGGTTGTGTCCGTACCGGCCAACTCATTCCGCATGTGGATGGCGAAGTTGACGGGCCCGGTGTAGGTGCTGCTCTTGTCTTCTTCTCCGGGAATGTCGCGGCCTCCGCACACGGTCTTCAACCGATAACCTTTCTGTGTCTCTTCGGTCGGGCAATCGAACTTCACCCAAGGGCCGTTGCCGGGCATGGTGAATTCAACATAGAGCTGACTGCCGCTGGCGATGGGCCCATTGACGCGATACTCTATCAGTGGCACCCAACTCCAGGTGTCGTAGCTCTTGTGATAGAAGTCATTTGTAAAAGCAGTCACCTGGACAGAGTCTTTGGCGATTGTCGGCTGGTCTTCACCTGCGGCGGAATTTCCGGCCGCCGCCGCGGTCGTCGTCGGACGAGTCTCGGGCGGCGTATTGCTGGTCGGCGTCGGCTGCGCGCCCGGCGTCGGCTGTGGTTTCGGTCTTGAAATCCGTGGAATCTTCGGGAGTTGAGCCGCCATCGTTTGAAAGCCAAAACCCGCGAGGATTAAAAACACCAAGGTTAGAAATAATCTCCCCTTCATCTTCATTCTCTCCTTTTCGGTCTGCTCGCTCTCCGGATTGGATTGCCGGTGGAATGCTTTTGGCGGCGGCAGTATCCGGCCGCCGCCCGTCGCTGTCAATGTCTAGAGGGGCGCTTCGCTTGAGTTAGCACGGTGCGGCTGTGTAGAATGGTCGCGTACAACGCCTCGGGACTTCCCCGTCACGGACATCTAAACTTTAATGAAGTCGCTTCCAGCAATCTCCAACCACCCGCATCCCACTGACAAAGGATTGACCGAAAAGTATGAGCGCCATCATCGAGAACCCTCCCGCCGACGTGCGGGAGAGAGACGTTGAAGAGCTAGAGACCGTGACCATCCGCTTCGCCGGAGACTCTGGCGACGGCATGCAGCTCACGGGCACGCAGTTCACCAACACTTCGGCCATCGTCGGCAACGACATCTCGACTTTGCCCGACTTTCCCGCCGAGATTCGCGCGCCCGCCGGTTCACTCCCCGGTGTCTCGGGCTTCCAACTCAACTTCTCCAGCCGCGACATACGCACGCCCGGCGACCAGCCCAACGTGCTTGTCGCGATGAACCCGGCGGCGCTCAAAGTCAATCTCGCAGACCTCGAAGACGGCGGCACGCTGCTCATCAACACCGACGAGTTCAACAAGGAGAATTTAAAGAAGGCCAACTACTCGTCGAACCCGCTCGAAGACGACACGCTCAAGGGCTATCGCGTCCACCGGCTTCCGATCAGCACGGTCAACATCCGTGCTTTGCAGGAGGCAGGCGTCAAGCTTTCGCGCAAGGAGATGGATCGCTGCAAGAACTTCTTCGCGCTCGGCATCCTCTACTGGCTCTACGACCGCCCGATGGAGCCGACGCTCGAATGGGTTAACGCCAAGTTCAAGAAGAACCCCGAGGTCGCGCGCGCCAACGAGGTGGCGCTCAAGACCGGCTACAACTTCGCCGACACGACCGAGGTCTTCACCACGCACTACAGGGTGAAGAAGGCCGCCACCGCCCCCGGCAAGTACCGCAAGATTACGGGCAACGAAGCGACGGCCATCGGCTTTGTCGCCGCCTCGGAACTCGTCGGCCGCCCGCTCTTCTACGGCTCGTATCCGATCACGCCCGCCTCCGACATCCTGCACGAGCTTGCGCGTCACAAAAATTTCGGCGTCAAAACTTTTCAGGCTGAAGACGAGATCGCGGCGGTCTGCGCGGCCATCGGCGCATCGTTCGCCGGACACGTTGGACTCACCGGCACGTCGGGCCCCGGCGTCGCGCTCAAACAAGAGGCCATCGGACTCGCCGTGATGACCGAGCTTCCGCTCGTCATCATCAACGTGCAGCGCGGCGGCCCTTCGACGGGGCTGCCGACGAAGACCGAGCAGGCAGACCTCTTTCAAGCCGTCTGGGGACGCAACGGCGAATGCCCCGCAATCGTCGTCGCGCCTGCAACTCCGGCCGAGTGTTTCTCGATGGCGATTGAAGCCGTGCGACTCGCCTACAGATACATGACGCCGGTCTTCTATCTCTCGGACGGCTATCTCGCCAACGGCGCGGAGCCGTGGCTCGTCCCCGAGATCGAAGACCTGCCGAAGATAGAGGTGACGTTCGCCACAGACCCCGCGAGCTTCATGCCCTATGCGCGCGATGAGGAGACGCTCGCTCGTCCCTACGCGCTGCCGGGAACGCCCGGACTCGAACACCGCATCGGCGGCATCGAGAAGCAGCACCTGACGGGCAACGTCAACTACGACCCCGAGAATCATCACTTCATGGTCTTGATGCGGCAGGCCAAGGTTGACCGCGCCGCGCAGGACATCCCCCAAGTCGAAATCTTTGGCGAGAAGTCGGGCAAGGTGCTCGTCCTCGGTTGGGGCTCGACCTACGGCTCGATCACTTCGGCGGTCGAGCGTCTACAAGTCGAAGGCAAGTCGGTATCGTCGGCGCACCTGCGCCACCTCAACCCGTTCCCTTCAAACCTCGGCGAAGTCCTGCGCAGCTTCGAGACGGTCATCATCCCCGAGATGAACCTCGGCCAGCTCGCGACGATGGTTCGCGCAAAGTATCTCGTGGATGCCGTTCCCTTCTCGAAGGTGAAGGGCCGCCCCTTCCAGATTCGCGAGATCGTCAAGAAGGTCGAAGAGTATTTGTAAAGTCGGGGCAGAGCAATCATTCGAGAGGAAGCAAAGATGAGCACCAACGGACAAGAGAGCAACGGCAGCAAGCAGGACGGCGCGCTCGCGTCGGAGAGCGCGGCGGGCGGTAATGTCTCGGGTGGAGGCCCTTCGCCCGAGAGCGAGCCGGGGTCGGTCACTGCGGGCAAGGCCGCGCCGCCGCCGGGCAAGTTGACGAAGGCGGACTTCACTTCGGATCAGGAGGTGCGCTGGTGTCCGGGCTGCGGTGACTACGCCATCCTCAACAACGTGCAGAAGGTGATGCCCGAGCTTGGTATCCCGCGCGAGAAGGTCGTGTTCGTGTCGGGGATCGGATGCTCAAGTCGCTTCCCCTACTACATGAACACCTACGGCTTCCACTCGATTCACGGGCGCGCGCCTGCCATCGCCAGCGGCATCAAGGCGTCGAACCCCGACTTGAGCGTGTGGGTCATCACGGGCGACGGCGACGCCTTGAGTATCGGCGGCAACCACTTCATGCACGCCATCCGGCGCAACCTCGACCTCAACTACATACTCTTCAACAACCGCATCTACGGTCTGACGAAAGGTCAGTACTCGCCGACCTCGGAGTTCGGCAAGAAGACCAAGTCAACGCCGATGGGCGTCATCGACTATCCCATCAATCCGCTCTCGCTCGCCATCGCATCGGAGGCGACCTTCGTCGCGCGCGCCATCGACATCGACGTGAAGCACCTCGGCTCGGTCGTGGGCGCGGCCGCGCGCCATAAGGGCATCTCTTTTATAGAGGTCTACCAGAACTGCAACATCTTCAACGACGGCGCGTTCGACTCGTTTGCCGAGCGCACGGCGCGTCCCGACGGCGTGCTCTATCTTGAGCACGGGCAACCGATGGTCTTCGGCAAGAACCGCGACCGTGGGATACGCATGAACGGTGCGCTGCCCGAGGTTATCGAGTTGAACTCGGAGACGGGCTTGAGCGAATCGGACTGCCTCGTCCACGACGCGCACGAGAAAGACCCTTCGGTCGCCTTCATGCTCGCGCGCATGGAGTTCCCCAACTTCCCGCAGCCCGTCGGCATCTTCCGCGACGTGCAGCGCGAGACTTACGAAGACCTGATGGCGCAACAGATCGAGCAATCGATTGCGCGTCAGGGTCGCGGCCAACTCCACAAGCTCATCCACAGCGGCGACATGTGGGTGGTGGAATAATGCTGACGCTTGGAGGGAAGGCTGTTTGAGTCTCCATTCAAAGCTTGAGCGGATTCACCGCCCGCGAAGCAAACATCAAGAGGGAACATCATGCGCAATAAGCTTTACAACCGCGCCGCCACAGTCATGACTTTGCTGTTGCTTCTCGCGCCTTTCGTCGGGCGTGCGGGAGCGCAGCAGTCGAACCCTCCGCCCTTCAACTTCCGCTCGGGGCAGTCAATGTACATCGTCGCCTACACACGGTCGCTGCTTCCCGTCACCACGGATGTCGAGCAGGGCAGCGCCGTTACCTATCGCGACTACTTCGACTTTCAGATTGACGCCGAGAGGAAGGTGAGAACCGAGATAGAGGAGTGGAAGTTCTTCCGCGTTGCCGACAAGCTGAGCGAGGCCGACTTTGTCTTCCTCGTCAGCATCCACGACAGCACCATGGAGGGGCTCGCCGTCCCGTTCGACGCCTACAATCGTCACTTCAAAGAGAAGTTCGACCTTGACGCACTGCGCGAAGCCGCCTACGGGCGTTACCTCGCTGGCCCGCTCAAGCTCCCCACGCTCAGCCGCCTCTCAGACCGCCTCATCAAACAGTTTCGCGAGAAGCTCGCAACGGGTCGCGCCGCCGCGCGATAAGGCATCGGCGGCGAGTCTTTGCCCTTTGACAAAGCGCGGCCGGGGCTTTAGTTTGAATATAGGTAGTCACCATAAAATTTCAACAGGAAGATTAGGTCAGCAATCCTATGGCGAATTCGTCCGGTCATAAGGGCATCAGCCGCATTGACAGTCCGCAGAAGAAGATGCACGGATGGTACGTGCGTGTGAGATTCAACAAGGAGACGCGCTCGAAGTTCGTCACCGACAAGCAGCACGGCACCCGCGAGGCCGCGCTCGCCGCAGCCGTCGAGTGTCGCGACGAGATGGAGCGCGAGTTGGGCAAGCCGCGCACCGACTGGGTCATCGTCGGCCACAACCCGCGCAACCCTCTGGGCGTCGCGGGCGTGCGCCGCGCGGTCAAGAAGTACAAGGGCAAGGACGGGCAGATCTATCTCAACGAGGTCTACGAGGTTTCGTGGAACGCGGGGCGCGAGAAGAAGGGGCGCACGTCGGTCTCGATCAAGAAGTACGGCGAGTTGAGAGCGTTCCGCATGGCCTGCGCCATCCGTCGCGAGAAGGAGCGGCAGATGTACGGCGCGCCCGTGGCGGGCAAGTGGGCCGACGCGCTCAGCAAAGTCTGCGCCGCCTGACCACTCTTTGCCGCTCGTGGCGTTGACATGCGGGCGTTGAAAATAAAAAGTGCCTGTCTCGAACTCGTCATGCGAGCGCAATATGTTCGCAACCAAAGAGGCGTGGGCTCGGGGTACGATGTATTCACCTAACGGGCGTTCCTTCTGAGAACGAGTGAAACTTTGGGGCAGGCCACGCGAGTGGCCATCGGGGTCGGGCTTGGCGGAGTCCGACCCCACTCTTTTTTTAACGAGAGCTTAAAGGCAAGAGGCTGGTCAGGAGCGTGCTTCCTGACCAGCCTCTTGCCTTTAAGCTCTTCGCCCCTAGCTTCTCTTGTTCGTCTTCTGTCTCGCTTTGAATTCCGCTTCGCCACCGGACTCGCCGAGCTTCATGTCGGTCGGTATCGCCGCAGGCACCGAAGGGCTGTTGTCGCGCGCGGTCTCGTCGCGTGTGCCTGTGTGCTGCGCCGAGTCGTCCGCGTAGAACTTGCTGGCGGTCTTGCGTCGGCCGCCGAGCGCGGGCGTCTCGCGCTTGACCTCGTGCGTCTTGTCGGCTTTGCTGCGCTCGTCGCCCATCTGCTGGCCGCGCCGTTTCGGAGGCGCGCCCGCCTTCGCCTGCGTCTTTTTGCTCGTCGTCATTCAAGCTCCCCTGATGCTCTCGACTTTTTTTACTAGCCCCGCGCACGTACCGGCTCGGGCGCGGACAGTTGTTGCTGTTGCTTCGCGGCGGCGACGCGCGACTCTTCGGCCTGCGGGTCGGCGGGCGGCGGTGGCTGCGACACGAGCTTTTCAAGCGTCTGCTCTAACGCCTCGCTGATGCGCGAGACGTAGACTATCTCAAGCTCCTTGCGCACGTCCCCGGGAATCTCTTCGGTGTCGGGCTCGTTGCGCGCGGGCAGCACGACGCGCCGGAGTCCCGCGCGATGCGCCGCGAGCACCTTCTCCTTGATGCCGCCGACGGGGAAGACGAGCCCCGAGAGCGTTATCTCGCCCGTCATCGCCGTGTCGTTGCGCACGCGCCGTCCCGTCATCAGAGAGGCGAAGGCCGAAGTGATGGCGACGCCCGCCGAAGGGCCGTCCTTCGGGATGGCCCCGGCAGGGACGTGTACGTGCGAGCCGTAGTTCTTGAACATCTGCGGCTCGATGCCGAACTCGGCGGCGTGCGACCAAAGGTAAGAGCGCGCGGCACGCGCCGACTCCTGCATCACTTCGCCCAACTGTCCGGTGAGTTGCAGGCCGGAGCTACCGGGCAAGAGCGTCGCTTCGATGAAGAGGAGTTGGCCGCCCGTCTCCGTCCATGCCATGCCGGTGGCGACGCCTGTCGGCAACTCCTTGCGCGCCTCTTCCGGATAGAAGCGCGGCGCGCCGAGAAGCTCCTTTATGTCCACGTCGTCAACGCGGACGCTTGCGGCCTCGCCCCGTGCGATGCGCAGCGCGGCCTTGCGCGCGACGCGGCCGACTGTGCGCTCCAACTGACGCACGCCCGCCTCGCGCGTGTAGCGCGCACTGATGAGCGCGAGCGCCGCGTCGGTGATTTCAAGCTGACCTTCTTCGAGTCCGTTCTCGCGCGTCTGTCGCGGGACGAGGTACCGGCGCGCGATGTGCAGCTTCTCCTGATCGCTGTAGCCCCCGAGCCCGATGATCTCCATGCGGTCGCGCAAAGGGCTCGGGATGGGGCCCAACTGGTTCGCCGTCGCGATGAAGAAGACCTTCGACAGATCGAACGGAAGGTCGAGGTAGTGGTCACGAAACGTCGAGTTCTGCTGCGGGTCGAGTATTTCGAGAAGCGCCGCCGAAGGGTCGCCGCGATAGTCGTTGCCGAGCTTGTCTATCTCGTCGAGCATCATCACGGGATTGTTGACGCCCGCGCGGCGTATGGATTGAACGATGCGACCGGGCATCGCGCCGATATACGTGCGACGGTGTCCGCGCAGTTCCGCTTCGTCGCGCACGCCGCCCAGAGAGAGGCGCTCGAACTCGCGTCCCATCGCGCGCGCAATCGAGCGACCGAGTGAAGTCTTGCCGACGCCCGGCGGGCCGACGAAGCAGAGAATGGGGCTCTTCGAGTCGCGTCGGAGTTTGACGACGGCGAGGAATTCGAGGATGCGCTCCTTAATCTCTTCCAAGCCGTAGTGGTCTTCGTCGAGGATGCGCCGCGCCTCGTTCAAATCGAGCTTGTCTTCGGATGACTTGTTCCACGGCAACTCGATGATGAATTCAAGCCACGTGCGGATAACGTGATAGTCGGGCGCGGCCTGCGGCAGCCGCTCCAAACGGCGTAGCTCGCGGTCGGCCTCCTTGCGCACCTCTTCGGGGATGTCTGCCTCGCCGAGCCGTTCGCGCAGCATCTCGGCTTCGGCCGCCTCGCCGCCTTCGTCTTCGCCAAGCTCCTTCTGAATGGCCTTCATCTGCTGGCGCAGGACGTAGTCGCGCTGCGCCTTCGGCATCTCGGCCTGCGCGGCGGCCGCGATCTTCGTGCGCAGCTCCAGGATCTCGATCTCGTG
>JAVXWN010000054.1:0-65603 GCA_032230645.1 Acidobacteriota bacterium | reverse complement strand
GAGGATGAGATTTTCTCGCGCACGGTCGCCTCGGTTGAGTACTCGGGCTCGGCCGGACGCAACCTCTACGACCTGACGAACGACAATCGCGCGGGCTCGGCCTGCATTTACATCGGCGCGGCCGAGTGCTTCACGGCCGCGAACCCGAACGCGCTGCTCAACACCAAGTACTACCCGCTCAACACGCGCGGCAACAAGGGCTACTCGAATTACAATGCCCTGATCGCTTCGCTTGAGAGCAGCAACCTTCGCAACCTCGGGCTCCAGTTCACGGCCCGCTACACCTATTCGGTGACGAAGGACAACCTGAGCTCGACCTTCAGCGAGTCGAGCAACAACTTCAACCTCGGACTGCTCGATCCGTTCAATCCGAAGCTCGACTACGGCTACGCCGACTTCGACACGCGGCACCGGTTCTCCGGCAGCTTCAACTGGGACACGGGCACGCTCTGGGGTCTGAACAAGAACAGCAATGACTTCGTTCGTCAGGGACTCGGCGGCTGGACGCTGACGGGCATCGTCACCATCCGCTCGGGACAGCCGTTCACGATCTTCGACTGCACCAACGCCGCATTCGAGGTCTGCCCGCGTCTGGTTCCGACCAGCACGCTTGCGACCCACGTCAACTCGAACCCGGCGGGCACTGACCAGCCGAACGAGTTCAACCTGCTCGACCTGAGCGGCCAGACTGCTGGCAACTTCATTAACCCGCTTACGGGGACGAGCGAGTTCGGGCCCTTCCCGTCGAACATGACGAAGCGCAACGCCTTCCGCGGCCCCGGCTTCTGGAACTTCGACTTCGGGGTCTACAAGAACATCCCGCTTACCGAGAACACCCGCATTCAGTTGCGTGGCGAGATGTACAACGTCTTCAACCACGCCAACATGTTCGTGCAAGGTTCGACGGCGGATGTCGCCGAGACCAGCTTCATCCAAGGCTTCAAGGATGGGCGTCGCAACATTCAACTCGCCGTCAAGTTCATCTTCTAAGGGAGATCGGACTGAAGCGGTTCATAAGGGGGAGCCTCCGGGCTCCCCCTTTTTTTCGCCGACGAATCTTTGTGAGAGAAGTCTGTCGGTGTGAATCGGAATTTTTCATCAACGCAGATTCTCTCTCTCTCTCTGCGTTGATGAAAAACTCTTCAAGGCGCGAAAGAGCGCAGCAGCGGACGCTTCACTGGAACATGTTGGGGTCTATCTTGACGTTGTGTTGATACTCTCTGATGGTGCCGATGATGGTGCCCGTAGCCTTCTGGCGCATGATGGGGGCCGTCATCACCTGCTCGAACTTGAAGGGCAGCTTGACGCCGTCCACGTCGCGGAAGTCCGAGGTCTCGACATAGAAGTCAACGGTCAACTCGCTGCCGCCCTGATTGACCACGTCGTTCGTGAACGTCCCCATCTCTTTTGAAACGGAAGCCTTCCCGTAGTCGGTGCGCACCCACATGTATGTCTCTGTGTCGAAGTAGAGCCGCATCGCGGAGCCCTTCGGTGGCTTGACCTGAACGACGTAAGCCGTGCGGCCGTCAACCTTCTTCGTTCCCTTGGCCTCGAACTTGAGCGTGCCCGGCTCGCTCGCCGCGAGCAGGTTGTAGAGAGAGATACCGTTGAACATCAGACCCGAAGCCATCATCTCCTGATACTTGTCGGTCAGGTAAGAGACCTGTCGCGGGAGCGCAGGGCGGATGTATGCGCCCTTGCCGTCGTAGATCATCTGTAGCGAGTAGTCGCGAAAGCCGTAGAAGACCGAGAGACGGTTGGGCGCTTCGGACATGATCGCCATCTTGCCCTCCGGCTCGTCCTCTTTCTTGATGGTTCCCAACGCAACGCGCGTCTTGAACTTGGCGAGCGCCGCGCGACCGCCGACCGCTTCCAGATGTTTGTTGATAATCTCGTCGGCGGTCGGGCCCTTCTCATCACCTTTGACCGACGCGCCCGACACGCAGAGACATAGCAAGAGGAAAAGTGGCGTAAGTATCCTGCGTTTCATATGGCTTGCCTCCGAGCTTGAGTTGAGTGGTCTCGTGCCCCTTGGGAGGGGGCGACGGAGAGCGTATCACGGGCCGCCCGTCTTTGAACATCCTCGGGCGCGGCGGTTATCGTCCACAGCTTAAAACGTCGTGCCAGCCGGAACGGTTTGCGATATACTCTCACGCGCCGAACAGACTTTCCGGCTCCCCGTAACGCTTCTGCCCAGGAGTAGTTTCGTCATGGCAAACATAGCGTCCGACATAGTCGCGCGCCGCCGCGCGCTCTCCGCCCTTTTCGCTGCCCTCCTCTTACCCTTAATCTTCAACTCGACGCACGCACAGACCGGTGCAATGGAGGCCGACCCCGGCATGGGCATCGGCACGCGCGCCAGTGCGCGCAACTCCGTTCAGGGCTACGTCACGCTCCCGAACGGCGCTCGGCTCGAAACGAGGGCGAAGGTCAAGATTGTCGGCTCAACAGGCGGGACTCTCTTCGGCTTCACGGACGACAACGGCAGCTTCTTCTTCAGGCGGCTACAGGGCGGCACGTACTTTCTGACCGTTGACGCGGGGCCCGAGTACCAGACCGTGAACGAGACGTTCGACATCTTCGACTCGGGCATCGGCTCAGGCATGACGCAGACCGTCAACGTTCAACTGCGCTACAAGGAGTCGGCGGCGGAGAAGCCGGGGACGGTGAGCACGGCGCTCGTAGGTGTGCCCAAGCCCGCGCTCAAACTCTATGAGAAGGCGCTCAAGGCGGCGCACGACGGCGAGAGCGACAAGGCCATCGAGGCGCTCAAGGGCGCGGTCGCGGCCTACCCGCAATTCATGCTTGCCTTCAACGAGATGGGCGTGCAGTACATGCGCGTGAACAAGTTTGACGAGGCCGCCGAAGCTCTCCGCTCCGCGCTGGAACTCTCGCCCGATGCCGCGCCGCCGCACCTCAACTACGGCATCCTGCTCTTCTATAGAAACAATCTACCGGGGGCCGAACAGCACCTACGGCTCGTGCTACAGAAGCAGGAGGGCTCGGTGCTCGCGCACTTCTTCCTCGGCCGCACGCTCGTCAAAGAACGCAACTATACGGAGGCCGAGAAGGAACTGCACCGCGCCATCACACTCGGCGGCACGGAGGTGAACGAGGCTTATCGTTATCTTGGTGGAATCTACAGAGAGATGGGCGACAACGCGCACGCCATCGAGGCGCTGGAGAAGTACCTTACGCTTGAGCCGAAGGCCAAAGACGCCGATGCCATCCGCGAGATAATCAGCCAGCTTCGCAAGCAGACCGCGACCGCGCGGCCGTGACGAGCATCATTCGGGTCGCACGTGGCTTTCGATTAACAACGCTTCCAGCCCCTCAAGGTCGAGCGCGAGAACCGGCAGGCCGAGCTTGCCTTCCAACTCGTCGAGCCGCGTGCCGTCGAGCATGATTGGCTCGTCTGATTTGTGCGCCGTCTTTGGAATGATGACGAACTCGCCTTCGATGCGCGCACGCGCGTCTAACACGCACTCACCCGTCATCAATCCCGCGACGACGATCTCCGAACCGAAATACTTATTCTCGACCGCGACGACCCGAAGACTCGTCCCCGTACGCTCGTTCAGTTGCCCAACAAGCTCTTCGAGCACGGGCGCGAACAGTGTCCCCGTCAATATCGTCCCGCGAAGGCGCGCGGCGTCGCCACCACCACCACTCGGTCTTCTCTTCTCGATTCTTCGCAGCAGGCGCGCGAAGTCCTCGCGGAACGACCGCACCATACCAACGCCGTCTTCAATCTGCGGGTAGTCGCCGTAGTGACGACGCCCCGGCACATCGCGCCCCGCGCGCAGGTAAATCTCGTCGCCGAGGAAGGCGAAGTTCGTTCCCAGACGCGCGCGCAACTCCTTCTGAATCGTCCCGACCTCGCGAATAATTTTTCGACACCACTCGGGCGTAACGGGTGTCAGGCGCTCGTCCTTGTTATAGCGTGTGAGCCCGAGCGGGACGATGGCGACGCTGCGCACGCTCGGGTACTCGGCCGCAAGATCGTCCACGGTCTTTCGCAAGACTTCGCCGTCGTTGATGTCGGGGCAGAGCACGACCTGCGCGTGAATCTCGATGCCAGCGTCCATCATCCGGCGCATCTTGTCGGAGATGTCCGCGCGCCGCTCGTCTACGCCGAGCAGGAGCGAGCGCACCTTCAAATCTGTCGCGTGGACTGAGACGTACTGTGGTGTGAGTCGCTGCTCGATGACGCGCTGCATCTCGTCTTCGGTGATCGAGGTGAGCGTCGTGTAGTTGCCGTAGAGAAAGGAGAGGCGCACGTCCTCGTCGCGGAAGAAGAGCGCGGGGCGCGCGTCGGGCGGGTTGCCGTTACAGAAGCAGAAGAGACACTCGTTGGCGCACTGTCGCGGCGCGATGTTCTCGAACTGGAGCCCGAAGTCTTCGCCCTCTGCGCGGACGATTTCAACCTCCCACTCTTCACCGCCGCGCTTGAGTATGTCGAGCACCATCTCGGTCTCGCCGCCCGTGTGAAAGCGAAAGTCGAGATAGTCGCGCACGGTGCGGCCGTTGACCTTGACGACACGGTCGCCCGGCTCAAGCTCAAGCTCCGCGCCGAGGCTGTCGGGCTCGACCTCAGTGATAGTCACGCCGCGGCGGCGTATCTGCGTGATGGCTGGCGTGACTGCGAATTCGTACATCTCGAACGACCCTTGCTTGCGACTGACTACCGAAGCTGACACCCGAAGACTTTTCGCGCGCGAATCCAACCTGTGAGTATGGCCGAAGCCGGGCGGCACTTCAACCCGTTGCATGCGTTAGAGGCTTGGTCGAGCGCAAGGCGAAAGAAGATAGATGAGCGAGTCGGCGGGGCGGTTTGCCTGCATGTCGGCGAGTTGAAGAATGCGTCAGCGCGGCGTTCCACCACAGCATACTGACCGGTCATCACGTCAGAAAGAACGAGCGTGACTGAACCGCGCGCTCACTTTCACACCCGAATGGCCGCGAAGACGGTGCGTGGCGGAAGGCACACGGGTTGCTAAAGTTTCGGGCGGCGTCCGTTCCCCCGTCGGCTCCACCAGCCATAGCGCGCGCCGGAAAGGTTTTTATTCAGCCACATGAGCACTACGCCTCAGGGACTCAGACAGACACCCGCACACATCGTAGTAGAGCACACACACATGCGCCGCACAGTCCTGCTCGTCGAAGACGACCGCTCGCTGCGTCGTTATCTGGAGGTCGTGTTGCGCCGCGCGGGCTACGAAGTTCTGACGGCGGCCGACGGGCTCGAAGCCATGAAGACGCTGCTCTCGTCGGCCGTGGACTTGGTCGTGACCGATGCAGTGATGCCGCATCTGAACGGCTACGAACTCTGCCGCTTCCTGCATCGTCATCCAAAGCTGAAAGGGCTCCCCGTCGTGCTCTTAAGCGGCGCGGACGGCTCTCAAGCGACTTCGGACGCGGACTCACGCGCTGATGCATATCTCTCGAAGCCCGTCCCCGCGGAAGAGCTTGCAGGCTGCCTCGAACGCCTGCTCGCATGAACGCGTTGCACGCGACACTAAACACAATGCGAAGGGGCTCCTTTTATAAAAGGAGCCCCTTCGCATTGTGTTCGACTTCTTTAGCCGGTGCGCGTGTGCGGCCCGGTTGACGCTCAGGCGTTGCCCGCCTTCGAGCTGGTCTGCGGCGAGAGGCCAAGTAGCTCGTCAAGCGACGTGTATTCGAGCCCCTGATCGTCGGCGACCGCCTTGTATGTGAGCTTGCCCGCGTAGGTGTTGACGCCTTCCTTAAGGCCGGGGTCGCTGCCTATGGCATCGAGGAAGCCACGGTTGGCGAGCCTGAGCGCGTAAGGCAGCGTCGCGTTCGTCAATGCGAAGGTCGAGGTGCGCGGCACCGCGCCCGGCATGTTGGCGACGCAGTAGTGCAGCACGTCCTCGACGTAGTAGGTCGGGTTCGAGTGCGTCGTCGGCCTCGTCGTCTCGATGCAGCCGCCTTGGTCTACGGCCACGTCCACGATGACCGCGCCCTTCATCACGTCCTTTAGCATCTCGCGCGTGACAAGCTTCGGCGCGGCCGCGCCGGGGACGAGCACTCCGCCGATGATAAGGTCGGCCTCCGAGATTGCGCCGTGGATGGCGTAGGCCGAACTTGCCAGCGTCGAAATCTTCGACAGAAAGATGTCGTCCAACTCACGCAGGCGGTCGAGGTTCTTATCAACAATCGTGACCTGCGCGCCCATGCCGACGGCAATCTTCGCGGCGTTGGTACCAACGACTCCGCCACCGAGGATGACGACGCGCGCCGCAGGCACGCCGGGGACACCGCCCACGAGCACGCCGCGTCCGCCGTTCATCTTCTCAAGGTACTGCGCGCCGACCTGCACGGCCATACGCCCCGCGACCTCGGACATCGGGGTGAGGAGCGGCAGCGTACCCTTTCGGTCGGTGATGGTCTCGTAGGCAATACCCGTGACCTTGCGTTCAAGGAGCGCCTGCGTCTGCTTCGGGTCGGGCGCGAGGTGCAGGTAGGTGAAGAGCAGCAGCCCCTCCTTCATACGCGGATACTCGGGCTCGATGGGCTCTTTGACCTTGACGACCATCTCGGCCCCGGCCCACACGTCGTCGGCTGACTCGATCATCTGCGCGCCCGCGCGCTCGTAGAGCGCATCCTCGAACCCCGAGCCCTCGCCCGCCGTGCGCTCCACGATGACCTTGTGCCCCGCGTCATTGAGCGCACGCACGCCCGCAGGCGTCAGCCCCACGCGATACTCGTTGTCCTTAATCTCTTTGGGGAGTCCGACGATCACTTTTGCAGTCTCCAATCTTTGTTATTCAAAATTGACTTGGTCTATCTGCGCGCGCTGGAGCTTGCCGCTGTAGTCCACGTAGATTGACTTCCATTCGGTGAAGATGTCGAGGACTTGCGTGCCTGCCTCGCGGTGGCCGTTGCCCGTCGCTTTCGTGCCGCCGAAGGGGAGATGGACTTCCGCGCCGATGGTCGATGAATTGACGTAGAAGATGCCGGTATACATCTCGTTCATCGCGCGGAAGGCGCGGTTCACGTCCTGCGTGTAGATCGCGGCCGACAACCCGTAGCGCACGCCGTTGCCAATCTCAACTGCCTCTTCGAGCGAGCCCGCCGGGATGACCGTGGTGACAGGGCCGAAAATCTCCTCTTGCGAGATGCGCATGTCGGGCGCGGCGTCGGTGAAGACGGTGGGCTCG
Organism: Acidobacteriota bacterium; assembly: GCA_032230645.1. Classification (GTDB taxonomy): domain Bacteria; phylum Acidobacteriota; class Blastocatellia; order Pyrinomonadales; family Pyrinomonadaceae; genus QHXN01. The sequence goes on along the minus strand of JAVXWN010000054.1, from coordinate 58,419 downwards.
ATGAAGTAGCCGCGTGCGTGCTCGCCCTTATCCAGACGGTTGCCGCCGCAGGCGAGGCGCGCACGGTCTTCCCTTTGTCCAATCTCGATGTAGCCGAGAATCCTGTGTAGCGCGTCGGCATTGATGACCGGCCCGACATCGGTCTTCTCATCGAGACCGTTGCCGACGCGAAGGCCGCGTGCGCGCTCGACGAGCATCTGCGTGAAACGTTTGTAGACCTTCTTGTGGACGACGATGCGTGACGAGGCCGTGCAACGCTGCCCCGATGTGCCGAAGGCTCCCCAGACCGCGCCTTCAACCGCGAGGTCGAGGTCTGCGTCCTCCATCACCATGATGACGTTCTTGCCGCCCATCTCAAGCGAGCAGACGGCGTTGCGCTCGGCGCAAGCCCCGGCGACGATGCGTCCCACTCCGGTCGAGCCGGTGAAGGAGATGAGCCGGACATCCGGGTGCGTGGTCAGCGCCGCGCCCGCCGTCTCGCCGTAGCCGCTCACCATGTTGACGACGCCTGCGGGGACGCCCGCCTCTTCGCAGGCTTTGACCAGATTGTAAGTCGAGAGCGGGGTATCTTCGGCGGGCTTGATGACGACGGTGTTGCCGCAGACGAGCGCGGGGATGAGCTTCCACGAAGGAATCGCCATCGGGAAGTTCCAAGGCGTGATGAGCCCGCAGAGGCCGACGGGCTGGCGCACACACATCGCGAACTTGTCGGGCATCTCGGCCGGAGTGGTGAAGCCGTGAAGCCTGCGCCCCTCGCCAGCGGTGTAGTAGGTGCAGTCTATGGCCTCCTGCACGTCGCCGCCGGTCTCCTTCAAGACCTTGCCCATCTCGCGCGTCATCTCGCGCGCGAACCTGTCCTTGTGGCGTATGAGAATCTCGCCGAGGCGGAAGAGGATTTCGGCGCGGCGCGGCGCGGGCAAGTGTCGCCAACGGTCGGCCGCGCCACGCGCCGCCTCGACTGCCGCCTCCACGTCCTCTGCGTTCGAGACGGGGAAGCGCCCGACCACCTCATCCGTGTCCGCCGGGTTCTCGTTCTCGAACCACTCGCCCGAACTCGATGCGACCCACTCGCCGCCGATGTAGTTCGGGTAACTCTTCGTAACGGTGCGCGCCGACGCGACGCGACCGTTCTTCTTCCGACTCTTCCCGAGGGACTTTTTCGCCTGTGCCATTGTTTGGTTAATCGTAAACCGAAAACCGTGAACCGTAAACCGTGACAGGAGGAAGACTATCCTTCTTATCACGATTTACGGTTCACGGTTTTCGGTTCTTACTGATATGTGAACTGAACGATTGACTGCGTGACGCGCTCGCCGTTGAAGGCCGAGACGTGAAGGACGATTGGATCGCCGGGCTTGAGCGCATTGATGATGTGCTCGAAGTCGTCGATGGAGCCGACCGGCTGGCGATTGACGCGCTGGATAACCATGTACTTCTGCACGCCCGCGTCGAAAGCGATACCAGCCTGATCCACGTCCTGCACAAAGAGGCCGCGCACGCCCTTGAGGTTGCGCTCATTGGCAATCTGCGGCGTCAACTCGCTCAGCTTGAGCCCGAGCACGGGACGGTCGCCCTTGTCCGTGCTGGTTGACTTCGGCTTCGCCGTCTCGCCGCCCTTGGTCTCTTCGCTCGGCTCAAGCGTTGAAGCGGCGCGCGCCGGGCGCTCGCCGACGGTGACGTTTGCGGTGCGCCGCTCAAGCTTGTCGCTGACCTCGCGCAGATATGTAAGCTGCACGGTCTGGTTGACGGGCGTGGCGGCGACCTTGTTGATGAGGTCTTGCGCGTTCTCTACGGGTTGGCCGTTGAACTCGACGACCACGTCGTTGGTCTGGATACCTGCCGTCGCGGCCGGGCCTTTCGCGTCGGCCACGTCCTTGATGATTGCGCCCGCAGCCTTCGGCAGTTGATAGACGCGCGCGAACTCGGGCTTGACCGAGTCGAGGAAGACGCCGAGGTAGCCGCGCCTGACCTTGCCCGTCGTCATCAATTGCTTGTAGACGGACGATGCGATGTTGGTCGGGAGCGCAAAGCCGATGCCGTTGTAGTCGCCGGTCGAGGTGGCAATCTGCGAGTTGATGCCGATGACTTCGCCGCGCATGTTGACGAGCGGGCCGCCCGAGTTGCCACGGTTGATGGCCGCGTCGGTCTGGATGAAGCGGCGGAAGCTTGCGCCCGGGTCGGTCTGCCGCTCCTTGGTCGAGATGATGCCCGCCGTGACGGTCTGTTCAAGCCCGAAAGGTGAGCCGATGGCAAGAACCCAATCGCCGACCTGCATGTCGTCGGAGTTGCCTAAGTTGACGGCGGGGAGGTCTCGGCCCGCGTTGACCTTGATGACGGCGATGTCCGTCTCTTCGTCCGAGCCGACCACGGTGCCGCGCAGTTGCTCGCCCGACTGGAGCTTGACCATGATGCCGGTCATGTTCTCGACAACATGGAAGTTGGTGAGGATGACGCCCTTCGGGTCAACGATGAAGCCGCTCCCGACGCCGCGCGAAGGCCGACGTGCATGGCGGCGCAGCATGTCGAGCAGAGGATTATCTGCTCCGCCCTCTTGGCTGCTGCTGTCATCGTCGTCGCCCTCCTTGTCGGCCACCTGCGGCGCGGCCGAGACGGTGTCAATGTTGACGACCGCTGGCTCGACGCGGCGCGCTATCTCGGCGAATGAGGCCGAGAGCGCCTCGGGCGCGCGCGCTATCGCGGCGGGCGAGGCGGGCTGGTCTGCGCCCGCGAAGACTCGCGTGCGGCTGAGCATCGCGCCGACGCCGACGCCGACGACGAGGCACGCCGCCGCCAGCGCCGCTATCCACACGCGGAGGCGGCGCAGGATGTCGCGCTCCGCATCAGTCGTCTGGCCCTTCGGGATTTGCAACATAAACCACTTCACCTTCTAAAATTCAAAGGAGCCGGTAGGGTCACGCGGCCACGCCGCCCGCCCTTCGATGGGCACCACGCCGCGCCGCCGGTCTGTGCCTTCAGAGACAAGGGAGACTTGAGGGCACATGGCGAGTGCCGAGTATAACTAATGCCGCCACCGGCCGCAAAGGTGAAGGGGAGAAGTAGACAGTAGCCAAGATAGTCAATAGAAAAATCCTCATCGTCAAATCGTCCCGGTATAAACATAGGCTACATCGCAACGCGGAGCACTACTGTCTACTGCTTACTGCCTACTGACCACTTCCCCTTCTTCCCTCCCCCAACGCAGTTCCGACACGATGACGCCCGCGAGGATAAGAATCGCGCCGAGGGTTGCGCGGCCGCCAGTCCATTCGGCGGAGCCGCGCAGGAGAATTGCGAAGCCCGTGGCGAAGACCGGTTCAAGGCTGAAGATGACGGCGGCGTGCGTGGCCGACATGCGCGCCTGTCCCCACGTCCAGAGCATGAAGACGGCGACCGTGGCTATCAACACGAGGTAGACAAGCTGCCATATCGCCGACGCGCTCCATGCAAGCGGCTCGGCCTCGCGCGCGAGTCCGGGCGGGAGGGCTCCCGCGCCCATGAGCGCCACGGCGGCACGCACGGCGAGCCACGCCGCGACTATGAACGCAGCGGCGAAGCTTATCTGCAAAGCGCTCAACTGCCGCACGTCGAAGCGGCGCGCGTACAGGCTCATCAGCGTGACGTGCGTGGCGAAGAGCAGCGTGGTCGAGAGCGTGATGAGGTCGCCCTTATTGAATCCCGCCGCCTCAACGGGCGCGAGGATGAGCGCGCCGCCGATTGAGGCAAGCACGATGCCCGTCAAATTCTCGCGGCTCGGGCGCGCGCGCCAGACGACGTAAGCGACGATGGGGATGAGCGGCGTGGTCAGCCCCGAGATGAATGCGGACTTCGCGGGCGTCGTGTAGAGCAGCCCCGTGGTCTGCAAGAGAAAGGCCGCGCCGATGAACGCGCCCAGAGTCGCGCCCGCCTTCCAAGCCGCGCGCGTCGCCCCGAAGACCTGTCGTGGAAAGAGTGCCACGAAGACGAGCGCCGCCAGCGGCATCCGCACCGCGAGATACGAGAGCGGCGGCCAGTGGTCGAGCACGCCGCGCGCAACCGCGAACGTCGAGCCCCAGATGAGCGTCGTCAACAGTATCGCGCCGTCCGCGACGAGGTTGGCCTTGAGCTTCATTATTAAAAAGTCTGAAGTCCGAAGTGTGAAGTCAAGACAATGAGCATGAGAGTCGTGCTCTCTTGACTTCACACTTCAAACTTCAGACTTCACACTCTTCAAGGTCTGAGAAGGACTTTCAGAACGCCGGGTTCGGCGGCGCGCTTTAAAGCGCGGACGCCTTCGGCGAGCGGGAACTCTTCGTGGATGAGAGCATCCGTCTCGACGGCGCCGCGCCTGAGCAGTTCGAGCGCGACGGGAAAGCGTCCGCAGCGCGAGCCGACTATCTGTATCTCGTCAACGACGACGGGCGCGGCGTTAAGCTCCATCATGCCGTGGAAGGTTGACTTGAGGACGAGCGTGCCGCGTGGGCGCAGTAAGCGGAGCGCCGTCTCGAACCCGGCGGGCGAGCCCGAGGCTTCAACCGTCACGTCGAAGGCGCGGTCGAACGAGGGTGGCAGCTCATCCGACTTGACGACCCGGACGCCTCGGCGTCGTGCGAGGTCGAGCTTGGACTTGTGACGGCCGACGAGCGTGACGCCCGCGCCGGTCATCGCCTTCAACGCCTGCGCGCAGAGCAGACCGAGCTTGCCGTCACCGACGACGGCGACACGCGTCTCCAACTCGACGTGCACGCGCTCTAATATCCCGCAGGCGGCGGCGAGCGGCTCGGTGAAGATGGCGCGCTCGTCCGGCACCTCTTCGGGGACAGTCAAGAGGTTCGCGATTGGCAGTTGCAGATACTCGGCAAAAGCGCCGTCGCGCCCGACGATGCCGAGCACGGTGCGTTCAGGGCAATGGCGCGAATCGCCCGCGCGGCACGAGTGGCAGCGCCCGCAGCCTGCGTTGATCTCGCCGACCACGCGCTTGCCTTCAAGCTCGGGCGCACCCGGCGCGCGCTCCACCTCGCCGACGAACTCGTGCCCGAGCGTGCCTTCAAAGCCCGCGTACCCGCGCACTATCTCAACATCCGTGTTGCACACGCCCGCCAAACGCACGCGCACCAGCGCCTCGCCCGCGCGCTCCGGCACGGGAACGTCTGCCACACCGAGTTGATTGTTCTCGAATCGAAGCGCCTTCATCGGTGATGAGTGTTGAATGATGAATGATGAATGATGAATTAAAGAGCGAGTCGTCTCTTATTCATCACTCATCATTCATCATTCAAACACTTCCTCTAAAATCTTTTCGCGCGGAGGTAGGCGTTCTCTTTCGTAAGCTCGACCGTCTTCTCGCGGCCTGAGACGTTGACGGCGAGACGCCATGTTAGTTCACGGTCGCCTTCGACGGTCGCGTGAACCCACCACTTGCCGGGCGGGACGGCGATTGTCGCTTCACCGTGCTCGTCAAGCTCGACGCCCAAAGGTTGGCGTTCGCCCATCAGGCGCGTGGCGAAATCCTCGAAGCGTTGTCCGGGGCGTCGCTCCGAGTCGAACTCGTTGCGCGCCGCGACCATGTTGATGGGGTAGAGCTGTAGGGGAATCTTCTTCGCCGAGACGGAAAGGCCGACCTCTTCGGTACGCAGGCGCAAGTGCAGCAGCGTCGGTCGCTGTTGCCGACCCTCGGCCGCGCCCGTGTGCTCGCCTTCGGGCAAACGACGGTAGACGCCCCACACGGCCGCGCCCAGTGCGGTGACGAGCGCGACGCGCAGTGACGCTGCCGCGAGTCTGTGTGCGAAGCCGTGTCTGTCGCTCATACGGTGAAACGGTCGCGCGCCGTTCGGCCCGCAGAAAGTCCGTCGCCGGGGCGGCTCAGGCCATCAGGCCGCGCTCGCGCAGCGCGCTCGTCAACTCGTGGTCGGTCGGCACGCAGAGCACTTGGCCCGCAACGTCCACGGTCGGCTTGCGCTCCTTGCCGCCGTTCTGTCCACGCACCCACTCGGCCGCGGCTGCGTCCTGCTCGATGTTGACGTACTTGTACTGCACGCCCAGACCGTCAAGGTACCCGCGCGTGTGCCGCGTGTCCTCGCACCAATCGGTGCCGTAGACTTTCACTCCGAACACGGGCCTCACCTCCGCTTTCCTAAATCTTATGAGACATGATAGCACGCGCGCGGCGGGATTGACTTACCATGGTTGTCGACCAACTCTTCTTCGAGCCGGCCTATCAGAACGGCACTTACAGCACGATCTTCACCACCGACTCGGTGCCCAATCAATGCGGGTCGAACACGGCCTGCGTCACGCTCAACCAGTGGCAAACGTGGAACGCGCTTCAAGGCGGCTGGTGGTCTGGGAACGAGAGCGCGGGCGGCCCGCCGCTCATCAGCATCGCCGCTTACGTTAACGAGCACCCGGATGCAACCATCGTCAACACTGAGACCGGCAAGGGCGGCCTTCGCATCGCCACCGGCTGCGGCGGCGGCGCATGGACGAACTTCATCGGCAACGCCGACAATCTCGTCATCAGCGCGCAGGGGCGCGACACAGTGAAGTACGACTTCGAGTTGTACAGCACGCCCGCGAATGCGGACGAGTGCAAGAACGGCGGCTGGATGCGTTTCAATTCGCCCGACGGCCGCTTCAAGAACCAGGGGCAGTGCGTCAGTTCCGTCAACAGCAAATCCGCCAAGCATTGACCGAGCAGAAAGAGCGTTAGTTATTGAAGGCCCCCGCCTCGGCGCGGGGGCCTTTTTCTATGTCGAGCGAGTTATTGCGAACCCGCTCTACGCGCGGGCGGCGCGGTGTTACAATGTCGCTTCAACGTTCGGACTTTGCGGCGGCGATTTTCTCATCGACGGTTAAAGTCAAAACAAGTGGACGAATCAATCAGGGACGGCTTTCGCGACGAGTGCGGCGTGTTCGGCATCTACGGGCATGACGACGCCGCGCGCCTCACATACCTCGGCCTCTACCAGCTACAACATCGCGGGCAGGAGTCGTGCGGCATCGTCGCGTCGGATGGAATGCTGCGCTCGGAGCGCGCGATGGGGCTGGTCTCGGAGGTCTTCACCGAAGAGCGGCTCAATCGTCTGCCCGGCGTGTCGGCCATCGGGCACACGCGCTACTCAACCGCGGGCGAAGTCTCGGTGCGCGAGGCGCAGCCCTTCCTCATCGCATGCAAGCATGGGCAGGTCGCCGTCTGTCACAACGGCAACCTCCCTTTCGCTACGGAAGAGAGGAAGAGGCTCGAACGCGAGGGCGCGATCTTCTCTTCGACCTCGGACACCGAAGTCGTCCTGCACCGCATCGCGCGCTCGCGCGCCGAGACGGTCGAAGGCGCAATTGCCGAAGTCCTCTGCGAGACCGAGGGCGCTTTCTCGATGCTCTTTCTCACGCCGGATGCGCTCATCGCCGTGCGCGACCCGAGAGGCTTTCGCCCGCTCGCGCTCGGCCGTCTCGATGGCGCATGGGTCGTCGCCTCCGAGACGTGCGCGTTCGACCTTATCGGCGCGGCTTACGTGCGCGATGTTGAGCCCGGCGAGATGGTGACGATTACGAGCGAGGGCTTGCGCTCGTCGTTCTCGCTGCCCGAGCGCCCGCGCTCCTTCTGCATCTTCGAGCACGTCTATTTCTCGCGCCCCGACTCGATGGTCTACGGCCGCTCGGTCAACGAGTCGCGTCACAAGATGGGCAAGCGCCTCGCCATCGAGCAGCCCGCGGACGCAAACCTCGTCGTGCCCGTACCGGACTCGGGCGTGGCCGCCGCCATCGGCTATGCCGCGCAGTCGGGGCTCCCCTTTCGCTTCGGGCTGGTGCGCAACCACTACATCGGCCGCACCTTCATCGAGCCGAAGCAATCCATCCGCTCTTTCGGCGTCCGCCTCAAGCTCAACCCCGTGCGTGACCTGATACAGGGGCGCAACGTCGTGCTGATTGATGACTCAATCGTGCGCGGCACGACCTCGAAGAAGATCGTGCGCCTCGTGCGCGAGGCAGGCGCGGCGCGTGTACACGTCCGCATCAGTTGCCCGCCGACGATAAGCCCCTGCTACTACGGCGTTGACACGCCGGACAAGTCGGAACTGATCGCCGCGCAGATGTCGGTCGAAGAGGTCTGCCGCTTCATCGAAGCCGACTCGCTCGGCTATCTCTCGATGGACGGCATGCTCGAAGCCTGCGGCCTTCCGGCCGAAACGTCCTGCGTCGCCTGCTGGACGGGTCGCTACCCGACGCGCATCAACGCGGTCGCCGAAACTCAATACGCGCGCGAGCGCGAGCCCGTACCGTCAGACTGAGGGATGAGGGCGGAGGAATGAATAAGAAATCGCTTCATCCCGTTTATTTATCCCTCATCCCTTATTTTATCGGAGGTGAATTCGTAAGTGGCGCAAGGTAGGCGTGGGTGCGGTTGTTTGGGTGCGGTGTTGTTGGTCGTGCTCGCGGTCGGCGGGTTCGCGGGGTGGCGTCTGTTCAAGCCGCGCTGGGACGAGTACCGCGCGCGGCAAGTGCCCGCGGCTTCGGGCAAAGAGTTGCAGGTACGCGTGCTCGACGTGGGACTCGGCGACTCTATCCTGATAGTCGCGCCGTCGGGCAAGACCGTGCTCGTTGACGCGGGGCCGCCGGGCGCGGGCAAGAAGATTCTGGACGCGTTGAAGCGCGCGGGCGTTGATCACATAGATGTCCTCATCGCCACGCACGCGCACGCAGACCACGTTGGCGGGGCCGACGAAGTCTTGAAGGCCGTCAACACGGGGCAGGTCTTCTACAGCGGCTACCCGCAAACGACGCGCGAGTACGACGACTTCCTCAAGGCTGTCCAGCAGAAGAACATCAAGCTTGAGAAGGCGACGCCGGGCACGGCCATTGACCTCGGCGACGGCGTGTTGCTGCGAGTGCTTGCGCCCATCGAGCCCTTCTTCGAGAAGAAAGACTTGAGCACGGGCGGCAACGAGCCGAACGCGAACTCAATCGTCATGCGGCTCGACTATGGCGCGTTCTCGATGCTGCTCGCGGGCGACGCGGAGGAGCAGACCGAGCGGCGCATGGTCGAGCGCGGCGCGAACTTCGCCACGTCCGTCCTCAAGGTCGCACATCACGGCTCGAAGTACGCCACCTCGGCCGACTTCCTCAAGCGCGGCGGCTTCCGCTTCGCCGTCATCTCGACGGGCGCGGATAACCGTTACGGCCTGCCCTCTTCGGAGACGCTCGAACGTTTGAAGGGCGCTGGCGTCAAACTCTTTCGCACGGACATGCAGGGCGAGATCACCATCTCGACGCGCGGCCAGACGGACGACACCAAGATCACGGCGGCGCGCGAGCCCAAAGCCGGGCAGGACATCTGGGCGGCGCTTCCGTCGCTTCGTGACGACTCGGCCAAGCGCGGCTTCATAGACTTCGGCGACCTACCGCCCGCGCCCAAACCGACGCCCGACCGCGCCAACGCGAACTCCAACAAGAATGCGAACAGGCCGACGCGCGCGAAGTGAACAGCACGAACCAGATCATTTCGTGAACGGCCAAGCTGCGATAAAAGGTGTCGGCAACGACCGGACAGCTGATGACCAAATCAATCACATACTCCGACGCGGGCGTCTCGATTGACGCGGCGAATGCGGCGGTCGAGAAGATAAAGCGGATGGCGCGCTCGACCTTCAACGCGCGGACGCTCTCGGAGATTGGGAGCTTTGGCGGGATGTTCGACGGGGCGTTCCCCGGCATGAGTGAGCCCGTGCTCGTCGCGTCGGCCGACGGCGTGGGGACGAAGCTGAAGATAGCCTTTATGACGGGCGTGCACGACACGGTGGGGCGCGACCTCGTCAACCATTGCACCAACGACATACTCGTGCAGGGCGCGCGACCGCTCTTCTTCCTCGACTACGTGGCGGCGGGCGTGTTGTCGCCGGAGATAATCGTCTCGGTCGTCGAAGGCGTTGCGCGCGGCTGTCGCGAGAACGGGTGCGTGCTTCTCGGCGGCGAGACGGCCGAGATGCCCGGCTTCTATTCGGAGGGCGAGTACGACGTGGCGGGCTTCATCGTCGGCGTCGTCGGTCGCGCGAAGGTCATTGACGGGAGCCGCGTCGAGCCGGGCGACGTTCTTCTCGGGCTTCCTTCGGCGGGCTTGCACACCAACGGCTACTCGCTCGCGCGCAAGCTCTTCTTCGAGGTCGCGGGTTATAAAGTTGACACACACTTGGACGCGCTCGGCATGAGCGTGGGCGAGGCTCTCCTGCAACCGCACCTGAGTTACCTGCGCCCGCTCGAAGGCTTGCTCGACACGGGGATGGTCAAGGCGCTCGCGCACATCACCGGCGGCGGGCTGCTCGAAAACATCCCGCGTGTACTGCCAGAGGGTACGGCCGTTGAAATCAACCGCGGCTCGTGGCCCGTTCTTCCTGTCTTCCGCGTCATGCAGGAGATAGGCAACGTGGCCGACACCGAAATGCACCGCACCTTCAACATGGGCGTCGGGATGGTCGTCATTTGCGCGGACGCGGACGCCGACACCATCCGCCACCACTTCGACAGCCCCGGCTCGGACTGCTTCACGATAGGGCGCGTCGTCGCTGGCGACCGCGAGGTCAGGATGGTCTGAGTTCGAGAGTTCAAAGGTCGAGACTCAGAGTTAAGAGCATTGTTTATGAGAATCGGCATTCTCATCTCGGGGCGCGGCTCGAACATGACGGCGCTGGCGGACGCCGTCGGCGCGGGGCGCGTGCCCGGCGCGCTGGTCGCCATCGTCTTAAGCGACAAGCCGGAAGCTGCGGGGCTCGCACGCGCGCGCGGGCGTGGCATAGAGACCGCGTTCGTCGAGCGACGCGGGCGCACGCGCGAGGAGCACGAGCGCGAGGTCATCGCCCGTTTGCGCGAGCACGGCGTCGAGCTAGTCTGTCTCGCGGGCTACATGCGACTGCTCTCGCCCTGCTTCATCGAAGAGTTTCGCGGTCGCGTGCTCAACATACATCCTTCGCTGCTGCCCGCCTTCCCCGGCCTCGACGCGCAGCGACAGGCCATCGCTCACGGCGTCAAATACTCGGGCTGCACCGTCCACTTCGTAGACGAGACGCTTGATGGCGGCCCCATCATCGCGCAGCGCGTCGTCCCCGTCCTCGACGATGACACGCCCGACACGCTCGCCGCGCGCATCCTCGTTGAAGAGCACAAGACTTACCCGGAGGCCCTCGCCCTCGTCTGCGGCGGCTACGAAATCAAAGGGCGGCGCGTCATCGTTCATCGTTCTTCTCATCCTGTCCATCCCTGTTTATAATTCCCCATATGACGATTGACGAGCAACTTGAATTACTGCGCAAGGGCGCGGTCGAGGTCATCCGCGAAGAGGACTTGCGTGCGAAGCTTGAGCAGAGCGCGCAGACGGGCAAGCCCCTTCGCATCAAGCTCGGTGCAGACCCGACCGCGCCCGACATACACCTCGGCCACACGGTCGTCATACGCAAGCTCCGGCACTTTCAGGAGTTGGGCCACACCGTCATCTTTCTCATCGGCGACTTCACGGCTCTCATCGGCGATCCCTCGGGCAAGAACTCGACGCGCCCACAACTCACGCGCGAAGAGATAGACGCCAACGCCGAGACTTATAAGAAGCAAATCTTCAAGCTGCTCGACCCGGATAAGACGGAGATACGTTTCAACTCCGAGTGGATGAACAAGCTCGGCGCGGGCGGCTTCGTCCGCCTCGCCTCGCATGTCACGGTCAAACAAATTTTAGAGCGCGACGACTTTCAGAAGCGCATCACGGAAGAGCGCCCCGTCGCGCTCCACGAACTGCTCTACCCGCTCACGCAAGCCTACGACTCGGTCGCGCTCGAAGCTGATGTCGAGCTTGGCGGCACCGACCAGAAGTTCAACCTCCTGATGGGGCGCAACCTCCAACGCGAGTACGGGCAGCCGCCGCAGGTCGCGCTCATCACGCCCCTCTTGGAAGGCACCGACGGCGTGCAGAAGATGTCGAAGTCTCTCGGCAACTACATCGGCATCGACGAGCCGCCCTCGGAGATGTTCGGCAAGCTCATGTCCATCTCCGACGAACTGATGTGGCGCTACTACGAATTGCTGACCGACCTGACAGTCAACGACATCAAATGGATGCGCGAGCGCGCCGAGTACGGCGAAGACAACCCGCGCGACTTCAAGGTCGGTCTCGCCAAGCGCATCATCGCCGACTTTCACTCTACGGCCGATGCCGACGACGCCGAAGAGGAGTTCGTCCGCAGGTTCCGCAACAAGGAAGTGCCCGACGAGGTCGAAGAGCGCACGGTTGCTGCGCGGACATGGAAGCTGACGCACCTGCTTGTTGAAATCGGCCTCGCGCCCTCGATGGCAGAGGCACGTCGCCTCATCGAGCAGGGTGGCGCGAGAGTTGACGGCGAACGTGTACATTTAGAATCGAAACTGGAATACCCGTCGAAACTGGAAGAGGTTGACGTTGTCGGACCACTTAACAGAGGCGAATTGTATTTAGGCGCAGGCGAACAGATTCTTGTTCAAGTAGGCAAGCGTCGCTTCATGCGTGTACGGGGCGCACTTCCCAACATCATGAAAGAGTTGGCGAAAATCCAATAATTGCCGGTAGTCATTACACGTCGCTTCGGCACTTCACTGTTATGTCGGCAGTCGTCACAACCGACGAGACACTTGTCATCGAGACGCCGGAGCGTGTGCCGCTGCACTTCGCTCTGGCCTCGACGGGCAACCGTTTCCTCGCGTGCGCCTTTGACCACTTCCTGCAAATACTCGTCATCGCCGTCGGGGCCTTCGCCATCTTCTGGTGGGTTGGCTTCTCCGACCTCGGCCGCTGGGTGAAGGGCGCGCCAAAGTGGATGATTGCGCTGCTCGTCGTCTCGGTCTTCGTCGTCTGGTCAGGTTACTTCGTGCTCTTCGAGTGGGCTTGGGCGGGACAGACGCCGGGCAAGCGTTGGCTGCGCCTGCGCGTGATACGAGAGGACGGGCGACCCGTCACCTTCTGGGAGGCCACGGCGCGAAACCTCGTCCGCATACTCGATATGGAGCCATTCCCCTTCTACTCGGTCGGGCTCATCTCGGTCTTCGTTACCAGCCGCGACCAGCGCGTGGGCGACCTCGTCGCGGGCACTGTGGTCGTGCGCGAGCGCGAGGCGCAAGCGCCAACCTTCGATCAAGTCTTCTCCGCGCCGACCTCGGACGCGGCGCTCAGGCGCTCATTCAAGCCCATGCCCTTTCGCGCCGAACTCTCCGCGCTCAACGAACGCGAAGTCGAAGTGGTCGAAGCGTTCCTACGCCGTCGCTGGGATATGGAAGAGATGCCCCGGCAATGGATGGCTTGGCGAGTCGCAACGCCCCTGCTCTACAAGCTTCGACCCGACTATGACCCGGCGGCCTTCACATATGAAGGCTTCCTCGAAGAGTTGCTTCAACGCTATCGCGCCACGCACCGCTTCTCCGACTAAAAAGGCGCGGCATTGTGCCGAAATTGACGCGTGCGCGCGGGGTCGTCTACACTGCGGGGTTATTTTGGCGGGCAGATTTTTCTCGGAGAGGCACATCTAATCAACACTATGACTCAGGACATTTTCATTCTCGGCGGCAAGCGCACGCCGATGACTCAGTACGTCGGCGCGCTCAAGGACGTGAAGGCGATTGACCTCGGCGCGACGGCTGCGCGTGGCGCGCTTGAAGCTGCGGGCGTTGCGGCCGAAGAGATAGACCACACCGTCATCGGCAACGCGCTCCAGACCTCGGGCGATGCCATCTACGGAGCGCGCCACGTCGCGCTGAAGGCGGGCGTGCCCGCCGACCGCCCCGCTCTCACCGTCAACCGGCTCTGCGGCAGCGGCATTCAATCAATCATTTCGGGCGCGCACATGATTCTTCTGGGCGAGGGGCGCACCGCGCTCGTCGGCGGCATGGAGTCCATGTCAATGGCTCCGCACGTCATCTACGGCGCGCGCTCCGGCTTCGCTCTGGGTCAGGGCAAGCTGGAAGACTCTTTGATGGTCGCGCTCTTAGACACCTACTGCAACACGACGATGGCGGGCACGGCCGAGAACCTCGCGCGCAAGTACGAAATCTCGCGTGAGGAGCAGGACGCATACGCGCTCCGTTCGCAACAGGAGGCCGCGCGCGCACGCGCCGCCGGTATCTTCGCCGAAGAGATAGTTCCCGTCGAAGTGAAGACGCGCAAGGGCGTGAAGGTCGTTGACGCGGACGACCACCTGCGTCCCGAAACGACGCTCGAAGTGCTTGCGAAACTGCCAACCGCTTTCAGTAAGGACGGCTTCGTCACTGCGGGCAACGCCTCCGGCATCGTAGACGGCGCGGCTGCTCTCGTCATCGCGGGCGAAGACTATATGAAAGAGCACGCCGCGCAACCCGTGGCGCGTATCGTCTCTTGGGCCTACGCGGGCGTCGAGCCTGACTTGATGGGCATCGGCCCTGTCCCCGCGATTCGCAAGGCGCTTGAGAAGGCGAGCCTGAAGCTCTCCGACATTGATCTCGTCGAGGTCAACGAAGCATTCGCCTGCCAGTATCTCGCCGTCGAGAAGGAGTTGGGGCTCGACCGCTCGAAGACGAACGTCAACGGCGGCGCAATCGCCCTTGGCCACCCGCTCGGAGCATCGGGGACGCGCCTCGTGCTCACGGCTATGAACGAACTCAAGCGCCGCAACGGCCGCTACGGTCTCGCCTCGGCCTGCATCGGCGGCGGTCAGGGCATTGCCATCATCTTCGAACGAGTCTAACGGAAGGACGAAGGGGTTGAGGGATTGACTCATCGGAAAAATGAATCAATCCCTCAATCCTTCTTACTTCCCCGCCTCGGAAATTCCGGTTGAAGCCACGAGCACGAAAACACTTCGCACGCCACTTTCGTTGGCGCTGCCAACTTATCTTGCTGGCATGCTTTTTGTTTTGTCAGGTCGTGCAGGCACATGATGAATTGTTGCCTTGAAGGGCGCACTTAAACCGGAAGTCCGAAAGCCTTTCCCGTTGTTCTAGTTATGCGGGAGAAGCTTCTGCATGCCCTGTCGCTTTGACAAACGAAGCTCGCCACGCACATCCGATTTTTTGGACTTTTGATTCATGTTTTCGGACGGAAATCTGTCCGCCCGCAGCAGGTGAAAACCGTCTGCCGCCGGGGGCGTGAATGTGCGGCTCTCGTTACCTTTTTTAACCTTGCGCGCGTGGGTGGAAATGTAGTATTTAACATCACGTTTCCGCCGTCGTCAGGCTCGCGAAAACATCTTCCCGTATGTTATAAGTCTTAGTTCTCTTAGCTTGCCATCTTTCAATCAAACAGGTCAGCCGACATCTTCGGGAGACGTGGAAAGTATGGCACCCGAGTCCCGAACCAACCGCAACAAACTTCGCAGGAAAAGGAAGAAATATGTCGAAACATCCCCTCTGCAAGTCAGCCTGCGCGCTGGCCTTGCTTTTTTTCTGCCTCGCCTTCGGCGCGGCTAACGCCGCGGCACAATCCACGACGCAGGGTGCAGTCGGCGGCACGGTGAAAGACCCGCAGGGCGCGGTCGTCGCGAACGCCGCAATCACCGTCAAGAATGAGGAGACGAACAAGGAGACCTCCGCCACGACCGACAGCGAGGGGCGCTTCCGCGTCGTGCAGCTCGACCCGGGCAACTACAGCGTGACGATCAACGCCTCGGGCTTCTCCGCCTTCACACAGCAGAAGGTCGTGGTCGAAGTCGGGCGCGTCACGTCCATCGACGCTGCTCTCACCGTCGGCGGAGCGCAGGAGACCGTCCAGGTGACGAGCGAAGCGCCAGCCATTAACACCACGCAGCAAGACTTCTCTACCAACATTAATCAGGTCTCTATCAATAATCTTCCGACCAACGGTCGCCGATGGTCTAACCTTGCGATTCTGACGCCGGGCACGGTTCCCGACGGCACGTTCGGACTCATAAGTTTCCGCGGCATCTCAGGCTTGCTCAACAACAATACGGTTGATGGCGGCGACAACAACCAAGCGTTCTTCTCGGAGGAGCGCGGGCGCACGCGCATCGGCTACTCGGTCAGCCAAGCCGCGATTCGCGAGTTTCAGGTCAACACCTCAAACTACTCGGCTGAGTACGGACGTTCGGCGGGTGGCGTAATCAACGCCGTCACCAAGTCCGGCACCAACGAGTTCCACGGCTCGGGTTTTCTCTACGACCGTAACAACAAGTGGGGAGCGCGCAACCCACTCAGTACCATCAACCAATTTGTGAACGGGGTTTTAACGCCCGTCGGACTCAAGCCGAAGGATGTGCGTTATCAGTTCGGCGGCACCATCGGCGGGCCCATCGTGAAGGACAAGGCTTTCTTCTTCTTCAGCTACGACCAGCAGAAACGCAACTTCCCCGGCATCGCCCGGTTCGTTAATGCCGGTTATCTGAACCCCGTCACCGGCTCTTCGACAAACGGCGTCAATAGCACTCTGCTTACCGCGGCGGCCAGAGGATTAACCACTGCTCAGATTGATTCGGCTGTGAGCTTCATCAATAGCCTGACGGGTGAGGTGCCGCGCAAAGGTGGTCAGAAACTCTTCTTTCCGAAGCTGGACTGGAACATCACTCCGAAGAACACACTCACGGCGACCTACAACCGCTTGCGTTGGGCTTCGCCTGCGGGAGTGCAAACAGCGGCGACGGTGACGCGCGACCGCGCAGGCTTCGGCGATGACTTCGTCACCGCTGATTCCGTCAACCTACGTCTCACCTCGACGCTCACAAACAAGCTGCTCAACGAGGGTCGCTTCCTTTGGTCGCATGAGCTTGACTCGCAGATCGCCAATCCGCCGCTACCGGGCGAGCCGACCACGGCGGACGGCAACTCCCCACAGGTCGCCCTGACAAACGGCATCACCTTTGGTAAGGCGACATCCTTAGATCGGAAAGCCCTGCCGGATGAGAAGCGCTATCAGTTCGCCGACACCATGACTTTCACTACGGGGAACCATACGTTCAAGTGGGGCACCGATATTAGTCATGTTCACGACATCGACGACAACCTGTTCACCGGAGCCGGTTCTTATACCTACTCCAACGTCAATGACTTCATCGTCGATTACGTGAACTTCACCACGAGCGGGTCATTGCGGGCGGCGAATAAGCAGTGCGCGACCAGCACACGCCTCGCGGGTAAGTGCTACACCAGCAACTTCGCGCAAGGTTTCGGCCCGCCTCGTTTTGCGCTCTCGACTGTTGACTATGCTTTCTTCGCGCAGGATGACTGGCGCGTGACGCCGCGCCTGACCCTCAACCTCGGCCTGCGTTGGGAGTACGAGAAGTTTCCGCAGCCTTTCCTCGTCAATCCCGCCTTGCCGCAAACGGCGAACAGGCCGAGCGACAAGAACAACTTCGGCCCGCGCATCGGTTTCGCGTTGGATATGACCGGCGACGGCAAGACGAGCTTGCGCGGTGGCTACGGAATCTACTACGGGCGCGTGATTGGCTCGACCATCATCAACTCGCTGATTAACACCGGCCTTGCAAGCGGCCAAGTTGTCAGTTCGATAGCGCCTGCCACTAACCCTGCTACCGCCGCGGGCAATCCGACTGCGCCAATCTTCCCCAACATTTTGGCCGCAGCACCTTCGGGCACGGCAGGCGTTCAGTTCTTCCAGAGCGGCTTCCAGAATCCGATGATCCATCAGGGCGACCTTGTCTTTGAGCGTCAGATCATGCGCAACACGGTGGTCTCCGCCTCTTATCTCTTCAGCTTCGGGAAGTACCTCCCGAGCTTCGTTGATGTCAACCTGAGCCCGACGACGACCACCAGAAGCGTCAACATCGTGGACGGCCCCTTCGCGGGTCAGACTTGGACATTCCCCTACTACTTAGGGGCGACGCGACCGAACACCAGCTTCGGTTTCATCGATCAGATTACCAGCAACGTCTCGTCGAAATACCACGCGCTGGTGTTGCAGGCAAACCGTCGTCTGACGAACGGCCTCCAGTTCCAGAGCAGCTACACGCTCTCAAGGGCATCGGACAACGGCCAGACCTCGACGACCTTTACGCCTAGCTTCTCGGGCCCCTTCGATCCCTTCAACCCGTCCGGCGAGAAAAGTCTCTCGGCTTTCGACAGGCGGCACAAGCTTGTAGCGAGTCTTGTCTACAACACTGCGTTCGCCAGCTTGAAGGACAATAAGGTTGGACGCGCGATCTTTAACGGCTGGACGATTGCGCCGATCTTCAACGCCTTCTCCGGGGCGCGCTACACCGGGAACACTTCAGGTTCCAGCGTCAGCGGCGTCTTTGGCTTCAGTCAGGCCGGTGGCGTGAACGGCTCGAACGGCTCGCTCCGTTTCGCGCAGGTCGCGCCCAACTTCTTCAAGCAGCCGAACATCTGGTACACAGACATGCGCATCTCGCGCCGCTTCAGCATTACAGAGAAGACGAAGTTGGAGCTGATAGCCGAGGGCTTCAACATCTTCAACCGCACGCAGGTGACGAGCGTTAATAACACGATCTACAACATCTGTAGCGGAACCGGCACAACCGGTACGTGTCCCTTTGGCTCGAACGCGGTATTTGCGACTTACAATCCCTCGTTCGGCACCACAACCGGCGCTGACGGCTTCTTCTTCCGCGAGCGTCAGGTTCAGCTCGCCGTGCGCTTCGAGTTCTAAAGTCGAAGCTCGGAGGCGCTCCACTCAAAGGGGCGCGCACCTCAAACGGGTGCGCGCCCCTTTTTTATTTGTGCATGAGGTCAGAGATTCGAGCGCGCCTCGTCTCAAGACAGGCCGCACCACCAGTCTCTAACGTATGAAAACGAACCCCCGCCACGTGCTCCCATCCGCTCAACTCACACCGGCCCCAAGACCGCATCTCCGCGCGACACAATACCTTTCGATGCGACTCTCTGAAGAGACGGGCGGTTGGCATGAACGTTGCCCTCTTCTTCGTGCGAAGAGTGAGATTTCGTGCGCTCTCCCGCATTCAAATTATCGAAGGAGGATTAACGCAAATGGGTGCTCCGAACAAGGACGAGATAGAAGGCAAATTCGATCAGGCCAAGGGCTCGATCAAGGAAGGCTTGGGCAATCTGACAGGCGACGACAAGTTGCGCTCCGAAGGTTCAGCCGACAAGCTCAAGGGCGATGTGCAGGAAGGCTTTGGCGGAGCCAAGCGCAAGGTCGGCGACATGCTCGAAGACGCGGGCGACGCCATCAAACGCTAACGCCTCCCTTAAACTTAACCTTCAAAGACAAAGCCATCTTTGAAGAAGTAATGAGGAACGATGAACTAAAGACAAGCTGTCTTCAGCTCATCGTTCCTCATTACGGCGTTCATCGTTACTCCTGACGAATGTAATCCGCGCCGAGGTCTTTAAGAAGCTCTTCAAGCTTGTCGGCCTCCTCGTCAGTCTTGGACTCGATGCCGATGAGAATGCCTCCGGCGCGCAAAGAAGCGTCGTAGACTTTCGCACGATGTTCAGGGATGCCCGCGCCGACAAGCGCACCGATAAGCCCACCCGCCGCGCCTCCCGCGCCCGCGCCCGCCAATGCCGCCGCCAGAGGCCCCGCGACTACGAGCCCTAATCCGGGCAGCACAACGTTCGTGCCGACAGCGATGATTGCCGCCACCACCGCGCCGACCGTCCCGCCCACGGCCGCGCCGTAGCCGAGCCCGTCAGCCGCGTGCGTGCGCGTCTCGATGGCGAACTCTTTCGACTTGGTTGCGTCGGACATCAGCACGCTGATGTCGTCGCGCGTATATCCGCGCTTGATGATTGCGTCCACGGCTGCCTCGGCCGCCACGCGCGTCTTGAAAACTCCGGTCACAAGTTTTGCCATAATAGACTCCTCTACTCTGCTTCAAACGACTCGGCCCGCGACTCGGGGACGAGTCACACGGGGCATACTAAAGAGACTTATCCACGCTCACACTCCGGCAAGCCCCGTGCCGACTCTGCCCTCCCAAGCGCGCGCGACGATGACGGCGAATCACAAGGCGATAGAACCAAGCGGGGCGCGCTTCGAGCGCGACTGCGCGACACGGGCCGCGTACCAAAGCGGAACGAGCAACCGCGCCTGTGTTCTGTTCGGCGTCATGGCGAGCTTCACACGAGGCGCACACGCACCGCGACGCGTGCGAGAGCGCGTTGGTATAACGCGTGCCTTCGCACTCATCGCAATTCAAACTTTCGCATGGGAGATTCAAGTGATTAAGGCGGTCATCTTCGACGTGGACGGGACGCTCATCGACTCCGTAGACCTTCATGCGCGCGCATGGCAGGAGGCGCTGGCGCACTTCGGCAAGCGGGTTGAATACGAGCGCGTGCGCTACCAGATAGGCAAGGGCGGCGACCAACTGCTGCCCGTCTTTCTCTCGAAAGAGGAGATAGACGATTTCGGTGAGAAGCTTGAAGAGTATCGTGGCGAACTCTTCAAGCGCGACTACCTGCCGCGCGTGAAGAGCTTCCCCGCGGTGCGCGAGTTGTTCGAGCGGGTCAAACGCGAAGGGCTTCAGACCGCGCTGGCCTCATCGGCCAAGGCCGACGAGTTGAAGGCTTACAAAAAGATTGCCGACATCGAAGACCTCGTCGAAGAGGAGACATCGGCCGACGACGCCGACAAGTCGAAGCCGCACCCGGACATCTTCGAGGCCGCGCTCGCACGTCTCGGCGACCCGGAGCCCGCCGAGGCAATCGCCGTCGGCGACACGCCCTACGATGCGGAAGCCGCAGGCAAGGCCGGCATCAAAACAATCGGTTTCCTCAGCGGCGGCTTCCCCGAAGAAGACCTGCGCGCCGCCGGGTGCATTCGCATCTACCGCGACGCCGCAGACCTCCTCGCGCACTACGACTCATCACCGCTCGCGGCGCAATAACAAAGCGGAGCGCGAAGGTGTAACCGTGTCGCGCGCGTTACTGCTGTCGCGTCAACGGGAGTCGTGCGAGGTCAAGCACCTCTAACTCGTTCGAGATGTAGTTAGCGACAAAGAGCGTCTGCCCGTCAGGCGAGCGTCCGAACTCGCGCGGGAACGCGCCCGCGGGTATGCTACCCAACACAGCCGCCGCGCCCGCGCCGACCTTCGACGCGTCTATCGCGGTCAACGTCTGCCGCGCCAGCCTCTCCTTAGAGAAGCGGTTCGAGTTGGTGACGATAACGAGCTTGCCCTCGTTGACGACGGCCACGCCCACGGGCGACGAGCCGACGGGCACCGTGCCGACGAGCGCGTGCGCCGGGTCGCTCATGAACTTTGAAGTGTCGAAGCCGAGCAGCGCGTTGCTGTTGCGCGCCGTGACGAAGACGCGTTCGCCGCCGGGCGTGATGCCCATGCGCACGGGGCTGCAACCGGCGGGGATGCGCGCGGCGATGGAGTTCGCCGGATCGGTCGCGGCGTGCTGAACGTCCACGACGATGATTGCGCCCTGCGGGTTGCGCGGCGTGGCGGTCGCCGGGTCTGCGCCCTCGGGCTTGCACTCGACGGGCCACCCGTAGTCCCTTGGCGCTATCTGGCTGGTCGTGTAGAGCCAGCGCCCATCGGGCGAGAACGTGAGCGCGATGGGTGCGTTGCCCGTTGGTATCTTGCCGACGATGGCGCTCTCCTTAAAACCTTCGGCGCGCGCCTTCTGAAGGTTGATAACCGTGATGGCCTCTATCGCCTCATCGCTGACGAAGAGAAGGCGGTCGTCGGTCGTCACGTTGGCATAGACGCTGCCGGGGAAGTCGCCATCGCTGATGAAGCCCAGTATCGGGTCTCCACTGCCCGAGGTCATCCGCGCCACATCCATGAAGACTACAAAGTCACCGTCCGCCACGATGAGCATCTTGCCGTCGTGCGTCAACACCATCCCCGTCGGCTCGCCTTCAACGGGGAAGACCTTCGAGAGTGTGACTTGCCCGCTTGAGCGACGGAGCATTGCGACGCCGTTGAACGACTTCGGATTCGATGTCGTGACTGAAACAAAGAGCCAGCATCCGTCCGGGGTCGAGACGGTGCTGAACGGGTGGCCGGGCAGCGGGACGTATGAGACCGGCGAAGGGGCGGGCGCGTTACACTGAGACGGAGACGGCCCCGCGCTTCGCGTCCGGCCGTGAGCGTGAGAGGCGAAAAGTATTATGAGCACGCCCGCGACGGCGAGCGCGGTTGCAGGGTTCATCCTTTTCATGCGGCGCATCATATTCGCGAGCCACTCGCGGCGCAACATAAAACATCACGCCGCTTGCGTTGAGGCATTAAAATCCTTCTCGGTTATAATTTCGTCATTGCTTGCTACTCCGTAGTCTGAAAGATTCAGCGAGCGACGAGCCTGAAAGATTCAGGGCGCAGCACTGTTCCGACTTGTACCTTTCGCCCTTTGCCTTTCCACTTTATGAGAGTCCTCCACGTCAGTTCGGCGCGCGCGTTCGGGGGCGGCGAGCGCCACCTCTGCGACCTCACGCGCGGTCTGGCGGCGCGCGGCCACGAACTCTTCGTCGCGCTCGCCGAACGATCACCGCTTCATGAAAGACTCGCTGTCCTCCCTGCGAATAACGTCTTCACGCTGCCTCTGCGCAACGCTCTCGACCTTCCGGGCGCGCTGCGCCTTGCGCGTATCGCGAGAGAGAATCGCGTTGACATCATCCACGCGCACGTCGCACGTGACTACACACTTGCAGCCTTCGCCACGCGCCGCGTGCCTTCGACTCGACTCGTCATCACGCGCCACGTCCTCTTCCCTCTCGCCCGCGCGCACCGCCTCGCGCTCTCGAACGTCTCGCGCGTCATAGCCGTCTCCCAAGCCGTCGCGCGCTCGCTCCGTGCGCAGAAGATTTTCGACGACGATAAGATTCGTGTCGTCACGAACGGCATAGACGTGCGACGTTTCGAGAGAGCGCGCGCGGAGCTTGAGCAAGCAAGTGAAGACTTTAAGCAATCAAGTGACGAGTATGAGCAGGAGCGTGTTGAGGCCGAGCGTGGTTCGACTCGCCGCCCTTTGCGCGTCGGCATCATCGGCGAGTTGAGCGCGGTCAAAGGGCAGGAGGAGTTCGTGCGTGCCGCGTCGCTCGTCGTCGAAAGGTTCGGCGATGCGGTCGCGTTCGTCATCGCGGGCGGTGACGCTTCTCGCGACGGCGAGCCGCGCGCACGTATCGAACGGCTCATCTCCGAGTTGGGACTGTCAAAGCGCGTAAGTCTTCTCGGACGACTCAACGAAGAAGAAGTGCCGCGCCTCTTGTCGTCGCTCGACCTGTTCGTCTCCGCCTCGCGCTCCGAAGCCTTTGGCATCGCGATGGTCGAGGCGATGGCGTGCGGAGTCCCCGTCGTCGCGACCGCGACCGAGGGCGCGCGTGAGATAGTCGAAGAGGGTGCAACCGGCTTGCTCGTACCCTTGGGCGATGTGCGCGCGCTTGCTGCGGCCGTCGCCTCGCTGCTTGAAGACGAAGGGCTCCGGCTCTTACTAGGCACGCGCGCGCGCGAGACGGCGCGAGAGCGATTCGACATCACACGTATGGTCGAAGCGACCGAGCGCGTCTACGCCGAGGCGCTCGGCCGCAAAAACCTTATGGCCTCTTGAAAGCGAAATGATTGACGTGAACGAACACTGGAAATATCGGATTGAGGAGCGCGTCCGCTGGGGTGACGTGGACGCTGCGCGAATCATCTTCTATGGCGCATACATACGCTTCTTCGAGTTCGCCGAGACCGAGCTGTTCCGCGCCGTCGGCCTGCCCTACGGCGTGATGTTCGACGAGCTGGACATATGGCTGCCGCGCGCGCACCTGGAATGTGACTTTCATCGCGCCGCACAGCTCGACGATCTGCTGGAGGTCTGCGTCTATGTCGGCCGCGTCGGCACAAAGTCGCTGCGTCTAAACTTCGAGGTGCGGAGAAACGGCGGCGAGGAACTGATTGCCGAAGCGCACTTCGTCCTCGTCGCCGTTCGCCGCAACACCTTCGAGTCCGTGCCTGTGCCCGACGAGCTAAAACGTCGCCTCGCCCCGTACACGCAACCCGGCGTGAACGAAAGCAGCGACCATGATGAGCTTAAACGGTAAGACGGTGAGGAAGCGCGTCGTGATCGTTGTCGAGTAGGACTAAACGAGTCGGACTAAAATGGATTGAAGACGCGGCGGGCAAGCGTGCGCTTGAGATCAACGTAGCCCTGATCGCCCGTGACGAGTTCGCGCAGCGTGCGCCGGATGCCGGGGTGCGCCCGCGCGAGTTTAATCATCCGGCCCGTGAAAGGCCCGCCCCAGAAGTTTCCGTAGAACCTTCGGCGCATCCGCGATGCGCGTCGCAACTCGCGTCCAAAGTCGGCGCGCCAATTCGTTTCGTAAGCCTTCACGTCACCCGCGAGAAAAGCTTCCGCGAAAAGCTCCGCCGAGCGAAGCGCGTAGTAAATCCCTTCCCCCGTCACCGGGTCTGCGAAGCCCGCCGCGTCGCCCAGCAGCGCCCAATCCTCGCCCGCCGCGCGCCGTTTATCGAACGACTCCGGCGCGAGCCCGGGTATGCGCGCCGCGTAACGCTCGGCGACCGCACGTAGCTTCTCCTCTACATCGAGCGCGCACACTTTCTCTTTGTGCGCCGACGGCGACGCGTCCTCTTCGCGCGCACGGTAGTAGCTGGCCATGAAGTCCCAGAGCATCCGGTCGAGAGCCTTATGGTCGAAAGCGTCCTGCGCGGTAGCGATGCCGAAAGAGATGTGGTCGAGGCGCGGGAAGGCCCAAGCGTAACCGGCCCAGCCCGGCAGAAAGGCGATGACCGTCGGAGCCTCGTCCGCCTCGTTCAGAGGGGTGCGATAGCCGAACGCGACTTCCATATCCGAGTTCGGTAGTGGGCCCGCAAGCCGCCGCGCGATAGCGCTGTTCGCGCCGTCTGCCGCCGCCAGCACAACGCCACTCCAACTCTGACCTCCGCGTTCACGCATGATCCAGCGACCTTCAGAGTCCTTTTCAGTAGACGCGGAGACGCGACACTTGAAGACCTCGGCCCCGGCTCTCCGCGCGCGCTCGCGCAGGTAGGAGTCGAAGGCGCAACGCGAGTAGACCGCGAACGGCTCGGCCAGCTTGAGCCGAACGCCTTCACCTGTCGGCGAAATCATCTCCACCTCGGTCACGGTGCGTCCGCCTGCTTCGAGCAGAAACGGCCAAGCCTTGAGTGCCTTTGACGTGACGCCGCCGCCGCACGCCTTCGCCTCGCGCGCGGGCCTTCCATCGAAGAGCGCCACACGCGCCCCACCGCGCGCAAGCTTCTCAGCCGCGAACGAACCTGCGGGACCGGCCCCGACTATTAACACATCGAATTTTTTGCTACCGCCTGCCACGTCTCTCCTCGAACACGTTCAGACACGACTTTACTCGTCGCCTGTCATGCTCGCCCGCACCCTTGTCATAGAAAACTTCTGTTGTGTTAGAATCTCTGCCAACCCCTGCAAGTCCCTTGACTTTGTTGCGTCGCTTTTAGACGCCGAAATTCCCGTTCGAGTTTTAGTCCCCCTTGTCGAAAGAACTCCGCTCAGAAGTCAGTGTTGAAGTTATGAACGGCAGTCCTCTCGTATTCGTCGGTATCGCCCCGCACCCGCCTGTGATGGTACCCGAAGTCGGCGGCGCACAGGCTGACGAAGTGCGCGCATCCATCGCCGCTATGCGCGACCTGTCAGACCGAGTCAAAGCCAGCGGTGCGCGGACGGTCATACTCATCTCGCCGCACGCCCCGCTTGAGAATAACACCTTCGTAGCCTACGACGGCGCGCAACTGCGCGGAGATTTTGCCAACTTCCGCGCCCCGCAGGCAATCGTCGAAGCGCCCCTCGACGCGGAACTTCTCATCTCTATTGAAGAGGCCGCTGCCCGCGAACAGATAGGCGTCGCTCGGCTCGGGCCACGCGAACTGGATCACGGCACCGCTGTGCCTCTCTACTTTCTACTGCGTAACGGCTGGCGCGGCGCGGTTGTCGCGCTCGGCTACTGCTTTCTTCCCGACGAAGTGCACGTGAGCTTCGGCAGATGTATCAGGCGCGCGGTCGAGAGAGTCGAACATCCCGTCGCTCTCATCGCCAGCGGCGACCTGAGTCACCGCCTCATTCCCGACGCGCCCGCAGGCCACTACGCGGAAGCGCACCGCTTTGACGAAGAGGTGGTAGAGGCAATCCGTCAGAACAGCCCCGGACGCATCCTTCACATCGACCGGAGCCTGCGGCGTCTCGCTGGTGAGTGCGGCTACCGTTCGATGCTCGTCGCACTGGGCGCTTGCGACGATGCCGTCAATGCGTGCGAAGTCATACATTACGAAGCGCCCTTCGGCGTCGGCTATCTCGTGGCGCAACTTTCAGGCACGAGCTTAAATTAACCAATGAATCTCAAGACGAAAGAGAACAAAAACGCGAACCCGATTCCACCCCAACCTTTGAACATAAGGGAGGAACAGGATTCTCACCTCGTCTCTGACGAGAGCCAGATACCTGCGCTGGCGCGGAGCGCAGTTGAGACCTTCATCTCGCGGCGTTGGGTCGTCGAGCCCATGACTTCTTCAACCAAGTCACTATTAAACAAGCCCTTGGCCTGCTTCGTCACCATCAAGACAATTGACAGCGAACTACGTGGCTGCATCGGCACGGTCGAGCCAGAGAAAAATACCCTTGCCGAAGAGATAGTCGCCAACGCGATTAAGGCGGCTACGCGTGACCCTCGCTTCCAACCTCTTTCGGAAAACGAACTCCCCTCTCTGCGCTACTCCGTCGATGTCCTCGGAACTTTGGAGCCGGCCCGGTTCGAGGACTTAGACCCTGCCGTATTCGGCGTTGTTGTGTCAGACCATTCAGGCTCACGACGCGGACTACTTCTACCCGCCATCGAAAGTATCAGGACAGCCGATTTGCAAGTCCGCATTGCGGCAAAAAAAGCCGGCATTAAACCGGACGCGCCTTTAAGGCTATACCGATTTCGTACCCGCCGCTTCAGCGAGTGGCACTGACCCTTTAATCCTGAATGAGGAGGAAGATGATGCCAGATTTGAACGAGACGAAAAGCTCTCTCGGCGAGAAGAACGCCGACCATGAACTCAAACCCGACGCGACGCCTGACCCGATTGAAGACATTAACCCGGCGAATGATGAGCGCGCACTCGATGTCGGCGAATCCGGTCAATTCGCGCCGGGCGGTCGCTATAACGAGTTGGGGGCCACAAAATCGCGCCGAATCGATCTGGATGAACAAGTCGATGGCGCTCTATCTAAAGAGGAATGACAACTTGGAGGGAAATATTTTTCCGGGAGCTTCATTTTTGTTAATGCTATCAGTAATTGGAAAGGTATTTCCGAAACGGATTCTTCCACAAAAAATACCGCTGCATACGCGAGATGCATGCAGCGGCAATATCCACAGGAGGAAAGGGTCTTCATTCTACACGAGCAGACAGGGTGTGTCAAATAGATTCACACCCTGTCCGCTCGTGCGACTAATCTTAAACGTCTAAGTTCTTTACATCCAATGCGTTGTCTTCGATAAACTTACGCCTGGGCTCAACCGCGTCGCCCATCAGGATGGTGAATATCTGATCTGTCTCTACTGCGTCATCTATTTTGACCTGAAGCAGCGTGCGTTTTTCTGGATTCATCGTGGTCTCCCAGAGCTGCTCCGGGTTCATCTCGCCAAGCCCCTTGTAACGCTGGATAGTTAAATCCTTCTTCGCAGCCGTAAGCACCCTCTCCAGAAGCTCTTCTCGGGATCCAATCGTCTCTTTAGAGCCGTTTTCCCCTAGCACAAAGGGCGCGGTTAGACGCTTTTCGAGCGTTTTGTATATCTCCACAGCCTTCTGAAACTCGACGTGACTTGCTAAGTCCCAGTCTATTTTAACTTTTGAACCACCCGAAACGGTCGTCTCAATCTCCCACAACCCGTGCTCCTCATCCGGAGCGAGTTCTGTCTTGTAGCCAGCCTCAGCCAGTGCCTCCTCGACGCGCCCTATCTGCTTGCCCTCATTATCCTGGAAAATTCCTCTGAGTGTTGTGCCCTCTTCACGCAAGACCCCTTGACGCCCGCCGAAAGACTCCAAGAGCAGTTGCAGCAAGCGCTCGTCATTGCCAAGCCTTCTAATAAGCTTTTCACAATAACGATTTAGCTCAACCATCTGCTCAAGGGCACGCGCTAGCTCGCGACCTTCGATGATGCCCTCCCCCTGAGCGGAAGTCACCTTCATGTCGCCAGTCGCCTGACGCATGAGATAACGAACAATTGATCTCTCGTCTTTTATGTACTCTTCGCGCTTGCCCCGTTTTACTTTGAATAGCGGAGGCTGAGCTATGAACACGTGCCCCGACTCAATCAACTCCGGCATCTGCCGATAGAAGAAGGTCAGGAGGAGCGTGCGGATGTGCGAACCATCAACGTCCGCATCGGTCATGAAAATGACCTTGTGGTAGCGTAGCCTGTTTACATCGAAATCGTCCTTGCCGATACCTGTGCCGAGCGCCGTAATCAGTGTTTTTATCTCGCTATGGCCAAGCATCTTGTCGAAGCGAGACTTCTCCACGTTCAAGATTTTACCTTTCAATGGCAAGACAGCCTGAAACCTTCTATCACGCCCCTGTTTCGCACTTCCACCGGCCGAATCCCCTTCTACAATGTAAAGTTCACACTGAGCTGGATCTCTCTCCTGACAGTCTGCAAGCTTGCCGGGCAGCATAGTTGAGCCCATAACCCCTTTGCGTACAATCTCGCGAGCTTTACGCGCCGCCTCACGCGCGCGGGCGGCGTCAACGGCTTTTCCAACAATTTTCTTGGCGACCGTCGGGTTCTGCTCGAAATATTCAGTCAGGCGCTCGTTGAGGAACGACTCGACCGCGCCTTTCACGTCCGAGTTGAGCTTACCTTTAGTCTGCCCTTCAAACTGCGGCTGCGGCAACTTAACGGAAATCACTGCTACTAAACCTTCGCGCACGTCGTCGCCCGAGAGAGAGCTTTTGAAGTTCTTAGCTAAGCCGGACGATTGCGCGTAGGCGTTGATGGTGCGCGTTATTGCCGAACGAAAACCCGAGAGGTGTGTGCCGCCATCAACGGTGTTAATGTTGTTGGCAAAGGAGTAGACTTTCTCATCGTACCCATCGTTGTATTGGATAGCGACATCAATCGAAAGTACGTCGGCCGATTTTTCAAAATAAACCGGCTTGTCATGAAGAACTGACTTGTTCTTGTTGAGGTGCTTAACGAACTCCGCAATTCCCCCACGATAATAGAATTCGTGTGAACGCTCAGGTTCAACCCGCTCGTCCTTAATCGTGATGCGGATACCTTTATTCAGGAAAGCTTTTTCGCGCAGGCGCTCCGACAACTTGTCGAAGCTGAATTCGCTGACGTCGAAAATCTCGGCGTCCGGCCTGAAGGTGATCTTCGTGCCGCGGCGTCGTGTTTTACCCGTCATCTCTAGCTTGGTCGAAGCAATCCCACGGACGTATTCCTGCTCGTAAGTCGCCCCGTCCCTCCAGATTTCCAGCCGAAGCCACTCTGAGAGGAAATTTACGCAAGAGAGGCCCACTCCATGCAGGCCCCCTGACACCTTGTAGGCGTTGGAATCGAACTTTCCGCCCGCGTGGAGTTTGGTCATCACAACTTCGGCGGCGGACTTCTTTTCCTGCTTGTGATAATCAACGGGGATACCGCGGCCGTTGTCTATAACGGTGATCGAGTTGTCTAGATGGATGAAGACTTCGACCGTGTCGCAGAAGCCGACGAGGGCTTCGTCTACGGAGTTATCGACGACCTCGTAAACAAGATGGTGCAATCCCATCTCGCCCGTGGAGCCAATGTACATGGCCGGGCGCTTACGAACGGCCTCGCGCCCCTCTAAAACCGTGATGGAAGTCGCAGTGTATGAATCGTTCTTCTTCTTTGTTAGAGTTGCTGTCGGCAAAGTGATCTCCTCTTCGTGCGTCTTGCTCATATCAATTCCTACTCGGGAAAACAAATTTGCGATGGGGTTTAGATGCTTTCGGTCGATGTCGCGATTGTTCTTTCCGGTTCAGCTTCCGCGCTGTTAAAGGCCACACCATTCCTCACGTCGCTGAGCTTTGCTCTCGCGGCAAACCCTTTGATGAGGTCATTTTTGGAGGTCGTAATGAATGTCTGAGTGCGCCCCTCAAGATATTCCAGCAAATGACCGATTCGCTTTTTATCCAGCTCAGCATCCACATCATCCATTAAGAAAAGTGGATACTCATTGTGCCATGAATAATATACTGAAATTGCTGCTAAGTCAAGTAGAATCAACGCGCTACGCTGTTGGCCGGAACTCCCGTAAGTACGTATATCGCGACCGTCGAAGAGGATTTCCAGATCGTCGCGGTGCGGGCCGATGAGGGTATATCCCGATGAGATTTCCGCTTGTAGCCGCAGGTGCAAACGCTCTCTTATGAGTGACTCGTAATCATCAAGATTTCCCTTCCCCTCAAGCGCGGAGACATAGCGAATAGTGATCTCCTCGCGCTCGAAAAGGCGCTGTTGGAGGCTCTTCCCGAGGCGTTCGACGTAGTCGCGGCGGGCGCTGTGGATCGTCGCCCCTAAGACGATGATCTGCTCGTTCCACGGTTCGATCAGTTCGCGCGCTTTGTCGAGAGTTGTTTCCGAATCGGAGATATCCTGAAGGAGTCGATTCTTTTGCTTGATGACTCGCTGGTAGTCCGCGAGCGTCTGGACGTAACTGTGGTGGAGAGAGATCACGCCGCGGTCTAAGAACCTACGGCGTGCTTCGGGGCCACCGCGTACCACTTCGAGTTCGTCGGCTGTGAAGGGAACGATGTGTAATTGACTGAGGTAACTGGCGACCGTCTCACGCTTGCCATTCAAAGAGAGCGATTTTGAACTTCCTTGGATAGTAACTTGCAAGTCCCTGTGTACGTCGCGTGCTCGCGCCACGCGCCCGCGCACTACCGCCAAGTTCTCTCCGAAACGTATTGCCTCTTGTGGCCGCTGTGTGCGAAAGGATTTCGTGGTAGCCAGTAGGTAGATGGCTTCGAGCCAGTTGGTCTTACCCTGCCCGTTCTCGCCGAAGATGATGTTGAGGCCCTCGCCCCAGAAGATTTCGCCGCTCAAATTCCTGAAATTGTGTACCTCAATAGATTCGAGCAGCATACGTCGAGTTTAACATATGCTGCTCGTAACCAGCGCTGGCCTCGTGAATCGGTACAATAATAACCTGAACTTTTGCGTCGATAAGTCCTTTATTTTCTTTTCTGGTGTCTCGACCCTTGATGACTACTTAGGTGAACTTTTCACGGTCCAGCAGCCGCGCTCATTTTTCCCGCGACATTAAATACGTGAACTTCTCCTCTTAGAAGACTAATTTGTCTCCGCCTTTAATCAATTTGCTTCTTTATGCGGCACTTTACACAAATAGTTGTCATAGGTCAAAGAAATTAAAAGCGTGGCGACCGTTCTTCACTGGTAATAATGTTATCTACTTATCGGCTTTTATCTGTTGTTATGCTGCGCTCGTGGGAGGCCTCCGGCTTTTGGAGGTCTCTCGGGTCGAGTGCGCTCAAAGCTTTGTCCATTGCCTGCTCAACTTTTGGACGAATGACTATTTGATGGCTGACGGTTGCGCGAATTTGAAGTTTTCCTCGTGATGGACGAATGCCTTCTGCGCGGAAACACGCTGCTGCCCACTTTACTCGCCTTACGGCGTACTGCTCGACCGTCTCGGATACCTCTTCAAGGGCTTTGAGTGTAAGCGGTAACTTATCTCCGTGTTTACTGATGATGGTCAGTTTGCCAGTCCCTTTGGCGAGCCTTGTCTCCGAAATCCTGACCGGGCGGCCTGGCATGTGCCGTAGTTTTTCTGCCTCTTGCTTCACTGATAGTGCCATTTCCGCATCCCGCGTGGGCCAGTCTATCCGCTCTTTAGGTCCGCTCGGGTTTTGCCGCTCTGGCAGGTGTACCTTTAACCACTCAAGATCATGCTGGTATAGCCAGATGTAATGGTCGGGTGCCTTTCCTCTAAGAGCGCTCCGCCCCAGTTCGGGGTTCGCTCTCAAAACCTCCCGCCAAGCTTTTCTGTGACCTTCTCTGAGTTCATGTTCCTGCTCTGGCGAGAGCGCTCTTCGATGTCGCCCATCCACTTTTGCACAGCCTCCCGTCTCTCTTATTGCTACCAGTCCGAGGCGAATAAGTTGTTTGTCGAGCGTGTGCTGTTTGACACCGAAGCGATCAAGTAACTGCTTATGATCTGCACTTTCAGCGAAGGCCCGCTTCAGTTTCTCATCCCAAACATGTCCGAAGGTAATAACGCCGTGCGAATTCCGGCGGTCTTCATCTGCAAGGTCGGGGCCTACCCGATAATAGGTGTACTCGCAATGGTCACAGCAAAAGGTTGCTCGCGGGCGACGCCCATTTCGTTGCGTGATCGATGACACCTCGTACTCGGCTATCAACTCTTTACCGAAATGGTCGCTTACTGGGTTGAGGCAGGGCCACGGCCCTTCGCCGAACGGTTGCCGCTTGCCGGGGAGGCAGAAGAAATCTTCCGCGGTGACGTTCAGGAACTGCATAAGCAATAGGTGCTGGAGGGGGTGTTGCGCCCCGCGCGTGTTGTGTACGAGCCGATGTGCCCAGTTATATTTCGCCTCGATCGGACACGCTATCTGTCCGAGTAACGCGGGCGAGTAGAATGCTTTCAAGCTTTCTATAAGTAGTCTTGTGCTCACCGTGCCGGGGTAGGTCGAGAGCCCCTTGTGAAAAAGCAGTTCGATATACCTCTCGCGATTGGCATTCTCTGACTCGGCTAACAACCTTTCTTGGCCAAGGAGCCATGCAGCGTCGGTGGCGATCTTTAACAACACCTGATGATTTTTATTCTGAGCATCAACGAAGCGCATGCCTTTAAGGCTGACAGCCTGTTCCGCCGCGACGAAGGAGTCATGATGGCTCCGGTGCCTGTAATGAACGCCGCTGTCCTGTAAGAAGATGCCATGCAGGTGGCAGACTTCGACTCCCGGTGTTTGATGTAGACGGTGCCAGTACGTCCCATCGTCGTATTTTTCCCGATCTGCTCGGACGCACTCCGGGCAAAAGCGCAACTGCTCAGGGCCGATCCCGCTAGTGAGAATCCCGATGCGACCGTGGATCGAACCGCTGCCAGAACCGCGCATGTCGGCGCGTAGGGTTGTGACACGCTCAGGTGGCAGGAACGGGGCGTAGAAGGGCAGCAGCGTGTGCCTGCCGATGAAATAATCGACGGTGTATCGGTGCCCCGGCGGAAGTGAGGCGACTAAGGCATTGAGGTTCGAAGGCAAGTCAATCGCGACTTTTAGCCTTTCGGCACGAAGTAGGTCACGCCCGGTCGCCTCCCGAGTTCGATATCCTGCCCGGGCATGGTAGCGCGAGCAGGCGCTATGGAGCGTTTCATCTGGGTAAAGCTCGGGGAAGAAGCCGCTCATGATGTTTCCTCCGCAGGGACGAACTCAGTTTCGGGAGCAATGTGACCAGCTTGCCGGAGGGATTCGTATGGAGTAGTCCCTGAGTCGACGCCCTTCGCCATCCCGCCCCGTAGGTCACCTTCCGGGTACACTTCCTTGCTCTTCTTGGGCCTTCTCATCCGTATCTGCTTCGGCGGATCGAGAGATGAGGCTTCGTCCGGAGTGCCTTGAGTTGGTGTGTCGGCGGAAGCTTGTCCGTTTCCCGTGTTTGGATTGCGGGGTAAGGCTTCTTGCGTCGCCTTCGGGGCGTCGTCCTCATCATCATTTCGCTTATTTTGTTGGGTGTTTTTATCTCGCTTTTCCTGAGCTTTTCGCGCCCGCTCGATGAAGTCATCGACGCTTACGGGCTGCACATCCGGTAGGGAATCGTTCTCAGTAGCTGCTTCCGGCATGGAGTCGCTCGGGAGGGCAGGCGGTTGGGCTACAGTGGAGATTCAACGCTGACCACGGTGATAATCACCGCTTGTCTTGTGTGTTGTACGCTGTTGCGCGTATGCAACCACCTTGAGGCGCGCATAATACTCCAATTAGAGTTGATTGGGTAGCGAAATTTTTATGGTGGATTTTGCGTGTTAGAAACACCGTTCTCAGTTTCAAAGAGACGGTGTCGCCAGAGGGTGGTAGGGGCCGCGGAAAAGGGAGGACTGAAAGTCTGATAGTTGAGAGACCGCCGCACTCGCGGTCACCCCCTCTATGGGTGCGGCGGTCCCGGCACAGATGGCTCCATTCGCCCCAAGAGGGAGCCCGTGCCTAACTTGCTCGATAGCGAGAAAGACAATGGCGTATGAGCGCCTATTTCTCTCCTTATCGCTATTGCTTCGGACGTTTGAAGTACCCGATGTAGCGACTGACGATGCGCTCGTCCGTGATAACGTTTGTTAGCTCCCACCCCTCGTCGCCGAGTTGGTTGGCTTTGTCGGACAGATCTTGCGGCCCTGGCGCGATATAGACCTGATATTCCCACTTGTGCACCGACGTTTTGGGAGTCGCCGTATTTCGCTGAGCTTGAGCTTCCTGAGCTAGAAAGGGGAGGCCGCTCGAAGCCACTCCGCCAGCAAGCGCCGCGATGACCATAAGTGATGCAGTAAGCCGCCATCGTTTCCTGAACATGCGTCTCCTTTTCTACTCCTTGGTTCACTTCTTGTGAACCAACTGCCAGAGGATTTCCATCTTACCGTGGGGGTCAGTGACGTCCTCAAGCGTGATGCGGTCGCCGTTGGCGATTGCGATCGTAATGTTCCCAACGCCGAACAACCGCCGGTCGAATGAGTTGTTGGAAGTCACATCCAGAACATTGGCTAAAGGGATCTTGCGCGAGTCGCGCCGCAGGATACCGCTTGTGATTTCGATGGCTTCTGGTGTCACTACATATTTCTCGGAGTAAAGCCTAGCGAAATCCAGCGCCATGCCGGTTGTAATGATGAGAAGTGCGCACGTTGCGATCCCGAAAACCCATGTCCAGGAGGAGTCACCGGGATTAGTTTGTAGCAGGCACACGGCGAATATTGCCGCACAGACCACGGTGACGGCGGCGAGGGCCAGCATAATGGATGCGGTCCGGCGCGTGACGGGGCGATCCACGAGGACCGCATCCGAATGAGAGTGCATGGCAGCGTCCAATGCCATACGTTTCACACCATCGGCGTAAATTCTGCTATTCTTACCGGCTCGTTATTCCAGATCACGTCTTTGACAATTCGTATCGCTAGAGCAATGCGTGAAGTGGCTCGACAACTCAACCGGTAATGAGAGCCGTCGCGGAACTAAAGACAGGGACCACGGCGGGATCGGTTCGAGGCGACACTATAACTCTAATTGAAGTATTGCGCAAGACAATTAGAGTGCTAAGCTTGGATGCTCTTCGCGCAATCTTCCCATCGGAGGAGGTTACTTCTGATGGGAAGTCGTAAGAGGCCGCGCGCTCTGCGCCTGCACGAGAAGCTCCGGCAGATACGCGAGGCTTATGGTTTGTCTCAGGCGGAGATGGTGAGTCGACTAGGTCTGCTGGATGAGTTAAAGCAGTCGGACGTCAGCGCCTTCGAGCGCGAACCCGATGACAAGTGGTCTAGGGAGCCTGCGCTGCCGCACTTGCTTCGCTACGCAAGGGTGGCAGGCGTGAATGTCGAATTGCTCATCGATGACGAGCAGGACTTGCCGGATAAGCTTGCCCCTGATCCGATGCACGGAGTGGTGAGGCATACATCTAAGGTTAAGACTGCAAGGCGTGCTAAGAAGCGGTGAGTAAGAATAGAGTCGCTGTGGAATGGTGTATTGGCATTCTCCAGATTGCTCGGTATGTACTCAAATATGCCGACAAGAGAATGAAGAAACCGGAACGGCTTTCGTAAGAAACGTTGGTTAGTCCGCGCCCTTCCGTGGTTATGAGAAGAGCTAAGTAACTTACAATTATTGCGAGGGATGAGCGCAGGCTGCGCCGTTTCGCCTGCGGCGACTTTCGATCTGCCGTGAAGATCGGGCGGAGGGCGAGGACGTGGGAGGCACCGGCCTATGTTTCATCCGTCCTTACCCTTCTCGTCCTTCTCATTTTTGAAGAGCACGCGCGCCTGACCGAAGTAGATTTCGTCGCCGGGACGCAGGGCCGAGCCGAGATGTTTGGTAACGTCGACCCGCCGGCCGTCCTCTCGGATGATCAGCGTGCCGAAGGCGCTTTCATCGTCGTAGAGCCTGTACTCCCCCGTCTGCGGGTTGTACTCAATGTGCGCTTGGACTTTGGAGACGGTCTGGTTGACCTCGTTGTTGTCGTTCAGGAACGCGAGGTCGTTGCGCCGGAACGGCCGGCCTTCGGTGTCGTGCACTTCGGCCTGCCTGCCGATGTTCGTCCGCCTCTTGGCGATGCGGTACTCGGAGGTCTGGGCGATGCCCTGCACCACCATGAGGAGGGGGCTCGTGATGACCGGCGCGGGATCCTGCTGCGGGGCGCTGCTCCCATACTCTAAGGCGTATCCCTGTGCTATAAGGTCGGGCGGGCTTGTCTCCTCGATTAGGACGTTTATCAAGAGCCCGACCGGTGTCTCGCACTTAGGCGCGCGCAGGTGCTCGCGTATACTCCTCTCAAGCAGACGCTCGTTGATGAAGGCTACCTCATAGATCGCGCGGCGCTCCGCGTCGCCTGCGTACAGGCGCACGGTGACGCGCGTGTACGGGAAGACGCGCCTGCCGCCATCGAGGGGGGTAATCTTACTCTCAAGCTCGTTGATGATCGCCCGACTGATCTCTAGCGGCTCGCGATGCCGGTCGCGCCCGCCCCCGATCACCTTCTCGATGGCCTTCTCCAACTTCTCGAAAATACTCACGCGTGTACCCTTCCCTTAATGAATGATCTCCAATTCGCGGGCGGCGTTGACGAGCGCGCCCGCCGCGGGCACGGCCGCGCGCCCGCCGTAGCCTCCGTTCTCTATGATGACGCTAAAAGCTATGCGGCTGGACGAGTTCTTGTCATAGGGGGCGAAGCCGATGAACCACGAGTGCGAGTCCTGGCCTTCCAACTCGGCCGTGCCGGTTTTGCCCGCGACCTGTGACTTAGTGTCGCGCAGCCGAGTCGCGGTGCCCTGGGTGATTACGGAGCGCATAGCCTGCGCCAGGAACGACGCGGCGGCTGCGTCGATTACCTCTTGCGGCGGTTGCACGCGCTGGTTGCTATCGTCCGTCACCCATCGCCCGTAAGGCATGCGCCCACCCGCGGCAACGGTCGCTGCGACTCTCGCCATCTGGAAGGGTGAAGCCACCACCTGCCCCTGTCCATAGGACGACTGCGGGATGGCCTCGCGCAGTTTCGCCGCCGTGTTAGGGCTGGCGACGGAGACGCCGAAGAGCGAGGCCGTGGAGAAGAGCGCCTCCGGCCCGACTTCATACGTGCCCAACTGCGCGAAGTAGGCGTTGCAGGAAACAGTGATGCCCCTCTCCATGTTGACGTGTCCGTGAGCGGAGTCGCCCTTGTCGTCGCGGATAGGGCGATTCCACCCGCGGACGGTGTTGCCGACGCGCCCGTCGCCCAAGCCTACGCAGTCGAAGGTCTTCTTCGCGAGGCCGGGGTCTTTACGCAGGGCCGCGACAGCAGTCACGATCTTGAAGGTGGAGCCGGGCGGGTAGAGTCCGAACCGCGCGCGGTCGAGCAAAGCCGACTCCAACTCCTCGGCCGCGCCGTCGGGAGTCGCCAGGGCCGGAGGCCGTGCGTCGAGCGTTGGGTAGCTCACGCTCGCGAGGAGGTCGCCCGTGTCCGCATCGAGCACGACCATCGCGCCCTTGTCCCTGTCCGTGGCGCGGAGTTGATCGCGCAGGATTTGCGCGGCGCGCAACTGAAGGCGTATGTCCACGGACGTTCGCACGTCGCGCTCCCGTTCGAGTATGCGCTTGACCGACTCGTCGTCGGGGCGGTAGCGGTAACGTAGAAGCGGTATCAACTCCCTGTAGTCCCTGCGCAGCACGACGTTCGTGCGGCCCGTCTCCGGGTCTTTCAGTTCGACCCTCTGCGCGTAATCGTCGTAGCCCTGTAGTCGGGTGCTTGAGTCGCGCTCGATGTAGGCGGTGTTTGTGGCGGCCCAGTTGAGGCGCGTCCGCTCGTCGCCGAGCAGATGGAACATGCTCGCTCCGAACGGGTAACAGCGGCCTTCGCCGCGTCCGCATACATCTTCGAGTTTGACGCCGAGGAGCCTCTCATAATCCTGCCTGTGCTGCTCCAACTCCTCGCGGCGGCTGGTGGCGAGCGGGATGCCGTTGCGGTCGTAGATGCTGCCGCGCGGCAGCGTGCGGGCGACCTGTAGGATGCGCGGGTTGTACTGATAGCGCCGCACGCCGTCGGCCTGCGGTGCCAGCGCCGAGGCTACCAGAATCTCGTCGCCGCGGTAGCTCTGCACATAGGCCGCCCTAGCCACGAGCACGACCGTCAGCACGCCGAGGCACGCCATCACCCAGCGCACGGGCGTCTTGAAGTCGCGCTGCTCGCCCTCGCCGGGCCGCGCCGAGAGCGAGAGCAGTATGCCGACGATGGCGAAGTTGGCGATCATGGACGTTCGGCCGTAGCTGATGAACGGCGACACGACGCCAGAGAGCGGGATGAGTCCGAAGACGCCGAGCGATATCAGTAGAATCTGTAGGGCCGTCAGCAGCGTCAGGCCGAGGGCGAGGAAAAAGGCGTAAGGGTCGGCCGAGCGAAGCGCAATGACGACTCCTTTATAGATCAAGGCGGCGTAGAGCAGGAACAGAACCAGCAGCCCGGCGAAGCCCACCTCCTCGCCGAGCGCGGTGATGACGAAGTCCGTATGACTTGCTGGCACGAGGCCAGGGTCGCCCAGGCCGAGTCCCATCCCCGATACGCCGCCGGTCGCCAGTGACCAGAGCCCCTGCACGAGCTGGTCGCCGCCCCTAACGTTGTTGTCCCAGGGCGAGAGCCAGATTTGTATGCGGTCGGCGACCGTGTGCGAGATGGCGAAGTGTGAGCTGACGTAGAATCCCGCGAGCATCATCAACAGGCCGAAAGCAACCATCATGACGCGCTGGCGGGCCACGCCGTAGAGGGTTAAGAATAGGCATGACAGTATCAGCGCCGGGCCGAGGTCTTTCTGAAGGAAGAAGAAGAGGAGCACCAGCCCCATTGCTACGACCACCGGCAGCACGTAGTCGAGCCGCGGGACGTTTAGCCGTGCGCCGGCCCCTCCAAGTCGCTTCTCCTTCAAAAGCCGTATGACCTCCCACTCCTTCGCGAAGTAGCCGGCGAGGAAAAGGACGACGAGTATTTTGATGGCTTCGACGGGCTGAAAGCCTAGTAGGTTAACCTTTGCGTCGCTCGAACCGGGGCCGCTACCGAAGAGGATGAGGGCGACGGATAGCGCCAGGCCGATCAGCAGCGGAACGTACCTTGACCGGCCGAACCGCTTGCTGACGTCTGTCGCGCTGGCCGCGAATAGCACCGCGTAGCCGGCCAGAATCCCCTGGCCGAAGTTCTCAAGGCTCAGCGAGTCACGGAGCGGGTCGCGTAGGCTCACCATCAGAATCAGCCCGATGCCGCTCAGGAGTTGAACCATCGGCAGAAGCGTCTGGTCGCCCTCAAACTTGCGCGCGCGCCAAGCGAAGTGAACGGCGAAGGCGCCCAGAAAGCAGAGGGCCGACCAAACGAGGAAGGAGCGGCGGAACTCTTCGGGCGTGCGAACGACGAAGGAAGGCTTCAGCTCGCTCACCTGCGCGATCACGGAAACTTTGCTCTCGGCGGCGGGGGAGCGCCCGGCCTTCACCCTCTCCGCGTCGCGCTGACGCAGCCGCTCCAGTTCTTCGCGGTAATCTTTCAGTCCCGGCCTCGAAGTTATCTCGGCGGCGTCAGCGCGCGCGCGCGTCAGCGCGCCGACGTTCGGCAGTTCGCCGGTGCGCGGGTCCTTGAGGAAGGCGTAGAGCTTCTCAGCGGCGAACTGCCTGTCGGCGGGGTTCTCTATCGCGGACAAAAACGGCAGGAGCGACTCGCGGCTCGGCGCTTGGTTGAGGTTTAGGAGCCTTCCGTCCTTGAGCATGGCGCTGGCCTCGTCGAAAGGCGTGGGGCGCTTCGTCTT
The DNA here is from genome assembly GCA_032230645.1 of Acidobacteriota bacterium. Taxonomy (GTDB): domain Bacteria; phylum Acidobacteriota; class Blastocatellia; order Pyrinomonadales; family Pyrinomonadaceae; genus QHXN01. Next base: position 18,508 of record JAVXWN010000054.1, on the reverse strand, counting down.
CGCCTGATAGACGAGGAACAGCCCCGTGGCTATCACGAACGAGGATAAGAGTAGGCCGAAAAGCTCTCGCCAGCGTGAGCTTTCTCGTGCGCGCTTCGGGAGCCGGCTTGCACCCTTGTCGGCGACTGTCCTGTGGATACGAATCAAAGCTGGTTCACCTCCGCGGTGCCGTCGCCCGAACGCTGTTCGCGCCTCTCGATGGCGGCGTCGAGTTTCTGCATCTTGCCCTCGATCTCCCTGACGTACCTTCGAGAGTTATCGGTGAAGCTTAATACCTGCCGGTACTTCTCCAGCGCCTGCGCATACTGCTGCTTCGCACTCTTGTAGTCGTCGGTGCGTGCGCCGGGCGTCCGCTGCAACTCCTCGTACTGTGCGTCGGCCTTGAGTCGCAGGCAGTCGGCGCGCAGCGCCACCTCCCTGTTGCCTAAGTTCAGCCCTAGCCCCTTGGCCTTGTCCAGTTCCTCCACGGCCCTGTCGGCGTTCGGACTGCCGTACGCGTAGATGACGGCGAGCCCCAGGTGCGGGTCGGGCCACTGCGGCTGCAACTCAGCGGCGTCGCCGAAGAGTCGCATGGCGTTGTTGAACCTGTTGGAGGCGTCCTGCAACTTCTTACGCGACTTCTGCGCATCCCCGTTGATGCGCTCGATCTGCCCGTCACAGTAGAGCATCATCGCCTTGACGGAGGCGTCACTCGATTCTATTTCGAGGGCGCGTGCGAGGCTGGCCTTGGCGTCAATCCAGTCGCTCTCCTTGGCCGTCGGCCTGTCCTTCTCGTAGTCCTTGACGACCCGCTGCGCGACATCCAACAGTTTGAGCTTCATCTGCGCGCGCAGTTCCGGCAGGCCGAGCTTGAGAACGCCTTTATCCTCCGCGCCCTTGTAGCGATTCCAGAACCCTTCCGAGTCGGTGAGCCGCAGGAAAGTCGCCTTCGATAGGTCTTCGTAAAGCTCGCGCTTAGCCCTCCAGGCGAGCCACTCGGCCGCACCCAGTACCACCGCTATCGAGACGACGATTGTGACCGCCGCTTTGAACAGCAGCGAGCCTACCCTGAGCTTCTGTCCGCCCCGGTCGCTGGCCGAGCCCGCCCAGCCACCTCCTTCCCCGGCGCGACTAGACACGTCCGTAGCATCCTTATGGCCCCCTTCGGCTTGCTGCTGGTGCTCGTCCGCCCCGCTGGCGGAGGAGATGGCCTCGCCCTCCTCGCCGCCTGCCGCCTCGTCCTCCGGGCGTGCGTCCAGATCCTCTTCCTCCCTCCGTATGCGACGCGTCGGAGGCTGGTCGAGCCCCGAGAGTTCCTCGAGCATTTCGGCGGCGCTCTGGTAGCGCCTCGACACGTCGGGGTCGAGGGCCTTCATGATGAGGCCAGCGAGCGGTTTGGGGCAGTCTGCCGGGAGCGGGGGGGGCGGCTGCCCCGACATGATGAGTGCCTCCTGCGCGCGCGGCGTTTCGGCCTGGAACGGAAGGCTTCCGCTCAGCATCTCGTAGAGCATCACGCCGAGCGACCACAGGTCTGACTGCGCGTCGAGCCGCCCCGTATCGAGCCTTTCGGGAGAGCAGTAGTCGAGGGTCCCGAAGTCGTTGTGCGTCACCTTCCGCGTAAGAGAGAGAGAGCCTTGGCGATGCCGAAGTCCAGCAGCTTGATCGTGCCATCCTTTGTCAAGCGGATGTTCTTCGGCTTGATGTCGCCGTGAACGATCTGCGTGATTTCGCGCCCGTCGATTGTGGTAGTGAGCGTGTGGGCGATTTGAAGCGTGCGGCAGACAGAGGCCCCGATCCGAATCACGTCGGCCGTGGTGAGTTGCCTACGCTCAATCATCTCCGAGAGGTCGGTGCCCTCAACGTACTCCATCGCTATATAAAAGAAGTCTCCGAGCGTGCCGAAATCTTCCACCTTCGGGACGGTCGGTTCGTACGCGCTCAGGGCCTGCTGCAATTTCACGCCGTCGCCCTCGGCCTTGATTGCGTCGCGCGTGTCGCGGTCGTCTCTTTGCTCGATGAGCTTGAGGGCCACGGGCTTCTTCTTCTTGGTGTCGAAAGCGAGGTAGACGTCGCTCATGCCGCCGCGGCGCAGCCTCTTCCTGATCTTGTACCTCCCGACCCTGTTGATTAGGTGGTTCACAATCTTTCTCGAAGGTGGGACCTCAACGTCGAATGTTCTGTCCGTCCGCGGCGGTCGCCTGCGCGCCGGGCCCGGCCTGCGTCTCGGCCCGCGCGTGCACCTTGCCCTTGCGGTTCGCCTTCACGTCCTCGCCGAAATAGTTCTTCTTCTCCACGTCCTTCTGCCTCTCCGCGCGTAGCCCGTCAACGCCGGCCGCGCCGTTCTCGGCGATCACGTTTCCTATCAGTACCGGCTGCGCGGAGTCGTGGATTTCAACGCCGGGGCTGCCGACATCGCGCACGCCCTTCACGGGGGCGCCGTTGCCGATGATCCAGTTGTGAAGAATCTCCGGCTCGGACTCGCCCTCCACGCTCACGCCGCTACCGGCGTTCTGGCGTATATGGTTGCCGATCAAGACGGCCTGCGAGTGGCCCGTCACCTTCACGCCAGCCGCCTGAGCCCCGGAAATCTCCATCCGCTCCACCTCGACGTTCGAGTCCGCCAAAAGCACCCCTACGTCGAGCGGGGAGGTCTCGTCACCCTCGATCCTGAAGCCGACAAGCCGCCCCTCTCTGACCCCCTCGGCTTTGACGGCGACGCGCGGCTCGTCCGACCCCTCGGGCAGGCGAATCAGCGCGCCGAGGGGCTGTGCGCTGACGATGGCGACGCCCTCCCTCATGACCACGCTTTCGTGGTACTCGCCGGGCGCGACTTCGACCGTGTCGCCGGGGCGCGCATGCTCTAGCGCGTCGGCGATTGTCGTGAACTCTTTGCCTTCGGCTGCGACGCGTAGGGTGCGCGCCTGTGGCGAAGGCGGGGGCGCGATAACTTCGGGCCGGAGCCACAGACTGCGCCACTCACGCGGCATGAGTAGCAGCAGAAGGACACAGAACAATACCCCGCAAATGAAGACCAGCGGGCGCGACCCGAGCCACCTCAGCGCACGACGGCCGAAGCCGCCGGGACGCGGCCGCTCGACTGGGCCGCTTGACTCATTCGGGTTCCGTGATTCGTTCGGATTCGGGCCTTCGCCAGCATCCGCCTTCGCCACGGCGTCCGCGTCCGACCCGTCGGCAGCCTTCTCAGGAAGTTCGAGCGGCGCGGTAGGTATGACCGGCGGCTCCCCGTCCAGGCGCGCCGCAGCCGCAAACTCTGCGCCCGAGGCAAACAGGGCCGTGATGTTGTCCTTGCCGCCGGCTTCATTGGCTGCCTCGATCAGCCGCTCCACGACTTCGGTAGAGTCGCCCGCGTGCGCCTCGACAATGCGCAGAATCTGCGCCGAGGTCGCGAGGTCGCTCAGGCCGTCGCTACACATGAGGAGCGCGCTGTCCGGCTCGAACGGTATTTCTATAAGATCTATGAAGTCCGGGTCGTCTGGCTCGTGGAACTGCGTGCCTACGTCTCTGTAGACCTCGTTACGCCTGGGGTGGCGCATCGCGTCCACTTCCGACAACTCGCCCGAGTCCTCGCGCTCGCCTACGGGCGAGTGGTCGTGCGTGACCTTCTCTATCTGCCCCCGCCGTATCTTGTAGAGGCGCGTATCGCCGACATGGCCTATGGTGGCCTTGCCGTCCTCGACGACCGCCACCGTCAGCACGCATGCCATGCCGCACCACTCCTCGCGTCCCTCAGCCGCGCGGAGGATTTCGTTGTTGGCAATGGTAATTGCCTCGTGGATGCGTTCGGAGACAGTTCCGGTCGGGGTTGTGACGAGAGCGAGGCGACGGAAGCCGGGACTCCGCAAGAAGCCCCTGAGGCTTTCGACCGCCGCGCCTTCCTTTCGACGACCGCGAAGGCCAGCCTAGGGCTCGGCGGAGTCGCGCTCTTGACTAGGGCGGGCGCTCTGGCCCAGGCGGTCGCTTCGGCACCGCGCATCGCCATCGTGGGCGGCGGGATAGCGGGACTCAACGCCGCCTACCAACTGTCGAAGGTCGGGCTCAGGGCGACGGTCTACGAGGCCAGCGACACTCTGGGCGGGCGTATCCGCACGGCCCGCGGCCTCGTGGCACCTGACGTGTATTCTGAGCTGGGCGGCGAGTTCATAGACAGCAGCCACGCCGACCTCATCCAATTGGCCAGGGAATTTCATCTGCCGCGTTATGACCGGATGGAGTTAAGCGAGCGCCGCCTCAAGCAGGATGACTACTTCATAAACGGCACCCGCTACACCGAGCAGCAAGTGGTCAGCGAGTTCAAAGGCATCGCGAAGAGTATTAAGCAGGATCAGGACGTGCTGCCCAAAAACGTCACCTACCGGCACCCCGGCGCGGCCCGTAAGTACGACATCATCTCGGTCGAAGAGTACTTCCAACAGCTCGGGGTACGCGGCTGGCTCCTGGAGTTGCTCAGGGCGGCTTACACCAGCGAGTTTGGGCTGGACGTGGGAGAACAGTCGGCGCTGAACTTTCTCACAATGATAGGCGCGGAGCCCGGTGCCAAGGAGTTCAAGGTCTTCGGCGAGAGCGATGAGCGGTTCAAGATAAAAGGCGGCAACGACCTGCTCATCAAGAGACTCGGCGAGCGCCTTCAGGACAGGATCGAAAGGGGCAGGCAGTTGCAAGCTATGAAGGGTAGTGGCGGCGAGTACGTCCTCTCGTTCTACGGCGGCAAAGAGGTCAAAGCGGACATCGTCATCCTCGCTATCCCTTTCTCCGTCCTGAGGCACGTGGACTTGCAGCTGCCCCTCCCGCCGCAGAAGGTGACTGCCATCAGGGAGTTGGGCTATGGCACTAACGCGAAGCTGCTGCTCGGCTTCAAGGAGAGGGTGTGGCGCAGCAAGGGTTACAGCGGCTACCTGATTAACAATATCCTACAGAACGGCTGGGACCACAGCCAACTTCAAAACGGGAACGCGGGGAGCGGCGGCTACACCGTGTTTCTCGGTGGTGCCGACGGGCTCAACCTGTCCGAGAGCATGGCTGGCCGCTACCTCTCTGTGCTCGACCAAGCGTACGGCGACGCGACCGCGAAGCACAACGGCAGCAAAGGCGTATTCAACTGGCCCTCGAACCCATTTAGCCTTGGCAGCTACTCCTGCTACAAGGTGGGGCAGTGGACGGGGATCGGCGGGGCCGAGATCGAGTCCGTCGGCAATCTGTTCTTCGCCGGCGAGCACTGTAGCCGCGACTTTCAGGGGTACATGAACGGCGGCGCCGAAAGCGGCAGGATGGCGGCAGAGGCTGTGAGGCTGAAAGTGAGGGGGCATCGTCGCCCCTCACGCGCAAGACGCGCGGCCTACGGCGTGCGGCGCTAGCCTTCAGACTCCTCGACCGTGGGAAACATTTATAAAGGGAAACATTTATAAAAACCTAGGCCACTTCAAGATTCTGCACGCCATCGGGCGCGGCGGGTTTGGTGACGTGTACTTAGCTTTCGACAATAAGAAGCGGAGGCAAGTGGCGCTTAAAATAATCCCTCACAGGTCTGACCGGGCAACGGTCGAGGCCATTGAGGCCGAGAGGCGGGGCGCGCAGTTGCAGTCCCGCCTCTACGAACTCGACAAGCACGTGGCCGCTGTCTACGGTTACGCTGACTTAGATGACCACTTCTACGTCGCGATGGAGTACGTCGAGGGCAAAGACCTGTCTTCAATGATCAATGCGGGCCAGTTCGACGCCCCGCAAGCGGCGAGAATCGCGTACGAGATATGCTGTGTTCTCAGCGTCTCACACTCCTTTTATGGCCTCGTGGATGGCAAGGAGGTCGAGGGTATCATTCACGGCGATATTAAGCCTCAGAATGTGCGCGTAGACCTGCAAGACCGAATTAGGCTGATTGACTTTGGAATCGCCAAGGCACTCTCGCAGACTCGCCGCCTGACCCGCAGCGAGTTCGGGAGCACGGGCTACGCTTCACCTGAGCGGCTCGATACGGGATACGTCGACCAGCATTCAGACATCTGGTCGGTAGGGGTCCTGCTCTACGAGATGGTCTCTGGCAGGCAGCCGTTCACGGAAGTGACGACGCGCAAGCTTGAGAAGCTGATTCTGTCACGCGTGCCGCCGCCCCCGCTGCCGGACTCGTGCCCTGACGCGCTCCGTCGCATAGTAATGAAGGTCCTCGCGCCGGACATAAAGCAGCGCTATGCCAGCGCTGCCCAGATGAGGGATGATCTCAACTCCTTTATGGGCAAGGAGTCAGAGCTGATCGAGAAGCGTCTGGATAACGACAGGCCCACGCGGCCGCTGTCGATGTACGAAACCTCCTCATCGGCCGCAGCCCTAGTCCTGTCCGCGCTGATAGGGGGCGTTATCGGCTTTGCGTCGGTCGCGATACTTCTCGGCCTCAGGGCCTTGGGCTTCGAGGACGTAAGCCTCGGCTTGTGGCTCATCTTGCTGCTGACGAACGGCTGGTTGGCCGTCCTCGTGCACGTCAACCGCGCGCCCGAACGTATGCGCCTGAGCATGGGGCTCGCCCACGGCGCGGTCTCAGGCGTGACCAACATGGCGGCCCAGATGTTCTGTCTGGCGCTCGCAGCCCTCCTCGGCCTGACGGAGTTGAACTTACGAACCGGTGCCGATGTGGCCAAGGTCCTGTTTTACTGTTTAGTCTTTATTCTGATTTCTTCGTTTTGCGGCCTAGTCGCCGTTGTGATCTTAAAAAAGAGCTAGGGCAAGCTATCTCTTCAGGTGCCCTCCGTGAATCGGCTCTTCCTCGCACGAGCGTAACCACTGCTGCATAGGCTGGTACAGAGTCTGAAACTGTTACCGCCCCCGTTCCGGCCTACGCCCAAGTAGCTTCACATGATTCTCGTCAAGACCTCCACGCGCCGCATCAACTTACTCTGCATGTGCCTACTCACCGCGCTCCTTTCGGTGGCACTCTCAGCCCGCGACGCCCGCTCGCAACAACTCGTGCCGACCGCGAAGGAAACGGCGGACGCCATCGTAGTGTGTAACGACGACCAGCCGCACGCCGAAATGGCAGCCGAAGTCCAAGGCAGCACGGGGCCGACAGTGCGCCCCCGCGCCGACGACGATCAGAAGCAGGCGAAGGACGAGCGCAACAAGTTTCTACGTTTTTTCGGCAAAACTACCGTGGACGCTTTCGTCAGCACTTATTACAGTCACAACTACAACCACCCGGCGGGCGAAGAAAATCTCTTCCGCAGCTTCGACACACGCGACAGGCGGCTCGCACTCGACATGGCGGAGGTCTCCTTTGAAAAGGAGTCCACGGCCGACTCGCGCCTCGGGTTTCAGCTCGACCTCCTTTTCGGCCGCCAAGCCGTGGACTTCCTGAATTCGGAAGAGACCCGCCCACACAAAGCGACCGAGCACCTGCACCAGGCATACGTCGGCTATCTCGTGCCAGTCGGCGAGGGGCTGCAAGTGGACGTCGGGAAGTTCATTCCGTGGGCCGGTGCCGAATACGATGAGGCGAAGAAGGACTGGAACTACTCGCGCAGCCTCCTATACGTGCTGGCTCAGCCCACCTTCCACGCGGGGGTGCGCACGAAGTATAAATTTAGCGACAAAGTCGCCCTCACGGGTGCCCTTGTCAACGGCTGGGGCAACACTAGAGATAACAACGGCGGTAAGACATTCGGCCTCGCCCTCGACTTGGAACCCGCCGACCACCTGTCGCTGACGCAGAGCTACACGGTCGGCCCTGAGCAGCCCGACGACAGCCACCACCTTCGTCACTTACTCGACACGGTCGTGAGCTACGAATTTAATGAGCGCGTAAAGGTGATGGGGAACTACGATTACGGTCACGACACCCTAACGGACGGCAGTAGTGTGCGCTGGCAAGGGGTCGCGGCCTACCTGCGCCTCGCGATCACGAAGGAGTTCGCTCTCAGCCCGCGCTTCGAGGTGTACGACGACCCGGACGGTTACACGTCCGGCACAGCGCAGAGGCTCAAAGAGGTGACTTTTACTGGCGAGTACAAGTTCAATAAGTACGTGCTAACGCGCCTTGAGTATAGGAGAGACTGGTCGAATCAGCCCGTGTTTGAAAGAACCACTCCCGGCGACTTCAGCAAAACTCAGTCCACCCTGCTCGGCGGCGTCATTCTGTCCTTCAGCACACGAGATAACAAGTCGGATGACGCTAGCGACTCCGGGGCTGGCGCGTCGCCGTCCAACTGATCCGGGGCTCGCTTACTGGCCGCAGACTATTACGGCCGTGCAGAGTTCATTATTGATCAGCCTATTCTGCTTCTAATACTGCCGCTAGATTTGTCCTTCTTCACGGCGATCGTCTGCACGTAGGTCCACTCTCGAACTCTTCCAATAAAAAGTTCAACCTTTTAATGTAAAGTTCACCTTTTTATTGTAAAGTTCGGCTAATTATTGTACCAATTCACCTCGCTCGTCTTTTGACTTACGAAGTCATAAACGCATGGGCATGACAACGTACCTGTAATCGTAACCGTCGTCGGAGCCGGGGCGGAGCTGCGCCTGCGAGTTGCCGTCTTTGAACTCGAAGGCCACTGTGCTGTCGCTCAGAACGTTCAGGAAGTCCTGTAAATAGGCGGCGTTGAAACCAATCTCTGTCTCTTCCCCCGCATACTCCGTGGTGACGGTTTCGCGCGCCTCGCCCTCTTCGGCGGTCTGTGAGCTGATGTGCAGGCTGCCGGGAGTTAGTTTGAAGCGTATGGCGTGCGAGCGGTCGTCGGCCATGAGGGCTACGCGCCTTATGGCTTGCCCGAGCGATTGAGAGTCGAACTCGGCTCGCTTGTCGTTCGTCTTCGGCATCACCATGTCGTAGTTCGGGAATTGACCCGTCAGCGTTCGTGAGATGAGGAGTCGCGGCCCGACCTCGAAGTAGATGTGATTCTCGTCGGCACCAAGACCGATCTCGCCCTCGAAAGACGCAGTTAACTTCGTGAGTTCAGCAAGAGTCTTACGCGGGATGAGTACGTCAATATCTTCCGAAGGCACTGCCCCCAAGTCCTTCCGCTCGACGTAAGCGAGGCGATGGCCGTCGGTCGTCACCATTCTCGCGCCCGACTTGCTGACCATGAACTTGGCGCCGGACAGCGTGTACCGCGACTCCTCCAAAGTGATGGCGAAGATAGTCCGGTCAATGAGTGTTTTAAAGACCCCTGCGGAGAGTTTCACCGGGGCGGACTTAAAGCTCGGGACTTCGGGAAAGTTGTCCCGATCAATGCCTGCGATGCGGAAGTTCGAGCGCTCGCACTTGACCGTCGCCCAGTTGTTCTCCTCCTTCCGAAAACTGACAGGTGCGTCGGGCAGCACGCGTGCAATGTCGAAGAGCTTGCGCGCACCGACACACATCGAACCCGGCGTCTTAATCTCAGCCTCCGTCTCGCAACGCAGCGTCACATCCAAGTCGGTTCCAGTGACGCGGATCGTGCCTTCGCCCACGGACTCGATAAGGATGTTAGAGAGCGCGGGAATTGTGTTCTTCTTTTCTACCGTACCTTGAACAAGACCTAGCTCTTTCTGAAGAGAGGTTTTGCTGATCGTGAACTCCATTTTCTTAACTCCTCTGAGGGACTAAAGTTTTCAAATCACATGATAGCTCTTAAAAGCATTGAAGAGATATTGCATCAATCGCTTTTACTATTCCTTCTAATTTAATACCTTATATTTATATCTAGTAGTAGTAGTAGGGCCTGTGGAAATGTGGAAAAGTGACTTAAATGTTCTATCTAAGAGAATTGTTTTCCACAACGGCTGTGGAAAATGCTGTGGAAAACTTTGCCTTTGTGTGGAAAAAGAGCATGAAGAAAAAGTTTTCCACATTTCCACAGGCCTCGTTTTAAAGTCACCTGTGGAAATGTGGAAAACTTTTAGTTAATTTATTGATACAAGGCAATTTAGTAGAAAACGGGCCTGTGGAAAAATATTCACCCCAAAAGGGATCTAACTACTTGCAAAGATTGTCCATAATGTCACTCACGACCCTGTGGAAATTCTGATCCCTCGAAACGAGTGCTTCGATCTTGTCCACGGAGTGAATAACGGTCGTGTGATGCTTCCCGCCGAACTCTCTACCTATCTCGGGAAAGCTATGTTTAGTTAGACGCTTGCACAAGTACATTGCCACCTGTCGCGGCACTGCAATCTGCCGCGAGTTGTTTTTGGACTTCAGGTCATCAACGCGGAGTTTGTAATGTGCGCCGACCGCGCGCTGAATCTGTTCGATGGTTATCCCGGCTGGTTGGTCGTCCTCGGCAATGTTGCGAATGGCGTCCTGTGCAAGCATCTTGGAGATGGGAAGCCCGCGCAGCGAGGAGATGGCGATCAGGCGCACGAGCGACCCTTCCAACTCTCGTATGTTGCTTTTGACTTTGCCCGCGATAAAGAAGGCAACATCGTCGGGCAAGGTCACTCCGTCGAGGTCTGCTTTGCGCTTCAGAATCGCGACCTTGGTTTCGAGGTCAGGCGGCTCGATGTCGGCTATCAATCCCCACTCGAAGCGTGAGTGTAGTCTCTCCTCCAGCGTCGGAATCTCCCGCGGCGGGCAGTCGGAAGTGATGACGATCTGTTTCTGGCCATCGTAGAGTGCATTGAACGTGTGGAAGAACTCCTCTTGAGTGCGCTCCTTGCCAGCCATGAACTGTATGTCATCCATCAACAGCACATCAATCGAACGATATTTCTCACGAAAAGTCTGCGTCTTGTCGTAGCGGATGGCGTTGATAAGCTCATTCATAAATCTCTCCGCCGAAATATAGGATAAGCGGAGGTATCTGTTGCGCTCCTTAATAGCGTGACCGATAGCGTGTACCAAGTGAGTTTTGCCGAGCCCAACTCCCCCATAAATATATAGAGGGTTGTACGTTTTTCCGGGGGCTTCGGCGACAGCCAGTGCTGCCGCATGCGCAAATTGATTGCAGGAGCCAACGACAAATGTCCCGAACGAACACTTCTGGTTGAGTGAATTTTCCAGCGGCTCGATGTCGACGAAGGTCGTTGCGCCCGGAGTCAGCCCATCCGATTGGGCCGCCTCCAATAAGGAGAAGAGGCTCGAAGAGGTGTTCTTCGAAGAATTATTTAAAGGCTGCTTTTCCAAATCAAGAGTCCCGAGATTATCCATCTCTTTGCCCGACATCGAACTCGGCGTCTGCGAATCCTCCTCCACCGTCCAGTCGAGCTGGTAGTTTGAAAGATTCAACTCAGACAAGGACGCATCCAAAACGTCCGAGTAGTTTGAACTCACCCAATCCTTAACCACATGGTTAGGAGCACGAAGATGGAGCACATGCTCGGCCTCGTCATAACCTTCAAAGAGGATGGGCCGTATCCATGTCTCAAAGCTTTGACGATTCAGACGCTTCTCGACCGCGAGAAGAATGTTGTTCCAAATTCTATGCTCGAATGTTGTGCTCATATGCTTCTCGCCTTCAACCGAGTCCGACAACGACCGACTCGAAAGGGTACAGCCTCCTTCCGCGATTTGCTCAAGCTAACTCTTGAATCAATCAACGGAAGCTGTTGTAAAACTTCCCTTTTAAGCCTCCTTTTGGATTAGCCCAGAAGGATTTCCACAGAGTTTTCCACAGCCCTGTGGAAAACTCTGGAAGACTTAAAGTGAAGCTTTAAGTGTTTTACTTTCAATTACTTACAGGCGATGGCCGTCTGTGAAACGGGCGCGAGACTAGCATAAGCCGACCCCAGATGCAAGAGAATTCCACAGGGCTTAAAAGTTTTTTCGAACAAGCAATATTTGTACTTTTCAATTGCCCCGAATTTTTGAATTTTCTTAGAAGGTTAGCGATTCGTGAACTGTTTTGAGACGATTGTTTTTAGTGATATTTCGAGAATGGTAGCAGATTAGGAGTTCTAAAGATGGCTCTAATTACCTTCGCTTTCCTTGACATGAATCACATTAGCGGCTAGTCTTAATACTTTCGTCTGAAGGAGAAACTTTGAACAGATATGCCTAAACGCACATTCCAACCTAACAATCGCCGACGTGCCAAGACCCATGGCTTTCGTGCCCGCATGGCCACAAAGAGTGGGCGCTTGGTGCTGAAGAGGCGGCGCGCCAAAGGTCGTAGGCGTCTAACGCCGTCGCATTACTGATCGAGACTGCTTTGCCCAAAGATGCGCGTTTGCGTAAATCCGCAGAGTTTCGTGCGGTTTATGGCGAGGGTAAGCGTTTCGAGGGTCGTCTGGTGACAGCCTTCGTTCTGTTCACCGACCTCGATCAGCATCGGTTAGGAATAACGGCTTCGCGGAAAATGTCGCGCCTCGCCGCTAAGCGTAACCGAGCAAAGCGTCTTTTGCGTGAGGCTTTTCGGTTGACGGGTTGCGAGCTGGATGAACTTAATCGTAGATATGATTGGGTTTTTAACGCTCGCCGTTCGATAGTCCAAGAAAAGGCTGCTGCCGTAATCGCAGATTTAAAGCGAATAATTGCTCAGGTTAAGTCTAGCGAACAAGAATCTGCGTGCGAAACGGAAAAGTAATTGGTAAGAGTTGCTCTTACAAGTTTGCTCCGGTTCTATAAGGCGTGCATCTCGCCCGTACTCCCACCCTCGTGCCGATTTGTTCCAACCTGTTCAGAGTACGCGCTTGAGGCAATTGAGCGGTACGGTGCGATGCGGGGTGTCTGGAGGGGGGTACGCCGCCTCTTACGCTGCCATCCTTTTCATCCGGGGGGCTATGACCCGGTTAAGTAATCTCGAACTTTTATTTACGTTCTGACGTGTTCTTTAATGCACACGGTATGAAATAGATGGATCAGAAGCGCCTTTTACTTGCTTTTGTACTTTCGGCGGTAATTCTTTTTGGATGGAGCTACCTTTTTCCTCCTCCGACGAATAACCAGCAGAACGCCAACACTTCGCAGCCGGCATCTACCGAATCGCCGACTCCGACACCTACCGCACAGTCCAACCAAGCTGTCCCGCAGAGCCAACCAGCCGTTACTGCGCCTCTGGACGTTACTCCGGAACGTACACTAACCGTCTCGACATCTCTCTACGAGATCGAGTTTGATAGCCGGGGCGCAACCGTTAAAAGCTGGATTATCAAACGAAATAAGGAAAAAGACGGTGCAGGAAAGCCTCTTCGTTCCGTTTCCAGTACCAGAGATAAGCCTCAACCGCTCCAGCTAATTTCGCAGGAAGGACTCAGCCATGGTCTAGCCCCTCTGAAGATTTTCACGGGGCGACAGGAGTTGGACGCGGCCATTGCTTCAAGGAATTTTGCGGTCAGCGGCGTCGAAGGTAACGCGGCCAACGCCCAGTTGGAGTTGAAGCCCGGCGAGCAAAAATCCGTCGAATTAACAATGAATGAGCCGGAGAGCGGGGTCGAAGTGCTGAAAAAACTCACCTTCGATGCCGACAATTACACGGTCAAGCTCGAAACAAAGGTTCTGCAAGGTGGACAGCCGGTTCCCGAAGCGAAAATATCTATCGGGCCGAGCATTGGAGACCAGGGCGTCCCACGCTACAGCTTCTACTCCATTGCCCCAGAGGCAATCGCCGCCGTCGGCGAAAAGGTCGAGCACTGGACAGCGGCGCAAATCGATCAGAATAAGGAAAGTCCTCACATTCATAAGTTTAACGCGCCATCTCGGTGGGCGGGCGTTGGGGACACTTACTTTGCGATGACCCTTGTGCTACCGAATCCTGTCAACGGCCTCGAGTATCACACTGAAAAGTATGAGTATCAGGGCAACGGACAGAAAGAGGATAGGTTTTTAATCACCGGCTACGTCCCTGTCCCTGCCGACGGGTCGCCAATGTACCTGTTCACAGGGCCGAAGGATCATGACCAGTTACAAGAAACCAGCGAATTTATTAACAAAAATCTCTCCGGCCAGCAGATTGACTTGGGTCAATTAATCAACTATGGCTGGACGCAGCGTGTCACCAAGCCCTTGGCGACCCCAATCCTTGCGTCAATCAAGTATCTAAACAGGCTGACGGGTAGCTACGGACTCGCCATTATTCTCTTCACAGTCGTTATCTACACCCTGTTTTTTCCGCTCAAGTGGCGCTCTTCAAAATCCATGAAGAAAGCTCAGAAGCTCGCGCCGCGGATGAAGGAATTACAGGAAAAGATAAAGGGGATGAAGCAGAACGATCCCCGGCTTAAAGAGTTGCAGATGGAGCAGTTGCGTCTGATGAAGGAGGGGAATCCGCTGGGTGGCTGTCTACCACTTCTGATTCAGATGCCCTTCCTCATTGCGCTCTATGTCGCGATCACTATCTCCATCGATTTCCGCCAGTCCTCCTTCCTGTGGATTCAAGACCTTTCGGCGGGCGACCCAACCAAGCTTCTCCCCATTCTGATGGCGAGTTCGATGCTTGTCCTGCAATTAATCACGCCTGCTCCTTCGGCTGACCCTCTACAGAGGAAAATGATGGCGGTTATTATGCCGATGATGATGCTCTACATCCTTTGGAGCGCGCCGGCAGGTCTTCTTGTCTACTGGCTGGTTGGCAACCTCGTGGGCTTCAGCCAACAGTTTTTGATAAACCGGATGCTCAAATCGAGAGATGACGAAGAACAACCGCCTGAGGAGAAGGATCGAGCTGGCACACGGCCAAAGAAAAAGCTGAATGACGCGCGGCCTACACAGGCATAAGTCTTTTACAGGGAATAGTTTCCCGTTTGGGATGTCAAATGAAGGAAGCTTACGGACAGGCAGAGCAATTCTTAAACGACATCTTTCGTCTGGCCGGATTTTCGTTGCATGCTGAGGCGAGCGAAAGTGCTGATGGATGTATTTTGAATATTGATGGTACGGATTCCGCGCTGGTGCGTAGTGAAGGTGGAGAGTTTTTGGACGCGCTCGAACACTTCGTCAATCAGTCTTTTGCCCGCGGCCTATCGGAAGGCGAGCGCTTCGTCTGTGACGTTGATAATTTTCGCGCTATCCGCGAGATGGAGCTTCGTGCAATGGCGCGACACGCGGCCGAGCGCGTCCGTTCGACCGGACTACCCTTCTTTTTCGGGCCGATGAGCGCTGGCGAGCGCCGCATAATCCACATGACTCTCGCCGAAGAGAATACCCTTTTCACTGAATCAGTCGGCGAAGGGAATGCCCGACGGCTGAAAGTAAGCCTAAAAACCCCGTCTAAAATTTGATTTTTTCAGGTGGGGGCCGCGTTTTTGTAGTATTTACGTGGGGCTAGTCTCTTTTTGCAGCGCAATTTCCCTTAAAGTGCAGACCGCCGACACTATCGTTGCGCTCTCCACGCCGCCCGGACGAAGCGGAATCGGCGTAGTTCGTATCAGTGGTGACGGCGCACTAGAACTTACGCGCTTCCTCCTTCACGACCCTGATTTTAAACCCGAGCCTAACCGGGTTTTACTCAGAACAATTTACGACCCGCATACACTGGAAAGCATTGATCGTGCTCTGGTTACGTTCTTCAGAGCGCCCCATTCATACACGGGCGAAGATGTCGTAGAGCTTAGCTGCCACGGTTCTCCAACGCTCCTTTTGCACATACTGGATTTACTGCTCTTCTTTGATGCGAGGGCAGCCGATCCGGGTGAGTTCACTATGAGGGCCGTTGCCAATGGTCGCCTCAATCTCACGCAGGCTGAAGCTGTCCGTGATCTTATTGAGGCTCAGACCCACTCGGCCGTCCGTCAGGCGGCGCGACAACTCGGTGGTGAACTCTCCATTAGACTTCAGCCAATAAAAGATGCGCTTCTGGAAATAATCGTTCCGCTCGAATCCTCACTTGAATTCGTAGAAGATGATCTTCCTGATGACATCGCTCGCAACATCGCCCAAGAGCTTTCCGCACTTTCAGTCATGGTTGATGAGATGGCCGCTTCCTTCCGGCGCGGGCGACTTTTAAAAGAAGGACTGCGGGTAGCACTCGTCGGCCGACCGAACGTAGGTAAGTCCAGTCTTTTCAATAAATTACTCTCTTCTGACAGGGCAATCGTTACGGAGATTCCCGGAACTACACGTGATACAATTAATGAAGTAATAAACATTGAAGGCATACCCGTTCTCATAACGGATACGGCAGGTGTGCGTTCCTCTCAAGATAGAATTGAACAGCTTGGCATTGAGCGCACACGTCGCGCAATAGCAGATGCCGATCTCATTTTAGCGATTCTTGATGGCTCAAGGCCGTTAACTGAAGAAGATAAGAGCATTATATGTGAAGCTTCGGAAACTCAGTGCATCGTCGTTCTAAACAAAAGTGATTTAGAAGGTTTTTGTATCAATAATGCGCAACAATTGGGCGAAAATTTGATTCCGATTCCGGTATCGGCTAAAACAGGAAACGGGCTAACTGCTCTCTGTTCGGAGATAATAAAGCCATTTTCAAGTGCTAATTTTGATGAAAACAGCTTTGTTATAACCAATGCCCGGCATTACGATCTTTTGCGGCGGACGAGTGATGGCTTACACTCCTCTGAAATCTTGATTCGACAGAGCGTAAGTGAAGAGTTGATTCTATCGAAGCTTTATGAGGCATTACGGTTTTTGGGAGAAATTACAGGCGAAACAACCTCGGTGGACATTCTTTCCCAAATATTTTCGACCTTCTGCATAGGAAAATGAAAGAAATCTTTGACGAAATCTTTGACGTGATCGTGATTGGAGCGGGACATGCTGGTTGCGAGGCCGCTTCGGCCTGCGCACGTATGGGGTGCCAAACTGCGCTTGTTACCATCAGTCTGGATATGATCGGTCAAATGTCCTGCAATCCGGCTGTCGGAGGGATTGCTAAAGGTCATCTAGTCCGTGAGATAGACGCCCTTGGCGGAATTATGGGGCATATAATCGACCGCACAGGTATACAATTTCGTCTGCTCAATCGTTCTCGCGGCCCTGCCGTACAGGCTCCTCGTGCTCAAGCCGATAGGGTCCTCTATCGGACGGAGATGCGACACGTTCTCGAATTTACCCCGAATTTGCATCTTCGACAAGGTGTCGTTACTGATTTCGTCATTAAAAATGGTCATATTTTAGGGCTTAAGCTTCAAGACACAAGATGTCTGCGGGCTAATGCAGTTATACTGGCCGCTGGAACATTTTTGAATGGGCTAATTCATACTGGACGTTCGACTTACACGGCGGGTCGCGCCGGTGAGCCCGCATCTATTGAACTAGCCCAGAGTTTGAAAACATTGGGTTTCCCAGTAGGACGCCTAAAAACCGGAACACCACCTCGACTGGATGGGCGTACAATAGATTGGGACGCCTTCGAGTCCCAGCCAGCCGACGAACGCCCAGTCCCTTTCTCTTTTTTAACTGAAAGTATTGAACAGCCTCAAGTTAATTGCCATATCGGATATACAAATGAAGAAGTACACAAGGTAATTTCAAACAATCTTAAGGAATCTCCTTTGTATTCCGGTCAAATCAAGGGGGTGGGACCGCGTTATTGCCCTTCGATAGAAGACAAAGTTGTCAAGTTCCCTGAAAAAAGTCGCCATCAACTTTTTCTTGAGCCCGAAGGTTATGATACTTATGAGGTATATTTAAACGGCTTTTCGACCTCTCTGCCCTTTGAACTTCAGCAAGAGCTCGTTCACAAAATACCTGGTTTAGCTCAAACGAAAATCATCCGGCCCGGATATGCCATCGAATATGACTTCGTTGATCCTAGAGAGCTTACCCCCTTTCTTCAAACTACGCGCGTTCAAGGACTTTTCTTTGCGGGTCAGATCAATGGCACGACTGGATACGAAGAGGCTGCATGTCAGGGGCTTCTTGCAGGCGTTAATGCTGCGCTCTATGTCCAAGGTCGTGAGGGATTTACGCTCCGACGTGAGGAGTCATACATCGGAGTTTTAATCGACGATTTAATTACACATGGTGTGGATGAGCCATATCGAATGTTTACTTCGCGCGCCGAAAATCGATTAAACCTTCGTTATGACACCTCGGATGCAAGACTTTCACCATATGGAAGAAATTTAGGTCTACTTAATGACACCGAATGGTCAAGGTTTTCGTCAAGACGTGATCGCATAGCCAAAATACGTACATCACTTTTAGAAACTCGCTTCAAGCGCTCAGATAGAGAATATGAAGAGTTAGGGAGACTGGTTCAGAAAGATTTAGGCGACTCTATCTCTCTGGCAGTACTGTCTCAGCTTCCAGGGGTGGACTCCTCAATGGTTTTTAACTATGTGCCTTCAGATATTCGAGCCCACATAAACTTGTCCGAGTTGGAAACGACCGTCGGAGATCTTATTTATCATGGGTATATCCGCTCTCAAAACCTAAATAATGATCGTATTCGCAGTCAGGGAGACATATCTATCCCTGAGAATTTAAGATTTAATCAGGTGAATGGCCTTTCTCACGAGATGGTAGAGAGGCTTGAGCGTATTAGGCCTCAAACCTTCGGTCAGGCTCGTCATATTCCGGGAATGACTTCTGGTGCGCTTTCTGCACTCCTATTCTTTCTAAGGACTTCCAGGAATTAGCTGAACATTTCCTTTAGCGTTTCACGTGTCACATCGCAGGATGTGACACGTGAAACACCGAGTTTTGTGC
>JAVXWN010000079.1:0-7650 GCA_032230645.1 Acidobacteriota bacterium | reverse complement strand
CGTGATCGATCCATTCGGTGAGAAGACCGCCGCCCCAACGCGGTCGCGACTCGTCTAAAAACTTCGACGCGCGCCGCGCCACCGCGTTGAACATCGGCGCGGAAGTCTTGTCGAAGTATGAGGGCGTGACGGTCTTTGTCTCCATCCGCGAGGCGATCTGGTTGACGATCTTAAATCCCGTGTCCTTCTCGGAAAAATGTTTGCGCTTGTAGAGCCCGACCATGCTGACGATGCGCTTCATGTCGTTCGGGTTCGCATCGCCTGTGGCCGCCTGATAGACGAGGCGCGGCTCGCCCGCAATCGCCTCCGCCGAGACGGCGAGCATCACTGCGGCGACCTGATCGACCGGCGTGATGTCCAAGATCAACTTCTCGTTGACGGGGATCGTCGTCTGACCTTTGAGCGCGATGAAGATGAGCGGCGCGGTCGTCGTGAAGCCCTCGTTCCAGCCGGGGAAGGGATACTCATTCGCAGACTCGACGATTGAGGGACGGACGATGGCGCGCACGATGTCCGATTCAGCGGCCACAAGCTGCTCGCCGAGACTCTTAGTGTACGTGTAGATGTTGGGCCAGCCCCAGAAGGTCGCGCGCTCTGTGCCGAGTTCGGTCAGACGCTCGCGCGTCCACATCTTGCGCTCGCGCGCAACGGCGAGTCCCATCGCGTCGAGGTCGTCGGGGTCGCGTCCCTCTTCGTAGAGCCGCTTGCGTGCAAGCTCGCGGAAGCGCGCCACCTGCAAGGCATCGCGCGCCTCTTCACGCACGCGCTCGGCCAGACGCGCACAGTCGCGTATCTCCTGCTCGGCGTTGAACTCGACACCGGGCAACTCTTCCTTGCGCGGGAAGTAGCCCGTGACGGGATCGCTCTCCCACACGGGCCCCGAGCGGCTGCCCGCGACGAAGCAGGTCGAGATGTGTACGAGCGCGGGGCGCTTCATACGCTTGGCAAAGCTGATGACGTTCTTCGTGCCGACGACGTTCGTGCGCAACGCGCTCTCAAGCGGCGGGTTGAAGGTGACGTTACCCGCGCTGTTGATGAGCACGTCTATGTCTGAGGCGACGCCTTCGGCCTCTTCCTCGGTGAACCCCAAGTTATCTTCGCTGATGTCGCCGTTGACGAGCCGCACCTTGTCGCGGATGAAGTCCTCGAAGGCCGAACCATAACGCTCGCGCAGAGGATCGAAGGGCGGCGCAGTGATGACGTTGTTCCAGAAGCGCGTCTCGCTCTCCTCCTTCGAGCGCGCGCGCACCGTCACGTAGACGCGCCCCACGCCGGGGAAGCGTTCGAGCAGCATCGAGAGCGCGACCTTGCCGACGAACCCGGTCGCGCCGATGAAGAAGACGTTCCTGCCGTTATAGGTTTCTGTCGGCGATAATTTCATCTTTAACTAAATTGTTGTTGCACTCGTTTACTTCAGGTTCGCGAACAGCTTTGAAAGCTCAAGCTCGAATCCCGGCAGCACTTCGCCGCCGTCGAGCGTCTCTTGCTCGCCGAGGACGCGCACATCCAACGGCGAAGTATAAACGGCCGTGGTTCGCAGCTTAGGATTAAAGACCCAGACGGCGCGCGCCCCTGCGGCGAAGTAGAGAGCAACCTTTTCTTCCATCTCGCGGGACGTATTACTCGGGCTCATGACCTCGACGGCGAGGTCTGGGGCGAATGGGCCAAACTTGTCAGGGTTTTCAACTTTCGCCAGCCGTTCGTGGCTAATAAAAGCAACGTCTGCCCCCAGCACACTATCCGGGTCACGCTCAACGATGAAGCCGGTTTCCGCGCCGCAGACAATACCCAAGTCGTTCGCCGTCACAAAGCTATCGAGCGCGCTGTTCACTTTGCTACAAAAGACGCCGTGAGTGATACCGGTAGGTGACATTCTCTTAACCTCTCCGCGAATCAACTCAAGCCGGCAGTCGTTGCCATGCTCGTCACGATGAGGCATCTCCTCCAATTCGTCGGCGGTAATCAGGCGTGTCGTCGTGCTCATGGCTTGCAACCTCGGGCGCGTATTTTAACTCATATCACAGATGGCGATTACAGGTTGGTGGAGCATCGTGATTTGCGCGGAGCGGCCCATGGAGCTGCGAGCCATCGCGATGGCTTCGGTTAAGTTGTCGGCTCGCTCCCAGCCCATCGCGGCGGGGACGTGTGCGTTCTCGGCTCCGGCGGCGATGACGCGGCCGACGTGCGCGCGGCCGTTCTCGGCCCAGTACCACATATAGAAGGGGTGCGCGCCGTGATAGGCGTGGCCGCGCCGGTACATCTCGATGTATGAAGGGTTGGTGGCGAACTCGCGCTCGTACTTCTCGCGCAGCACGTGCGAGTCGCGCGTCTCGGGCAAGATGCGGTTGAAGAACTCGATGTAGCTCGGATGCTGAACGTGGTCGAACTCGTCGTAACAGGGATGATGAAGAATGAGCACGCCGCCCTTCTTCAACAGAGGCTTGTTGCGGTACATGTTGAAGTGATAGCCGAGCGCCATCACCTGTACGAGCAAGGGGTTTAAGGCCGAGTAGACGTTGTAGGGCGAAATCTCCGGGATGGGGCAGATGAGGATGTCGCACTGGCCGTCAACGGGGACGACGTACTGCTGCATTGATTTGGCGATGATGCGTTCGTGGACGGGCTCGGTGCGTCCGGCCTCGACCGCGATCATCTCGTAGTCGGACGTAAGCGAGTTGTACATCTTGCGCTTGGCCGCCAAAGGCATCTTCGACATCGTGAAGCGCATCGCTTCGTACTTCATACGCTCGTAGGCCGAGAACTCGTCCTCGTTCTTCGTCAGAAACGAAAGCTCGCCCTTGAACATACGATTGTTGACGGCCGTCTCGATGTGGAAGACGTTGAGGTGTTCGTCAACGAGCTTGCCGAGCCGGTTGATCTTGCGCGTCAACTCCGAATTGGCCGGGTCCATGTAGCTGTCGGAGTCGCGTATGGTCTGCGGCTCGTGGTGCGGTCGCAGAGATTCGTAGTCGCACAATCCAACAGCGACCGACTTGTGCCCGCCGTTCATCGGCACGAAGTTGAAGTTGAGATAGATGAGCAGGTCGCTTTCGGCGGCGCGGCGATTGAGGCTCAAGGTCTCTTTGTGGCGCGTCTCGCCAATCTTGACCATGCCGTCGGGGTCTTCGGCATCGTGGTTGTAGAGGCGTTCGGGCCAGAACTCGTCGAAGACGCGCGGGCCGACCATACGCTTGATCTCCCACTCGGTCATGCGGCGGTGGAGCGAGATGGCGATGATGAGATGCACGTCGTCAACGCCGTTAGCGTGCAGGAGGTCGAGCAGGATTTCCAGAGCCGTCTGCCGCACATCGGGCGTGCGCATCGGCGGCAGCGGCATCGAGAGGTCGTCAATCGCAATCGTCACCTTCATGCCCGGCTGAAGCTGCGCGTAGAGCGGTTCGCAGTCATGCGGGTGATTGAGTGCGTAACGGATGGCGGCCTCGCGGTTCGGCAACCCCTTGAGCGGCGCGTTCGGATAGATGACGCGCGTGCCGACGGGCAGGTCTTCGGGGATGAAGTCCATGCCCGAAGAGATGATGCGCGGCGCGCTGTCGCGGTCTATGAAGACGACCGACTCGTGAACTTTTCGTCTGAGTTGTAGGGCCATTCGTTTGGTAAATAGTAAATGGTGAATGGTAAATGGTGAATCGTTAAAGCCGCCATTACCATTCACCATTTACTTCAGATTCAGTATCGGCCAGTCGTGATGCAGCGCCGTCTGGCGCAGTCGCATGTCAGGGTTGACGGCGGCCGGGTGGCCGACGATAGAGAGCATGGGCAGGTCGCTCATGCTGTCGCTGTAGGCGTAGGAGTCGCTTAAGTTCAGAGCGTGACGCTCGGCGTAGGTGCGTATCCACGAAGCCTTCGTGGCCGAAGCCAAAACGGGCGGAAGCAGTCGTCCCGTCGCGACGCCGTTGACGAACTCAAGGCGGTTGGCAACGAAGTCGTCAACGCCGAGGTACTCCATCAGCGGCGCGACCGAAAAATCGAGAGCGCCCGTCACCACGACCTGTCGTAGTCCAAGACTGCGCGACTTGCTTATCAACTCCTTCGCGCCGGGGAAGACAGCGGGCTTTAGAACGTCCTCGAACAAGTCGTGCGCGAAGAAGCGCAGGCGGTCTTTCGACTCGCCCTTGTAACGTCGGAAGAAGATGTCGTTGAAGACCATGCGACTGTAAGAGTCGGCGACGGCGAAGAGAGGAATGCTGACGAGCGTCGTCGCGCTCTTCTTTAAAGAGCGCAGCAAGCCCTGCTGGTTGCGCGCGTAGAAGCCGAGCGTGTGCACGAGGTTCGTGCTCACCAGCGTGCCTTCGAGGTCATAGAATGCGGCGGCTGCCAAATACAGTCCTCCAACCCGGTCGGAAAGCGAAAGTCTGTTACGGCTCAAAAGTGCTCCGGACTTACCTTGTGTGCAGGGCGGAAAGTTTACCTTATTTCGACGCGTTTTTGTAACCGTCATGCGTTTTCAACACTTTAGCCGGAAGCGCATGATTCGATGCTCAATTGTTTTCGCGCCGCGCGCTGTGTTATTTTCCAGCCAATTCAAAGTTCTGGAAATTTTATGAACGGTCGGCGCGCGTCCACCCTTTTGCAGAGAGAGACGCCGCCCGGATGTGAAACCGAGATGAGTTCTGAAGCACCGACGGCTCAAGCCGGGAAGGGCTCGCGCCTGCGCGAGTTGACGGCGGAGCTGCGTGCTCTTGAAGAGAGACTGCGCGCGGGCGGCGGCGCGGAGAAGACGCAGAAGCAGCACGAGCAGGGCAAGCTCACGGCGCGCGAACGTGTCCGCCTGCTGCTCGACGAGGGCGAGTACGCGCAGGAGATTGGGCTGCTCGTCGCATATGATCAGTACAAGGGCGCAGCTCCTGCGGCCGGTGTGGTGACGACTGTGGGTCGCGTCCGCGGTCGCGAGGTCGTCATCGTTGCCAACGACGCGACGGTCAAGGCAGGCTCCTGGTGGCCCGAGACGATAAAGAAAATCCTGCGCGCGCAGGAGATTGCCATGCGCTCGCGCGTGCCCATCATCTATCTCGTGGATTCGGCGGGCGTGAACCTTCCCTTTCAGGGCGGAGTCTTTCCCGGACAGTACGGCGCGGCACGCATCTTCTATTACAACTCGATCATGCGCCGCTACCTGCGTGTGCCGCAGGTAGCGGCGGTGATGGGGCCGTGCGTTGCGGGCGGCGCATACCTTCCGGCTCTTTCGGACATCATCATCATGGTCGAGAAGACTTCGTTCATGGGATTGGGCGGAGCGAACCTCGTCAAAGGAGCGACGGGACAGACGATTGACAACGAGACTTTGGGCGGCGCGCGCACTCACACCGAAGTTTCCGGCGTCGCTCATTATCGGGAAGAGTCGGACGAGTCTTGCATCGAGAAGATTCGCGAGATCATCTCGGAGCTACCCGCACCCGAGAAGGCTCCCATCTCAATCACCGAAAGCCTTGAAGGAGCACGGCCGCTCGAAGACCTCTACAAAGTCATCCCCGAAGACCACCGGCATCCTTACGACGCGCGCGAACTCTTGGGCTGCATACTCGACGGCGGCCACCTCGACGAGTTTCAGGCCGACTACGCGCGCGAGATGATAACGGGGCACGCGCGGCTCAAGGGGATTCAGGTCGGCGTCATCGCCAACAGCCGCGGCCTTGTGCGCGAGAAGGGAAAGCCACCTCGCTTCGGCGGCATCATCTACACCGAGTCGGCAGAGAAGGTCGCTTACTTCATCGAGACGTGCAACCGGCAGCGCACGCCGCTGCTCTTCTTACAGGACGTGTCGGGCTTCATGATCGGAGCCGAAGCCGAACACTCCGGCATCATCCGCGCGGGCGCGCGCTTCGTCGAGGCGATGGCGACGGCGACCGTGCCCAAGATCGTGCTCACGATTAATCACGCATCGGGCGCGGGCTACTACGCGATGGCGGGGCAGGGCTTCGATCCCGACTTCATCTTCAGTTGGCCCACGGGGCGCATGGGCGTGATGGAAGGCGACTCGGCCGTGCAGGCCATCTACGGCACGCAGCTCGACAAGTTGAAGCGCGCCGGGGCCGAGCCCGACGAGAAACTGAAGGCCGAAATGGAGCGCGTGCGCGAGGACTACGAGCAACAGCTCGATGCAAAGTACGCGGCCGCGCGCGGCTTCGTCGACGCTTGTATCGCTCCCGAAGAGACGCGCGATGCGTTGGCGCTCGTGCTGAGGCTGAGTCTGAGCTATGCGGGGCCGCACCTCGGCGCATTCGTCCTTCCACAGTCACTCGTCTGACGCGGTTTGCGGCCGGGTGACTTCGGCGGCCGTTGTAAAAAAATTCGTGCAACGGCGACGCTGTTGTGCGAAACTATGGCAACCCAAAGCAAGCTTTTAGCAGCCCGTTCCCCTTCCGCCGTTAGGCGAAGGTCATCCCGAACTCGCCTGCACGGCGGAGAAACCCGCGAAGTCGTTCCCACTTTCGCTGACGCGCGCCGGCCTTTGTCACTGCGCGCAGATGTAAACAGGAGGAGAAGCATCCGTGAGCAACAAGAGCAACCTTAGATTCCTCGTCGTCTTTCTCTCTGCGGCCTTCGCCACCGCCGCGCTCGTCTTCGCGGACATCGGTGTGCTCGCGCAGAACACTAACAGCAGCACTACCGGCGACAGCGCGCAGAATGCAAACATGACGATGGCTCCGCACAAGGGCCACCGTCGCGCACGTCGTCGCGGACGCCGTCGCGCAGCCAACGCAGCGGCTGCCGCGGGCGCGACCGCCGACACGGGCATGGCGCAGCCCGCCAGTGTGAACGGCGATGTTACCGGCGAGCAGACAGACCTGTCCGGCACCTACACGGGCAACGTCACGATGTCGGGCGGGCACGAGATGAGCGGGCCGGGCACGCTCACCATCACCGGCAACCAGTTCACGCTTGAGAGCGGGGGGATGAATCATAGCGGCCGCGTCTACGCCGTGACCACGCGCGGCTACACGGGCGCGGCATTCTACTTCCCGGACTTGGCCGACCCGACGACCAAGACGCCCGTCGTCGCCAACGTGCGCGCGCGCAAGAGCGGCGACCATCTGACGCTCATGCCCGTGCCGAACGCGAGCACTAAGCTGACGTTCGGGTCGGGTGGAGGCGGCGGCGGACGACGTGGCGGCCGTCGTGGTCGTCACGCAGCAGCGGCACCGGCCGACATGAGCGCACCAGCCGACGCGGCTACACCCGCCGACACGAGCATGCCGGGCGCGGATGCCACTGGAACCGGCACAGGCACCGAGACGGCCAAGCCTCGTCGCACTCGCGGTCGTCGCGGCAGCCGTCGCGGTCGCGGGACGATGAACACCAACGCCAACTCGAACACGGGCGATAACTCGAACGCGACCCCGCCGATGTAAGCGTGCGGCGCGCTTGGGCAGGGTCGGATGACAGGCAGGCTCGGCTCGTGTGCGGCGCTTCGGCGTCGCATGAAAGTCGTGCTGTACTGAAGCGGGCGGGTGCGGGACTCTTCAAAGGCCCCGCGCCCGCCTCTCTCTTTATCCGGGCTCGCCCAAAGGCGGGCTCTTGAATTACACTGCCGTCGAATACCTTTCAACGGACTTTTATGAGCAGAAGAAGAGAGACGATTCGCAT
The DNA here is from genome assembly GCA_032230645.1 of Acidobacteriota bacterium. GTDB lineage: Bacteria > Acidobacteriota > Blastocatellia > Pyrinomonadales > Pyrinomonadaceae > QHXN01. Next base: position 45 of record JAVXWN010000079.1, on the reverse strand, counting down.
CGCCTGCGGGCAGGGCTTCTGGGGCGACATGCTCGACGCGCCCGT
>JAVXWN010000051.1:0-10475 GCA_032230645.1 Acidobacteriota bacterium | reverse complement strand
GATGAGCGCGCGTCGGCGCGCGGGGTCTGCGCCGCGTTCGAGAAAGTCGAGCGCGTATGCGAGCGAGTCGTGAAGCCGCGTGTCGCCCTTCGGCGCGGCGAGTCGGTCGAGCGATGCGCGCAGCGCGGCGCGGTCGCTCGTCAGAGGCGAGACGACCGACGCCTCGCCCGCGAAGGCGATGACGCCGACGCGATCCTGCGGGCGCGTCACGGCGACGAAGCGACGCGCGGCCGCGCGTATCGTCTCGGTCACACGCGAGGTCGAGCCCGAGAGGTCGAGCAGTAACAGAAGGTCGAAGGGCGCTTCGGCCGTCTCGAAGTGCTCGACGTGCTGCTCGACGTTGTCCTCGAAGACGTGAAACTCTTCGGCCGTGAGCCCCTGAAGCCCTCGCCCGCTCGCGCGGTCAATGACCGAAACGTTGAGCGTGACGAGGTCTGACTCAACGCGCACCACTTCATCCTCGTCAACCTCTTGCGGCGTCTCGCTCGGTTCGGGGCGCGGCCGCGCGACCTTCAAAGGTGCGTCGTCCTGCGTCTGCTTCACACGTGACGGTCGCGCTGCGTCACGCACTGACGCGCCGCTCGCGCTCGATTCAAGACCACGCCCCGACTCGACGACACGCGCGCTCTCAACCTCTTCCGCGCCGCGCCCGAGAGAGTCGAGGCTGATGCGCCCGCGACCCGAGAAGAGGTTGACCACGGAGCCGCCCGAGCCCAAACGCGTCTGCAACTTTCCGCGCAGCGTGCGCCCGGGCGCACTCTCAGACTCGATGCCCTGCGCGATAACCACCGAGCCGTTGAGCGACTGCGCCGTGACGTTCGCGCTCGAACGCTGTGGCAGCGCGAGCCGAAGGTCGCCCGAGAGCGTCTGCGCATCGAGCGCGGCCGGAACGCCCCGCACCTCAACCTCGCCGTCCGATGTGTAGACCTTAAGTCGCGCCGAGGCCGGGACACGCAACTTTAAGTCAACACGCGGAGCAGCAGCGGTGGTCGCGCGCTCGACCTTTATCACTAAAGCATCCCCGACGCGCTCGACGCTGACCGGCAAGCCCCTCTGTGCAACACGCTTCGCGCCCCGCGCGCCGTTCAAAGCCTTCGCACCCTTCACACTCTTCGGAAGGGTCGCGCCCTTCGATGCGTCCGAGCCATGCACGACGGCCGCCAGCCCGACCTGCTCCTCGTTCCAGACCTCGACGAAGACGCCGCCACGCCTGTTCTCGACGGACACCTCGCCGCCCGGCGCGAGCGCGAGACTAACGAAGCCCTCGCCCTCTGTGCCGCCCGACTGCCGACGCGCATCACCCGCCGGAGCCGCGACGAGCGCCGCAGTCAGTACGAGCAACGCCGATAGTAATGACGACAAGCTCTTTCGTCCTGCAATCTGTTTTGACAAAGCCACGGTGGTTTGATGCCCCTCCGGAGCCACAACGGTTGCCGCTATTTTGCACCCACTCGATGAGAAGGCAAAAGTAAAAAGGTAGAAGACAGAAGTTAATAGATAAAAAGAGGGCGTGGCTTTCATCATCCGTTGATGACGAAAGCCACGCTCTCATCCATCTTCACCTTTGCCTTCTACCTTTTTAGCTTTGCCTTACTTCCGCCTTTGCTTTCCCCGCGAGGGGTTCTATTCGATCATGTCGAGCATCGAGTTGCCGCCGCCGTTCGCGGAGGGATTCATCGCGGCGGCAGGCGTGCCCATGTCACTGAGGCGCAGCAGTAGATTGCCGGCGTTGGTCGCGTAGGAGAGCGCGTCCTCCTTCTTGATGATGCCGTCGCGGACGTACTTTTCGAGCACGCTGTCGAAGGTCTGCATGCCGTCGAGGTCGCCCTGCTCCATCGCGTCTACAAGCGAGCGGCCGTCGCGCTCGCCCTGCTCCATGTACTCGCGCGTGCGCGCCGTGGACTTCAGAATCTCGATAGCGCCGACGCGCCCCTGCTGGTCGGCGCGCGGCAACAAACGCTGCGAGACGATGAAGCGGAACGACTGCGCCATGCGCGTGCGGATGGACTGCTCCTCGTTTTTGGGAAAGACGCCAACAACGCGGTCTACGGTCTTCGACGCGTCAACGGTGTGGAGGGTCGAGAGGACGAGGTGCCCGGTCTCGGCGGCTTCGAGCGCGACCTCGATGGTCTCGCGGTCGCGCATCTCGCCGACGAGGATGACCTTCGGCGCTTGGCGGAGCGCGGCGCGCAGTGCGAGCGCAAAGCTCGGCGTGTCGGAGTGAAGCTCGCGTTGATGTATGGTCGAACGCTTGTGCGTGTGTAGAAATTCAATCGGGTCTTCGATGGTGACGATGTGGTACGCCCTCGTCTCGTTGATGAGGTCAATGACGGCGGCGAGCGTCGTTGACTTGCCCGAGCCCGTGGGGCCCGTGACGAGCACGATGCCGTTCTTGAGCCCGGCGATCTCCTTCAAGACCGGCGGCAGGTCGAAATCGCTCCAACGTGGCGGGCACGGCGGGATGACGCGCATGACGATGGCGTGTGTGCCGCGCTGCATGAAGATATTGACGCGGAAGCGCGCAAACCCCGGCGCGCTGAAAGAGAGGTCTGATGACCCGAGCTTTTCAAGATTGTCTCCGGCCGTCAGGTGGTTGCCGATAATCAACTTGGCGAGCGAGGCGGTGTGCGTGGGCAAAAGTTTTTCGAGGCCGGGCACGGCGACTGGTTGCAGCTCGCCCATCAGCTCGATCTGCGGCGGCCGGCCCGGCGAGAAGATCAGGTCGCTGACCTTGTCGGAGACCGACAGCATGCGCTGTAGTACGTTTAGAAAGTTCAACTGCGGGGGCGCGCCCGCACTCGGCGGCGCGGAGAAAGGCGCTTGCGGTGTGCTCATCAAATCTGCTCCGGGAATTTATATTAAGGTTGTGCGTCTCTGATTCGAGAATGAAGAATGAGGCGGGGCGGCGGCCGGGTTGGAACCCGCGGGGCGCTTCCCTTGTCTAAGATGACAGAGACGGCCGCGACTTGGCAAGTGAGAAATTTTTTGTGGGCGCGCGGCGGACGAGCGGGTGGGGAAACTTCCGTTAATACTCGAAACGGAAATGACACTCGTCTTGCAAACAACTGTGCCCGCTTCGGCGTACATCAGAGTTAGTGACGCGCGGGGCGTGCTCGTACAGAAGTCGAGCCCCGCGAGCCGGGAAAGGAGGCGCGAGCGAGTTATGGCGACATACCGTGACCCCGTGAGAATCTTTGCCCCGCTGGAGATCATCGAGCGCATCCTTGAGATACGCGCCGACGCGGGCCACACGCCCGCGATCTTCCTGCGCTCGGCCGACGACCTCGTGGCTTACTTCGACGCCTATGGCTTCGACGTTTACAGCTTCGACGTGCCCGAGGCCGAATTCCGCTTTGGCAACTACCGCGCGCCCGTCGCCCCCGGCGGCGACCACGCGCACGAGTCGCCGACAGCGCACTGAATTAAAGTTGAGAGTTAAAAGGCGAAGGGCGAAAGTGAAGATTGCTTCACTTTCGCCCTTCGCCTTTTAACTTTGATTAGAGCGCCTTGATGATGACGAAGGTTACGTCGTCGGTAGCGCCGCGTCCGCCCGACCATTCAAAGATGTCGTTGTAGATGTAGTCAATCATCTCGCGTGCGCGGCGGTCGCGGCTGGCGAGTACGGCCTCGACGAGTCGGTCGCGGCCGTACTCGACGCCTTCGGGGTTCTGCGCCTCGGTCGCGCCGTCGGTGTAGAGGACAAGCGTCTGCCCCGAGTCAATGGGCAGATAGTATTCATAGTAGCGCGTGTCCTTGAAGAGCCCGAGCGGGAGGCCGCCGCGCTCGACGAAGCGCGGGCTGCCGTCAGGGTTGAGGACGAGCAGAGGGTTGTGTCCGGCGTTGACGAAGGCCAGCGTGCGGTTCGTCGCGTCGAGCATCCCGTAGAAGGCGGTGACGAACTGGTGCTGCTCGATTGACTCCCACAGAAGGTAGTTGACCTTCCCCATCGCGACGTTCGGCGCGTAGCCGATGTGTATGGCCGCGCGCAAAGAGGCACGCAGGAATGCCATCAGCAGCGAGGCGGGCACGCCCTTCCCCGAAACGTCCGCGATGACGAGCCCGAGGTGGTCTTCGTAGGGCTTGACGAAATCGTAGTAGTCGCCCGAGACCTCTTCGGTCGAGAAGTTGTAAGCCGAGATGTCGAAGCCTTCCACTTCCGGGTCGCGCTCGGGCAGCAGCGCGAGTTGTACCTGACGGGCGACTTCGAGTTGAGCTTCGAGCCGTTTCTTCTCGACCAGTTGATCGTGCAGCATCGCCTTCTCGACGATGATGGCGACCTGCGAGGCGAGCAGCGTCAAGAGTTGCAGGTCGTCTTCGGTGTAAGCGTTGAGGTCGTCCGATTCGAGGTCGAAGACACCGATGACCGAATCGTTCGAGATGATGGGCGCAACCACCTCGGAGCGCGTCTCTTTGCGCGCGTTGACGTAGCGCGCATCCTCGCGCACGTCGGGAACGACCACCGCCTCGGCCGTCTGCGCCACCCAGCCGATGAGCCCTTCGCCGAGCTTCAGGCGCAGCTCCATCAACTCCTCGATGTCATAGCCGCGCACGGCCTCGGCGTGGAAGACCAGAGAGGACGTGCCGCCCTCGCTCAGGTGCGGGTCGCGACGGATGATGTAGATGCCCGCCGCGTCGTAAGGCAAGAGCGAGTCGAGCGTGTTCATCACCTGCGCCAGCACCTCTTCAAGATTGAGCGAGCGGCTGATCTTCCTCGTAATCTCAAGCAGCAGGCGCAGCTTGCCCTCCATGGTCAGCCCCGTCGCCTTCACGCTCACGTTTGCGGTCTCTTCGGACATAGGCGGGGAATTATAACAGGGATGAGGGATGAAGGAAGGGATGAAGGATGGGGGATGAAGGATGAATGAAAGGCAAGCTCTCCCTTATTCATCCCTCATCCCTGCGTCCTCATCCTTTCGATTGCTGTTTCCGTCAGCAGCTCCAACTCAAGCGCGGCTGCGGGGTGCTGGCGGAAGAAGTCGTTAACGTCCGAGGGCAGTTGGACGACGGCGAGGCCCATGGCGCGCGCGGCGAAGAGTTCGCGGTAGCGCGCGGCAGCGCGGCGGCCCGCGGCGTCGGGGTCAAGCGCGGCGACGACGCGGAAGCGCGCAAGCGGCGCAAGCCACTCCTCCTTGAGCCCGCCCGCGCCGACGAGACCGACCGCCGCGAAGCCGCGCGCGACGAGCGTGAGCGTGTCGGTGAAGCCCTCGACCAGATAGACGACCGAGCCGCTCGCGAGTCGTGCGAGCGAGTCGGCGTTGTAGAGCGCGGGGACGTGCCCACGCATGTTGTGCCAGCGCGGCTCGACACCCGCCGCGGTCGTCCGCGCTTGCAGGTAGCAGGGACGCCCCTCGACGAAGAAAGGAAAGAGCAGACGGTGATGATAGAACGTCAGGTGCTCCTTCCGGTTGAAGAGTCCCGCGCGCCGGAGCGTTTCAACGTCGAAGCCGTCGAGCATCCGGCGCATCACGCGGCGGTAAGCACGGCGCGGAAAGTAGGTGACGCCGACGCGTCGCATCGTGACCAAGTCAATGCCACGGCGCGCGAGATAGTTGATGCCTTCGAGTTGATCCTCGGTGCGACAGACTTCGAGGAAGCGCGCGCAGACGGCTGCGGTCTGCTCGAAGTCGAGCGGCTCGAAGCTCTCCGAATCAGAGTCCGAGGCGTCGGGCGCAGAGACGGAGGCGAGCGAAGGCTGTCGTCCTTTGCGACTGCTGTGACTGCCGAGCCCAAGCTCGCGCGCAAGCTCGCGAACTGCGCGCGCGTAGCTGACGCCGTGCATCAACTCGTAGAAGGTGATGGCGTCGCCGCCTTCGTCGCGCGAGAAGCAGTTGAAGAGTCCCTGCTGAAGGTCTATCGAGAGGCTTGGGTGCCCCCGGCCGCTGTGCGCGTGCGCGGGGATGGGGCAGAGCGATTGGAGACGCGAGCCCGTTGCACGCGCCTCGGGGCAGTAGCGCAGGTAGAAGCAGCGATAGTCTATGCGCCGCTTGATCTCGTCGCGCAGCCCACGTAGCTCCTCTGTCTTCCCGCCCTCGGCCGTCATGCGTCAGAAAGTAATAAACCCGTCGCGAAAAGGAAAGAGGCGCGGCCTTATTTTCGTCGCGCCCCGACTAGGGCGGCCGTCTCCGCCGGGCTCGCCGATTATCGTTTGCGCACGGGCCGACAGAGGGCGGACGACTTTGAAAAAAAGGGTCTTGACCCACGCCGCGCTCGGTGTTATTTCCCCTCGCATCCCGTGACGAAGCTTGCACGTTCGTCCCTTCAGCGTCAACGGCGAATGCCTCTTGCTTTAACTTGCCCGAACCCTTCGCCACACGTTAACATCCACGCACTGCGGTATCTTTCAACCCCTTTGGAGAAGTTCAAATTTCAATGCACAACCCAAGTTTTCGACGCTCGGCCGCGAACGTGGTCTGCGCCCTTCTCATGGTCGCGGCGTGCGCCGCTTCGGCCTCCGCGCAACTCGGCGGTCTGGGCGGCTTAGGCGACAAGCTGAAGAAGAAGACGCCCAACCTGCTCGGCGACAAGCAGCCGATTACGACCAGCCTGCCCGACGCACGTTGGGGCGACTCCACGAAGGACGGCTTCACGCCGCGCGAGCCGGGGCGCTCGCTGATGACCTTGCAGCGCACGCTCAACGGCGGCTTCGTCCTCCAGCCCGGCTACTACCAGATGCAGACGCAGAGCTACTGTCTCAAGGCGGGCACGCACGGGCCCGGCGGTGGCGACGGTTATCTCTATGCGCCTCCGAAGGGCCCGGCCGAAGACGCCGTCATGTCCATCGTCCGCAACTCCGTACAGCACCCCGAGATTCAGCAACACGACATACAGGTCTTGCTCTGGGCCATCATCGCGCGCGCGAAGTTTGAGGACTTGTCTTCCGAGTTGAAGCAGACGGCCGCGCGCCTGCTCACGCCGCGCCAGCTTGCCTCGCTCAACCGCAGCGCGCTCGACGCGCTCTCCGGTAACGCACTGACCGATGCACTCGGCGGCGTGCCCGAACCTCTGCGACAGATTGCACAGGCCGAGGCGAGCCTGCGCCAGATGTTGACGACGCCCGGCGCGTCCTACGCCGAGATGGAGCGCGTCGCGGTGCTCTCCGGCTCTGCGCCGCTCGGGCCGGGGAGTCAAGAGGTTCCTTCGGGTCGCTGGTCTGTGCATCCGGATGGCTACTACGTGCGCTACATTCCTTCCGGTTACAGTTCAACGCGCGTCGAGATTTACGTGCCGCAGGACAGCCCCGCCGTCGGCAAGGAGTACGACCCCGCGACGCACATCGCCGTGCCCGGCAACACCGCGCGCCAGCGCCTCATACAATCGGGCCGCGCGCAAGCACAGTAGTAAGACGCGCGGCGACGACTGCTCCACAAAAGATGAAAGGCACGCCCTTTGAAAAGAGAAGCGTGCCTTTCATCTTTGTGAACTTCGCGTTTTAGTTTTGAGCTTCCCGTTTTTAACCGGCACCGCCGTTACGTTCGACGCTGGCGGCGGCGAAAGCCCTTCGGCGCGACTCGCGCGCGGCGTCCTCTTCCGGATGTCGCTCGCGGTACTCGGCCCACAGACGGCAGACCTTCAGACGGTACTCAATCAACTCGCGGCTCACGCCGAAGTGCCGCGCCATCTCGATTGAAGACTTGCCCCGCTTCAGAAGCCTTCGCAGTCCCGCGTAAGGCACGAGCGCCGAAGCGCCGACGGCGTATGCCGCTTCCTCGTCCGCCTCGTTATAGTCGCGCGCGGCCGTCTTGCCCTGTTTGTTCTGCGCCACAATCGAGAGCCGGTTCGCCTTGTGCCCGAGGAAGACGTGACAGACCTCCTCCATCAAAGTCGCGTTGTTGCGCGCGCGCCCGTGCTTCGGGTTGAGGATGACCAGCCGCCACCCGTTTGGCAAAGGCCGCGAAGATGTCCCGCCCGACCAATCGTTCTGTCCCACGCCCAACAGATGCTCGCGCGTCTGCTCCGACAGCCCCGCGATCTCGTCGAAGTTGATGACCATCAGCTTCGCAAAGTAAGCCAGCTCGAAAGGGTCGAGCGGCTCGTCTTCCCGACGCAACCCCGCGAAGTCGCGCAACCCCAACGCGCGAACCTCATACTGTCTCCCCTTAAATGTCGGCGGCAGCTTCTCCGTATCCACGGCTCAGATTATACCTGCAAATGCTCTTCTCTCCATTCAAATAAAAGACGCTCGACTCAAGGTGAGTCGAGCGCCCCTATAAGCTTCAGTCCGAGTTGTGCTGCCGTGTGTGCTACTTCCGACCTTTGCGGCCGCGTGTGTCGGTGCCGGGCGCGCTGAATTGCGTGTAGGCGACGCGGAAGAGTTCGGAGAGCGCCTTGGCGGTCTCGGGCGTGAGGTTGCGGTCGGCGCGCAGATGCGCCTCGACGATGTCGGGCATGGCCTCGTGCGGGAAGTAGACGACCGCGGAGTTGTCCGTGCCCTCTTCTGTCCGGCGCGCGCCCATGACGCGCTCCATCGGCATGTCGAGCCATGTCGCGAGACGCGCGATGTTGTCGGCGTCGGGCTTGCCCGTGCCGTTCTCGATGCGCGAGAGCGTCGAGGCCGAGACACTTGTCTCGTCGGCTACGTCCCTCAAAGAAAGACCCATCTCCTCGCGCTTGCGACGTATAGCGCGGCCCAGTTCCACCGTGTTGACTAAACTTTTTGACTGATCTGCCATCTTCTTCGGCCTCCTTCGGCGGTGCGTCACCCGACCTACACGGACGGGTGCGCCCACCCTTTCGACCCCCAACATAGCACAAGAAAATTTCCTGCGCAAGACCTTGTTTTATGCTTGCAACAACACGGAACCCGTGGTACACTGTTTCACGTATGAAACAGAGCGTTGTGCTGCATGCGCAAACGCTCTGAGATTTGAAGGAGTGAAACCTAAAGGTGAGCGACGTGATCTGGGAGACATTCGACGGCCTGTTCAAGACCCTGCACCGGCAGGGGCGGCGCGTCGAGGAGTTGGAGCAGAGGGTCGTCGAGCTTGAGCGTCGCTTGCAGGAGCGCGCCGCCATGCTCGTCGTGCAGCCCGAAGCGGTCGAGCGGGTCACGCAGATGCCCGCTGAGAAGGCCGCCTGAAAAGAGTTTCCGAGAGCTTTACCGAAGGAGTTTGAAAGCCATGACTGCCGTACTCGACAAGAAAGCTTTGATGCGCGACAAGCGTGCGCAGGGAATCGCCGCGATGGGACTCGTCAATCGCGAAGGCGACCGCTTCCGCGTCACCACGCCGACGCTCAGAGGCCGTCGCGCCTCTTACGAGGTCTGGCGCGACGAGGCGGGCCGGGTGCGCTGCACCTGCCTTGAGTTCGAGGAGCAGTCGGCCGAAGACGCGCGCTATCGCTGCGAGCATATCCTCGCCGTCAAGCACGCGGTTCTCAACAAGAACACCGAGGCCGCGGCCAAGCAGGCGCAGCCCTCGAAGCTTTCCGCCCCGCAGGCGCAGGGCGTGACTCCCGAGCAAGTAGTTGTGGCCGCCGTGCGGCCCAACACCGAAACGCAACCCGCATCCGAGAAGCTCGGCGAGGCTGCCGCGGAGTCCCAACTTCGGGCTCCGCGCAAAGCGCCGCGCTTTGTACGGGAGCAGAACGAGCAGCCGGTGGCCGAGGTCAAAGCCTTCCAGCCCGAGACCGAAGCCCCACAGCGTTCGCTCGCGGAACACGAAGAGACAGAGGAGCCAGAAGAGATGACGAAGAAAGCAACCGCACACGTTCAGACAGGCTCGGACGAGCAGGACTTCATCACCGCCGAAGAGTACGAGCAGCAGCAACCGGCCGCGACGGTCGTGCCGCTCTCGTTCGCGAAGACCTTGAGTACCTTGAAGCAGCCCGTAGACCCGCGCCTCATCAAGCAGCGCGAGGGCTGGCGCGACCGCAACGGCAACCTGCACATGGTCGAGTACGTCGAGTGGCACGCCGTCGCAGACATCCTCGACCGCGTTGCTCCAACGTGGTCGCACGCCGTTCGCGGCATCGTCCAAATCGGCGAGATGGTGGCCGTCACCTGCGCCATCACGATTGAAGGCGTCACGCGCGAAGGCGTCGGCACGGGTAACGCCGAAAACGAGACCGGCATCAAGAAGGCCGAGCACGACGCCTTGAAGCGCGCCGCCATCAAGTTCGGCATCGCGCGCGAGCTTTACCAGCGCGAGTCCGAAGTCATCGAGCGCGAAGGCGCGGGCCCGCAGCCCGGCGAGTTCCCCAAAGACCCTCTGGCGAAGTCAATGGCCGACCTCGTCACGCCGAAGCAACTCGGCATGATTCGCGCGCTCGCACGCGAGGCCGGAGTTGACCCGGACGAGGAGAGCCAACAGGTGATGCGCGTGCGCACCGAGGAGCTGTCGAAGCGCGCCGCCTCCAGCTTCATTGACCACCTCAAGGGGCTCCACCAGCGCGAGCAGACCTTCGAGGTTCGCCGCGCCAGCTAAGTGAGCAAGCGAGCGGTGAGCAGTTCGCGCAATCGTTTCGGCGAACTGCTCACC
>JAVXWN010000042.1:0-6719 GCA_032230645.1 Acidobacteriota bacterium | reverse complement strand
ACGTGGCCGGGGCAGAACGGTGCCGCCGGAGTCGAGATGGACGTGACGCAGAAGTGGCAGGTCTCTGCGGATGGGAAGACGCTGACGAACACGACCGCCCTAAGCAGCGGCCAGATGGGCGTGCAGGAGATAAAACTTGTCTACCGTCGCGGCGCGTGATGTTCGTCGCTGTCGTGTAGACGGATTGAGGAGGCGAGAGAGGTGGAAGCACTAGGAATGGTCGAATGCCGTGGGCTGGTGGCGATGATCGAAGCCGCGGACACGATGGTCAAGGCTGCCAACGTGCGGCTGGTGGGCTATGAGAAGATTGACGCGGGGCTGGTGACGGCCATCGTTCGCGGCGAGGTGGGCGCGGTGCGCGCGGCCGTTGACGCGGGGGCGGCCGCCGCGCGGCGCGTGGGCGAGGTCATCAGCGTTCATGTCATCCCGCGCCCGCACTCCGAAGTTGATGAGGGCATCCCAGTCCTTGAGACCGGCGAGACGACGCGCAAGAAGATTGCAGGCTCGGTGCGCGGCGGCGGCGACGAAGAGAGGTGACGTGGTGATGGAAGGCGTGCGAACGGTTGCGGGCGCACACGTGGACGTGACGACGAACGCCGTGGGCGCAGATTCTTTGGGCGCGGCGCGAGAGGCGGGCGTGAGCGCGGGCGATACGGCAGCGGCATCGTGCCCGGAGTGCGGCGAGACGCTTGCGGGCCACTACTGCTACCTGTGCGGCGAGAAGCGGCTTGAGAGCCGCGACCTCTCCGTGCACCACTTCTTCGACGAGGCGGCGCAGGAGTTGATGAGCGTCGAGCACTCGAAGCTCTTCCACACCATCTGGGCGCTCGTGTTCCGCCCCGGCTTCCTCACGAACGAGTGGATTGCGGGGCGGCGCAAGCGTTACCTCAAGCCGCTCAACCTCTGCCTCGGCATTCTGGCCTTGAGCCTGTTCGCCTACTCGGTCTACAAGCCCGTCTCGATGTACGACATTGAGAAGTTCATCAATCAGAGCAAGCGGGAAGACACGATACAGCTCTTCGACCGCTTCGCCGCGAAGAAGCACATAGAAACGGAGGCGCTCTTCGACCGGCTCAACGAGAAGTGGCAGCGGTTCATGTCGTTCTCGCCGCTGTTCTTCGTCGGCGGGTTCGCGCTGGTGCTGCAACTCGTCTTCATCTTCTCGCGCCGCTACTTCGTCGAGCACCTCGTCTTCTCGATGCACTACGTCTCGTTCTCGACAATGGTGCTCGTGCTGCTCTGGCCCGTCTACTTCTTCATCGGCATCAAGCCGGGCGGCGTGAACGTCCTTATCGCGGTCGTCAAGTGGCTCGTAGACATCGTCTACATGTTCTTCGCCGTGCGCGCCGTCTATCGTCTCGGCAGTGTGCGGACGCTGCTCGCCTCGTTGCTCTTGGTCGTCGGCTACTTCCTCAGCTACCTGCTCGTTCTCATCGGCGCGCTCGTTCTGGCAATCGTCAACGTCGCCAAGTCATAAGAGACGGTGGGGCTTCCGCTCTTAACGCTTGTCTCCCCATTAGCGCGGAGCGACGGCGTTGAAGAGAAGTGGGTAGGTGGCGAGCGATTGGCCGCGATATTGCGGGCGGAAGCCGAAGAGATAGATGCGGCCACGCCCGAGGCCGACTTCGACGAGCGCGGCCTTGCCGCGAATCCTCTCCGCGCCCAACAGCCATCCCGAGAGAAGCGGCGTCCCCGAGTCGGGGTAACGCGCAATGACACGCACGCGCGCGCGCGCCGCTTCGGGTTTGATGTCGAAGACGGGCGAGTCCTCGACCCACGCGATAGACTCTCGCGGCATCCCTTTGGCGATGGGGTGCGTGGTGTCGAGGATGGTGCGCAAGATAGAGCCGGGGCAGTAGAACTCGGTGCGCTTGAGTCCCTCGGTCACGTCGCGCAAGGGCAGGTCGAACTGCTCGATGGCGAAGTCCGAAGCGTCGTTTAAGGTGACGAGCGTTCCGCCTCCCTCGACGAACTCGCGCAGAGCCTTCACACCTTCTTTGCCCAAACCGCCCGTCAACTCCTCCGGCATCGTGCCCTTCCGGTAGCCTTCGAGAATCGTGCGCGGCGACTGGTCGGGGATGATGATGGTTTTGTACCGAAGGTCTTTGTCTCTCGACATCTTCGTAAGGTAATCGGGAAACGCGGTCTTTTGCTCAAAATTCCCGCGCCGGATGTCTTCATCCGTAATCTCCTCGAATTCGTTGCAGGAAGACTTCAACGCCCATCTCGTCCAGCCCTCATCGATTGAAGGCACGTGTGATTTGTAGACTGCTATCTCCCTGCGCTGCGAAAGCAAGCAGTCGGGAATCGCCCTCCGGATGTTTACCTTCTTTGGAAATGAAGCCTTGAAAGGCGCAGCGATAGGGGCGACTTCGATGCCCATGAGCAGCGGGAGTGTATGTGCCGTCACATCATAAGGAGGGATGGGGTGGCCGCTTGGGTCTCGGAGGTCAGGGTAATGTTGCGCTTCAAGCATTGCCTTTGCGAAGGAACCGTAAGGCTGAGCCACGGGGACGATGATTGTTGGGCCGGGGTAAGTCATCGTCGGCGTGAAAGGTAGGGTGCCTTCTATCGTCACGGGCTTCTCACCGGCCAGCCACGTGTATTCGACTCCTGCCCGATCAAATATATCGAGCAAGTGAATGGTGTTTGCCGAGGCTTTAACTCTAAAGCCCCACAACTCGCCTGATGTGCGTGGCCTTACGGCCTCTCTGCCGATGGCGTAGAAGCGCCGGAGCCAAGCCTCGCGGTTGCGCGCGGCATGCTTGAGCAGTTCAAACGCGGCGGTCGTCATGTAGTTCGTGATGTCGCGCAGATGCCACTCGCCGCCGTGCCACGCGACGGGGAAGTTGGGCGTCTCTTTCCGCGCGTCGTAGCCCTCGCCCGCGCGTAGCTGTTCGGGCGTGACGTTAAGAGGTGTGGCGATGTTGACCGAGGCCGTCTCGGAGAGTATGCGAACGCCGCCGTGATAGTGCGAGTAGGCGCGCGCGGGTGTCCACGCGTCGTAGGTCGAATCCCACGTGACGCCTTTGAATCCGGCCCTGAGCATGTTGTCGGCCATGAAGTGACCGAGTTCGGTATAGCCCTCGACAAGCTGGCGAGGCACGTTCGGCTCGACCGGCTGCATGTAAGGCGGCAGGAATAGACGCGAGCCATACGGCCCTTGCTGATGTATGTCGTGGACGATCTGCGGGTGCCAGACGTTGTGAACCTTGTCCACGGTGAGACGGGTCTCGATTTGCGTGAAGGCGTACCAGTCGCGGTTGTCGTCGTGGCCGACGTACTTGTGATAAAGCTCGGGCGGGTTCGTCCCTTCATACGGCGTGCCGAGCGTGCGGTCGTACCAACTCTTCACGATGTCCACGCCGTCCGGATTCAAAGAAGGGACGAGCAGGACGATTGTGTTGCGTAAAATCTCCCGCACCTCGGGCTCGTCCGAAGAGGCGAGGCGGTGCGCGATAAGCATCCCTGACAGGTATGAGCCGACTTCGTTCGAGTGGACGCCGCACGTGATGAGCACGATGGTCTTGCCACGACGTATCAACTCTTCGGCCGCGCGGTCAGGGGCGGGCCCGAGCGTGCGCGGGTCTGCGAGGCGACGCTGTATATCTTTGTACTCTTCGAGCCGCGCGAGGTTCTCGGGCGCGCTGATAGTCGCGACGATGAAGGGCGCGCCCATGGTCGTTCGTCCCAGCTCCTCGAAGCGCACGCGCGGGCTCGACGCGGCGAGACGGCGGAAGTATTCGACTGTCTGCGACCAGCCCGCGAGCTTGCGGTCGTCGCCGGGGCGGAAGCCGAGCACGTCCTCGGGCGCGGGCACCGCGTTGATTGCGGCCACCACGTTCGGCGTCTGCGCGGGCACCGACGCGACGTGCGAAGCGGCGGGCGTAAGCAGTAAGAGCAGCAGCAGAGCGCAGGAGAAAAGGTGCTTCGGCATCGGAGTGTTCGGGCGTCCTCAGTTTGAGTTGGAAGAGCTGAAAGACCCGGGAAGCGCCGAGTTTATCACAACGCATGCGCGCGACCGTGAGCCGCGGGCTTTCGCCCCGGCACATCCGCAAGCCGTAAGCAGGTGATGAATGATGAGCGATGTGTGATAAGAACAGACAAGGCTCGCTGTTTTTTTCTCAACACTCAACACTCAACACTCATCACTTGCCTCTTGCTTCCGCGCGCGCGTCCCGTGTAAAGTAGCGCCACGATCCCCATAAAGGCTCTTCCCCTTTAGCTCGAACAAGAATCTGGTCGGAGGTCACTTCTGATGTCGTCTGAAGCACTTGACCCTGCCAAGCAGCAGGTTGCCGCGACGAACGAGTACCCGGACATTGTCGGCTTCAAGCCCGACGCAGAGCACACGGTCGCCTATCGCCCGTACATAGATGCCGGGACGCAGATGCCCGAGTTAACGGTGCGCGCCGTCATCGTTGGCACCATCCTCGGCATGATCTTCGGGGCGTCGTCGCTCTACCTCGTGCTGAAGGTCGGCCTCACCGTGAGCGCCTCGATTCCTGTGGCCGTCATTTCGATCACGCTCTTCCGGATACTTTCAAAGATGGGCGGTCGCAATGCCACCATCCTCGAAAACAACATCGTGCAGACCGCAGGCTCCGCAGGCGAATCAATCGCCTTCGGCGTCGGCGTCACGATGCCGGCCATCATGATTCTCGGCTTCGACCTTGAGTTGACGCGCCCCATTCTCGTCGCCTCTTTGGGGGGGCTGCTCGGCATCCTGATGATGATTCCCTTGCGGCGCGCGCTCATCGTGCAACAACACGGGCTTTTGAAGTACCCCGAGGGGACTGCGTGCGCCGAAGTATTGAAGGCGGGCGCGTCCGACGAGTCGCGCGCGCAGGCTTCGGACGCCGCGCGCGCCGAGTGGGCACGCTCGGGCGTGGACGATGCGTCGAATACGGGCGCGAAGACCATCTTCGCGGGCTTCGGCATCGGGCTCGTCTACACGACATTGATGAAGGCGTTCTTTGCTTGGAAGGAGTATCCGACCAAAATCTTCGGCGAGCCGTTCCGCAACGCATCCATCTCGGTCGAGTCGTCACCCGCGCTTTTAGGCGTCGGCTACATCATCGGGCCGCGCATCGCCTCGATCATGGCGGCGGGCGGCGTGCTCGCGTACCTCGTGCTTATCCCGATGATCTCTTTCTTCGGCCCGTATCTCGGCCAGACCATCGTTCCGCCGGGCACGACGCCAATCAGTGGGATGGATCCCGACCAGATACGCAATGCATACGTCCTCTACATCGGCGCGGGCGCGGTCGCGGCGGGCGGCATCATCAGTCTCGCACGCTCGCTCCCAACCATCTGGCATGGGTTGAAGGGAGGCTTGCGCGACTTGCGCGGCGGGCAGGCGGCTTCTTCGACTGCGCCGCGCACCGATCAGGACTTGTCGATGAAGTTCGTGTTGGGCGGCATCATCGTGCTTATCGCGGCGATCATGCTCATCCCGCAGCTACATCTACAGTTCAACCTGCTCGGCGCGCTTCTCATCGTGGCCTTCGGCTTCCTCTTCGTCACCGTCTCGTCGCGGCTGACGGGCGAGATTGGCTCTTCGTCGAACCCCATCTCCGGGATGACGGTGGCGACTCTGCTTTTGACCTGCTTGATCTTCCTCATCATCGGTTGGACGGGCCCCGGCTACTACGTCACGGCGCTTTCAATCGGTGCCATCGTCTGTATCGCGGCGTCGAACGGCGGCACGACTTCGCAGGACTTGAAGACGGGCTTTCTCGTTGGAGCCACACCGTGGCGGCAGCAGATAGCCATTCTCATCGGCGCGGGCGCGTCCGCACTGATACTCGGGCCCATCCTCATCAGCCTGAACAGCGCCGCGACCGTCTACGTGCCCGCGGGGAAGATGAACCTTCCGGCCGAAGTCCGCGCCGAGGCTGCGCAGTTGTCGCAGACGCGTGAGGCCGTGCCCGAAGGTCAGGGCATCACGGACACGAACCAGTACCGCATCTGGTACAAGGTGGACGAGCGCGGCTCGCGCGCGGGCAAGTATCTCGTTGACGATCAGGGCACGCCCAAGTACTTCGTTGACCCCGGCATCAACGGCACCTTCAAGGCGACCGAGGGCGGGCGCGAGGTGGAGAAGTTCGGCGCGCCGAAGGCGACGCTGATGAGCTACATCATCAAGGGCATCCTCAACCGCGAGTTGCCGTGGGGGCTCGTCCTGTTGGGTGTGATGATAGCGGTCGTGCTTGAGATGGCGGGCATTCCATCGCTCGCCTTCGCCGTCGGAGTCTATCTGCCGCTCTCTTCGTCTTCGCCGATCTTCGTCGGCGGCGCGGTGCGCTGGGCGGTGGACAAGTACCTGCGCCGCCGACTCGCGCATCGCAACCTGACCGAAGATGAGCTGGTCGCCGAAGGCGACAAGAGCCCCGGCGTGCTGATGGCCTCCGGGTACATCGCGGGCGGAGCCATCGCTGGCATCATCATCGCGTTCCTCGCGGGCGTGCCGTGGTTCGCGGGCTTCAACAAGAGCACGGCGGCGTGGGGCGAGGCGAACCCGTTCAACGCCGGGCCGTGGTCGGATGCGCTCGGCATCATCCCGTTCATCATCCTCGCCGTGCTGCTCTACGCCGTCGGCCGCGAATGGCTGCTCGGGGCCAAGCGCACGAGTGATGCGGCGACGCGCGATGTGAGGTAGCCGCTTGACCCCGCACACGCGCGGGTGGAAAAATGGCTGACTGTGGAAGGGGATGCTT
>JAVXWN010000036.1:0-18601 GCA_032230645.1 Acidobacteriota bacterium | reverse complement strand
CCTAGAGTTACTTGACAGGGTCTTACAACGCCTTGAGGAGGACGAGCTGTTGGCAAGCCTTCTCGCGACGAGAAGCGAGCTGCGGCGCACGGTCGTCAAGATCATTCTCCGCGCCGAGAAGCAGGTGAGCCGCCGCCGTCTTGCCGAACTAGCTTCGGAGACGTTGGGGCATAAAGTCACCCGGCACGAGGTCGAGATCGTACTGAAGCAACTATCGACTGCGTTGCGCAGTATGAACGACGAAGCTGTTAAAGAGCGCGAGCAGCGGATCTCTCACCTGCGCGCGGAAACTCACATGCTGATGGAGCAGATTCGGGCGGAGCTTCATGTGGAAGAAAATTTATGAACTGCTGGAGCAACTCGTCACGCTTGCGCAGAGAGTCTCGCACCACGACAAGCAGATCGAAGAGTTGCATCAGGAAGTGCGAGAGTTGACGAGGCTAATCCATCAGCTAGCCATCGATGTCAATCGTCTGGCCGACCGTCAAACCTCGGATCGTGCAACGATAGAATTGTGGGTAGTCAATCAAATGCTTCGCTTTGAACACAGGCTTCCACCGGCACATCCCGATAAAGATGAACTCTGAAAGATGACTCTGCTCGCACGCCGAACCAACATCTCCGCCCTCCGTCATCACCTCCTTCGCCACCAGCATCTATCTCCATCGTTTCGTCAACTGAATCTTCAAGTAAGTGTCACGCCGCGGATTGCTTCCTGAACGCTCGCAGTCCCGTGCTATCCTGTAGCCTATCGAGAGGTTGAGAGGGTCATGTCAGTTCAAGTCTTAAGGCGACATTTCAGCGTCGGCGAATACTACAGGATGGCCGCGGCTGGTCTCTTCTCGGAAGACGACCGCGTCGAGTTGGTCGAAGGCGAGATCATCGAGATGAATCCGATAGGCAGCCGCCACGCGGCTTGTGTCGGCAGACTGACCGAGCTTCTGGGGAACTCGGCGCGCGACGTTGCAATCGTCTGGGTGCAGAATCCCGTGCAGGTTAACGACTACTCCGAGCCATTGCCCGACGTTGCTCTGCTTAAGAGGCGAGATGATTTCTACTCGCAGGCTAACCCCGGGCCGTCGGATGTTCTGCTCGTCGTCGAGGTCGCCGACAGTTCGGTCGGGTACGACCGCGAGGTGAAGGTACCGCTCTACGCACGCGCGGGCATTCCGGAAGTATGGCTCGTCAACCTACCCGAAGACGTTGTTGAAATTTACGCGGGACTCTCTGACGGAACGTATCGAGAAGTTCGGCTGGTCAAACGCGGCGACAATCTTACATCAACATCCGTCAGCACGTTGACGCTCGACGCCGACAGCATCCTCGGCTGAACACGTCGGTCTCTAACCGGAGCCCACTATCGTCGTCTGCCTCCGTCGCTTCGTCAATTGAAAGCGGGACTCTGACACGGGCGCTTCGCTTCTTCGCTCGCCTTTTCGCCGCGCGGTCGTTTATACTGAGCGCGCCTGTCCACTTACTGCCTGAACCTAAAACTTTCCGGCACGGCGCGCACGCACGAAAGCTTTAACGCGGGTAGGTGCGCCTTTCCAGTTGACAGGGTCGAAGGAATTTTTGCGGGGCCGCCGGGCGCGACCGCCTCGGGCGCACGCGCCGAAGGGCTTCGAGCCTCGTTTGAAAAGTTTTACGCAAGAGCCGCCATAACGGCGGGACGTTGAGTGCGCATGGTGTGCGCTCGCGCCCGACGGGCTGCGAAGGCCGAGAGCCGAGTCGTTGAAGGACGAATGCTCGCGACCCGACGCGCGAAGGACGGCTCGGCGACGGAGTTTCCAGTGAACAGTTCGGTACGCTTCGGCGCGGGGGAGGTCTATGCCTCCTGCGGCGCGCGGCGGGTAGAACGGTGCAGGCGGCGCGCACGTTGCGCGATGCGTCTGCGCAGTTGCGCCTGCGGCCGTCTTCGCTTAGCCGTAAGCACCGGGAACATTCCGACAAATACACCTTCCACTAACGGCGTCGGCCCGCGGGGCCGACGCTCTCTCACGCGCCCGCCCACAAGGGACGGGCATCACCACCACAGTTCTGCACGGCGCGCGCGCGGCCCCCGCCACGGGTGGGGCACGCGGCGCGCGCCACTACAGCACACCTTCGAGGAGACGGTTTCACACAGATGTCGAAAGAGATGATTGTCAGCGTCAACGGGCGCGAGAAGAAGATCGCTATCGTCGAGAACGGGCGCGTCACCGAGTTCTATATCGAGCGCGGCGAGAGTAGCCAGGGGATAGTCGGAAACATTTACAAGGGGCGCGTCATGCGCGTGCTCCCCGGCATGCAGTCGGCCTTCGTAGACATCGGCTTAGAGCGCGACGCCTTCCTCTATGTCTCGGACTTCTTCGACGAAGAGGAGGAGTTCGAGCGCATCGTCGTAGACAAGAAGAAGACCGAGGGCGCGGACGACGAGGCCGCGCAACGCGCCGCCGTCGAGCGCATCGAACGCTCGCGGGTCGAGCGCGAGCGCGCGGTCGAAAAGGCGCAGGAAGAGGCCGAGCCCGAGGGCGAGTCCGAAGAAGAGCCGTTCCTCGCTGACGCGCAGCACGCCGCACTAGCCGAGCATGTCGCGGACGAAGAAGCGCCTGCGCCCGTAGCGACCACTCCCGCTGCCGCCACACCGCAGGAGTCGGAAGAGGCCGGGGGGCGCAAGCGCGAACGAGGTCGCGGCAGACGCAGGCGCGGCGAGCGCACAGAGGCCGAGAGCGGCACGCCCGCTTCCACCTCGGGTGAAGTCCCGCCGGGCGTCTCTTTCCCACGTGGATCGGAAGGCTTCGGTGCTGATGATGTCTCTACTCCCTTCGCCGCCGCCGCCGACTCGTTCGAGCGCGTCGTGGACGAGGAGGAGTCGGCCGCTGAGTTCGGCTCGGCCTTCAAGGATGCGCGGCTTCAGGAGCGCCTGAGCGACCAGACGCGCGCCGTCGAGTTCGACATGGAACCGACGACGACCGCTGAGGTCGGATCGCTTCTCGGCGGTGCGTCGTCGGGCGGCGGCTTCGAGCGTATCGTTGACAGCGACGCCGAAGCATCCGACGCCACACACGCGCGGCTTCACTCAGTCCAGCCCGAAGTGGCAGCGGCGGTCGCGGAGTTCGTCGAGGACGAAGCGGGTGCCGACGCCTTCGCGGGCACGCAGGCTTTCGAGCGCGTGAGCGATGACGAGAAGGCTGCCGATACTTCTTCAAGCAGGAAGCGCGGCGGCAAGGGCGCAGCAGCCACGACTACCGCATCGCGCGCCGCTTCAAAGAAGGGCTCGAAGAAAGGTGCGACCACCACCACCACCGCTTCGCAGTCCGAAGCCGAAGGCGTGAGCGAAGAGGGCAAGGCCGCTTCAAAGAAGCGCGCGGCAGGCGGCTCATCTAAATCCGCATCGAAGAAGTCCGCAACCAAAGGCTCGAAGGCCACGGCCTCGAAGGGCGGCTCGAAGCGCGGCAAGAAGTCGGGCGGCGAAAGCGGTGAAGGCGAAGACTCAGCGGCGAGCGTGACGCAACGCCGCTCGCGCGGCGAGTTCGCGCGCCGAGGCGGTCGTCGTCGCCGCAAGCCGGGTGGTGCGCCCGGCAGCGAGCAGCAAGAGAATGGCAACGGCCACGACGCGGCCACTGAAATCGCCCCGGACGACAACGGCGCAGCAGAGGTCGTCGTCGAGGCCGAGGCTCCCGCACCAGTTGCTCAACAGCCACAGGCCCCCGCACCCGCACCCGCCGCCCCACACGCCGAACGGCGCGAGCGCGGTGGTCGTGGTCGCGAGCGCGAGGCAGGTCGCGAGGGCAGTCGTGAAGGCGCGCGCAGTGGCAGCGACCGCAACCGTGAGAGTCGTGGTGAAAGCAGTCGCGCGACCAGTCGCGGCGGCGAACGTGAAGCCAGCCGTGAAGGCAGTCGTGAAGGCAGTCGTGACGTGGCCCGCGAAGGCGGACGCGAGGGCGGTCGTGAAGCTAGTCGTGAAGGTAGTCGTGAAGGTAGTCGTGAAGGCGGACGCGCTCCGCGTGAGAGCGGCGGCGGCGGACGCAGCAGGCGCGAGCGCCAGCCGATGATTACAGACCTTCTGCGCGAGGGTCAGGAAATAATCGTCCAGATAGCCAAGGAGCCCATCGCCGCGAAGGGCGCGCGCATCACCTCGCACATCGCGCTCCCCGGCCGCTTCCTCGTCTACATGCCGACCATCGAGCACGTTGGCGTCTCGCGCAAGATCGAGTCGGATCAAGAGCGCGTGCGTCTGCGCAAGCTCATACAGGCAATCGTCAAAGAAGAGGATGTGCCCTCGGGCGGCTTCATCGTCCGCACCGCAGGCGTCGGCATCAGCGAGCAAGACCTGCGCGACGACGCGCGCTATCTCATCCGCACGTGGCGCGACATACGCAAGAGCGCCGAGCGCGCCAAGGCCCCGGCTATGGCGCACAAAGACCTCGACCTCGTGCAGCGACTTTTGCGCGACCAGCTCTCCGACGACTTCACCGCTATCCGCGTTGACAGCGAAGAGGAGTACCTCGAAGTCGTCGAGTTCATCAACCGCATCCAGCCACGTCTCGTCAACCGCGTCAAGCTCCACACGCGCGAGGAGCCGATACTCGAAACCTACGGCGTGCAGGCCGAGATAGATAAGGCCATCAAGCCGCGTGTCTGGCTCAAGTCGGGCGGCTATCTCGTCATCAACCAGACCGAGGCGCTCGTCGCCATTGACGTGAACACCGGCAAGTTCGTCGGCCGTGGCGGCACGCGTCTCGAAGACACAATCACGCGCACCAACATGGAGGCGGTTGACGAGATCGCGCGTCAGGTCAGGCTTCGTGACCTCGGCGGTATCATCGTCCTCGACCTCATAGACATGGAGGAGCGGCGCAATCGCGCACGCGTGCTGCAAGCCTTGCAGGACGCGCTCCGCCACGACAAGTCGCCGACGAAGGTTCTCTCCTTTAACGACTTCGGCCTCGTCATCATGACGCGCAAGCGCGTCAAGCAGTCTTTGGAGCGCACGCTCTGCACGCCCTGCCCGTACTGCACGGGCGCGGGGCTGGTGAAGTCTGCGCAGACCATCTGCTACGAAGTGCTCGAAGAGTCGCGCAGGCTTGCGCGCGCCAACGAGGGCGAGAACTTCAAGCAGACCACGCTTCGTCTCAACCCCGAAGTCGCGCGCGCCCTGCGCTCGACCGAGCGCGACGTGCTCGGCGAGATCGAGGCATACCTCGGCCCCGTTGACATCACCGCAGACGAACACGTTCATCAAGAGCAGTTCGACTTCGCCTTCATCTAAGAGGTCGGAGGTCGGAGGTTAGAGGTCAGTATTTGACTTTTACTAACCTCTGACCTCCGACCTCCGACCTCTCTATGGGTAAGCTCCGAACATTCTGGAGAGGACTGCTCGCGGGCGGCGCTGCGGGCGCGGGCGTGGCAGCGCTGGCGGCCGTCAACGCGGCGGTCGCGCGCGAGGTGCCCGAGCCCGAGACGGGCGCGGTCGGCGGTGAAGCAGGAACGTACCACTGGAAGCACGGGCAAATCTTCTATCGCCACGCCGGACGCGAGGACGCGCCGCCCGTCCTCTTCATCCACGGCATCGGCGCGGGCGCGCGCGCCTTCATGTGGCGGCGCAACTTCCTTCCGCTCGCGCGTGACTTTCGCGTCTACGCGCTCGACCTCCTCGGCTTCGGCTACTCGGACAAGCCGCCGAACGCGCCCTACTCGGCAGACCTCTACGTCGAGTTGGTTTCGGACTTCCTGCGCGAGGTCGTCGGGCGACCGGCGGGCGTAGTAGCGCACACGCTCTCGGCTGCCTTCTCCGCGCGCGCTGCGGACGAACACGACGGTCTCATCAACTCGCTCGTGCTGGTCTCGCCTACGGGCGCGGATCATTTGAGCGCGCGACCCGGCGTGACGGGCGCGGCCTTCTACGGCCTGCTCCACTCGCCCGTGCTCGGCACCTCCTTCTACAATGCCGTGACGAGCGAGAGGGGCGTGCGCGACTACGCACGCAACCAACTCTTCTACGAGAAACGCTTCGTCACGCCGCGCCTCGTCGCGCACTACTACGCCGTCAGTCACCTGCCCGGCGCGCAGTATGCCGCCACCGCGTTCCTCTCCGGCTATCTCAACACGGACATCCGCGAGCCCTTCACGCGCCTGCGCCGACCCGTCACGCTCGCATGGGGGCGTCAGGACATCACCAACCCCATCGAGCAGGCAGGCCAACTTCTCCGCCTCAACCCACGCGCGCGCCTCGAAGTCTTCGACCGCTGCCGCATGATGCCGCAGGAGGAGCACGCCGAACGCTTCAACGCGCTGCTCCGCGACGCCTTCCGCGCGTGAACCGTCGCTGCACATCCGAGCAAGACTTATCTTAAAAACGCTACTACGAGAGGAGATCGAACGTGACTACAGAGAGCGCGGAAGAGTTGTGGTATTCGCCGACGTTGGATGTGTTTTTGAACCATTGGTTCTCAAGTTACGCGGAGGCGCGCGCGGCGAGGGAGAGCATGGGCGGATTCCTGCTGCCGTACCGGCGGCACTTCTTTGTGTGTGAGGCCGGGGTCATAAGTGCGCTGGGGCTTGAGCCGGAGGACGCAGATTGGGAGAAGGTCGGTTGGGACTGCGCGCGACCGGCGGACGCGGCGGCCTACGGGCGACTGCGCGAGAAGCGCGAGCGCGTCCTGCGCGGGTCGCAGGGCTGACCCACTCAATCAATCACGAGTAGATGTTCATCGGGCGCGTTAGAAGTTCGACGGGGTCTGCGACGTTGAGGGCTTCGCGAACGTAGTAGCCTTCACCGGCCGCGACGCCGATGAGCGAGCCCATGTAACGCCAGCGGAATTCGAGCTGCTTGAGAAAGCCCTCTTCGCTGATGCGCGTGATGGGCTCGTCTGAAGAAGGATTAAAGAACTGCGAGCGGTGCGCGAGAATGGCGCTCATCTTCTCTTCGACGTGCTCCGAGATGTCCACGATGAAAGAGGGCACGACGAGACGCGAGTAGGCCGAGTGCGCCAGCGCGGGCATCCGTACCGCGCCCTGCCCCGCCTCTTCGTCATAGCGACGCATCGAGGCGAGCCGCGCCGCCTCGCGCACGATGCGTGCGGTCGCCGCGTGGTCGGGATGCGGGTCGTCCCAGTGCGCGGTGAGCATGACCTTGGGCTTGTAGGTACGAATGACGCGCACGAGCGCCGTGCGTGACTCGTCTGTTGATGAGACGTGGCCGTCGGGCTGTTCGAGGTTGAGGCGCACGTCGAGACGCATGATGCGCGCCGCCTCTTTCGCCTCTTCCGCACGCCCCTCGGGTGTGCCGCGCGTGCCCATCTCGCCGCGCGTCACGTCGAGCACGCCCGTGCGATAGCCCAAGCGTTTCATCTTGAGAAGCGTGCCCGCGGCCGTCAGCTCCGCATCGTCCGGGTGCGAGAAGACGGCCAGCACGTCAAGCTCCGACGCTCCCCCGCCTTCGTTCATAACTTCACTCATAGCTCGCTTATGTTAACCCTTCCTTCGAGTCTTATTACTCTTTCCCGCCCCCGAAGTTGAAGCGGCAGCGCACGCCCTGCTCGCGCCCCGTGTCGTAGATGATGGCGAGGTTGGTAACGTTGAACTCCCAGTGGAAGTTGCGTCGGCTGAGAAAGCGAATGATCTCGGCCAGCTTGTCCTGATCGATGTCGCCCTGCGCAAGCGTGATGTGCGGAGCCCACTCCTCGGGCTGGTAGTAGTGCGCGACCGCGCCGGGCACCAACTGCCGGACGCCGCACCAGATTTCGCGATGAAGGTCTGAGAGCGCGGGACTGCGCACGACGGGGATGTAGAGGATGGGGCTCGCGACGGTGAAGATACCGAGGCCCGCCGTCCTTGCGCGGAAGGGGCGCACGCGCGCAGCCAGTGCGCGCAGGAAGCCTTCGCATGCCCCTTCGTCGTAGGCTTCGGCCACCTGAAAGGAGAAGTGCGGGTAGGGCGTGACGTACATTCCGCGCACGTCGAACTTCTGCCCCAACTCCTCCCAGATGGCCTCGACCCGCGCGTAGTGCTGGTCGTCAAGCAGCGAAACCACGCCCTGCATGAACCCTGCCCTTCTCGACCGACGAGCTTTGATAAAAACTCCGAGCCAAGGTGTAGCGCAAGCACCGCCCGTGGTCAAGCCGCCTCAGCGTCCGCCTTTGTACTTTTGCCTTCGGTGTGGCTGTTTGATAGCCTTTGCAACGCTCCCCGGAAAGGTGAAACGATTGTGAAGCGAGAAGCGCGGGCCATGGGTTTGAAGAAGCATGAGAGTCACGCTGTCTTCAATCGGCCTTCAATTGCGCAATGCGCGTTTCGCATTCCGCGCTCGTCTCACCTTCAGTCGGCAATCGCTCTGTCCCTCTTCTGCCTCATCGTCTCCGCGCTCTGTCTTATGCCGCCGGGCCGTCATGTGCGCGCCGACGCGAAGGAGCCGAGCCTGCTCGAAGTCGGAGGCCAACCGAAGCAGGAGAAGCCGCATGCAGCGCCCGCCGAGTTGAAGATCGTCACCTACAACATACGTTGGCGCGGCGGCGAAGACTTGAAGCAGCTTATCAAGCTCTTGAAGGACGACCCCGAGATTGGCGGCGCGCACGTCATCGGTCTACAGGAGGTTGACCGCAACAAGCGACGCACGGGCAACGTCAACACCGCGCGCCAGATCGCCGAAGCGTTGGGGATGCGCTACGCCTGGGCTGCGCCGCCCACGACCTACGGCGACGGCGAAGAGGAGACGGGCGTTGCGCTCCTCAGCGTCTTCCCCTTAAGCGATGTCGCGCGCATCCTGCTCACGCACGAAGGGCCCGAGGGACGACGCCGCGTCGCCGTCGGCGCGACACTGCACGTGGGGACGAACACCCTGCGCGTCTACTCAGTCCACGCCGAGACGCGCATGCCCGTCGAGCGGAAGGTCGAGCACTGGCGCGCGGTGCTCGACGACCTGCAACGCTTTCCGAAGGTCTCAGGCGCAATCGTGCTCGGCGACTTCAACACGATCAAGCAGAAGGACGTAGCGGCCGCGCGCCGCCTCTTCGCGGGCGAGTGCTTCACAACACCCATCCCCGACGAGCGCACGACGTGGAAGACCTTCGTCGTCGAGTTGAAGCTCGATTGGCTCTGGCTGCGCGGCCTTGACGTGCGCTCGTCCGGTATCGATAAGGATGTAGACCTCTCCGATCACTGGCCGCTCTGGGCTAAGGTCAAGCTCGCCGCGAAGCCTTGAAGTAGATCGAGGGTCATAAAGCTCAAGGCTCGAAGTTGAAGACGAATCAACTTCGAGCCTTGAGCTTTATGACCTTTGAGCTTTTCGGACTTTGCACCCTTACCTCAAACGAATCTCAACGCGGTTCTGCTCAAGCGAATTTCCCGTGGCGCGCTGCAACTCGGCGATTGCTTTGTTGAGTTCGGTCTGCGCGCGCAACTCGTTGCCGCGTGCGGTGGCAAGCTGCGTCTGGCGTTCGAGCACGAGGAAGACCGTTGACTGCCCCGCGTCGAGCTTGCGCTGCTCGGAGGCGTACTGCTGTTCGGAGGCCGAGCGCGCCGTGGCTGCCGCGCGCAGGCGCGACTCGGCGGTGTTAACGGACTGGATGGCGTTGCGCACGTCCACTTGGATGAGCTGTTCAAGCTGCTCGCGCTGCGTGTGTATGCGTTCGGCGTCAACGAGCGTGCGACCAAGCTGTGCCTTCGCCGTCGTGTTGCGGAAGGGCAGGTTGACCGCGACGCCGACGCGGAAGTTGGTGAAGCGGTTGGCCGCGAGATTGGTGAGCGACTGCGCTTCGCCGCCGACGAGTTGCGCGGGCAAGCTCTGCGCGGGCGGGGTGGGTATCGGCGCTATCTGCTGCGCGGTCGGGAGCGTCGGGTTGACGGCGGCGACGAGCAGGTTGATGCGCTCGCGCAACGCCGCGCTCGAAGATGTAAGCGGATTGTTTGCGCCCGATGTGGAGGGCAAACCGGCCAAGCCCACAAGCCCATAGGAGGCGACGAGGTCTACCTGCGGTCGTGCCTGCTCGCGCGCGAAGCGTTGCTCGATCTCGTTTATCTCGCGCGCCACGTCCGAAGACTGTAGCTCGGGCCTCGACTTGAGCGCCGCCTGCATCGCGTCTGCCAGTGCGACCTGCGGCGGCGCGAGGTCAACCGATTCGGTCGGGACGATTGAAACGTTCCAGAGCTTGGAGTCGCGATTCTCGGCGACGAGGTTCTTCAGGTTGTTCTCTGCGCGTCCCACGTCGTCGAGCGCCGAGTAGACACTCTGCTCGAAGCCGGAGACCTGCGCCTCGGCCGCGACCACGTCAATGGGCGCGAGCATGCCTTCGGTGACTAAACGCCGGTTGTGTTCAAGCTGCTGCCGCGCGTCGCGCACGGCCTCGCGCTGAATCTGTAGATTGCGCAGCGAGTAGACCAAATCCCAGTAAGCGCGCTGCACGTTCGTAATCGTCTCGACGGCGCGCTGGCGAAACTGCGCGTCGGTCAAGCTTAAATTCTTCTTGCCGATCTCGATGAGGCGGCGTGTCTGGTCGAACTGACGGCCGCGCAGGACGGGCTGCGTGTAGCTAAAGGTGAGCGCGGTCGGATACTGCGGGTTGAGCGCCGCGAAGGTGTTGTCGGTCGTGATGCGGTTGTTAACGAAGTCAACACGATAGCCGCCGCCGAACTTGGGCGTGAGCCCCTGCACGGACGATGTGCTGAAGAAGCCCGACTGCGTGACCGCGCCCGTCGCGCTTCCCGAGAGGAAGCTGGCCGTCGGCGTCTCGGTTCGCTCGTAGTATGAGTTGGTCAGGAAGCGCGGGTCGTATGCGCCGCGCGCCGCTTGCAAGTCGAACTCGGCCGCGCGCACGTTCTCGCGCGCGACCTCGATGTCCTTGTTGTTGGCGAGCGCCATCTCGATGACCTCGCGGACTGTGAGAGCGCGCTGCTCGGCCATGTCAACGCCGATGCGTTCGAGAGCGGGGAAAGGCCCCTCTTCGGCTTGGAAGCCCGGAGCGACCTGCGGCACGTTAAGCTGTGTATCCTGTGGCGCTGCGTTCGGCACGCTCTCGCGACCGGGCGCGGGCGGGACTGTCGGAGCCTGCACCTGACCACCGGGCGCACCCGGCTGCGTCTGCTGAGTCTGCGCGGGGCGGACGGCGGGAGCCTGCGGCGCGGGCAAGGTCGCGTCCGGCGGGGCGGTAGGTGGAATCGAAGGCTGCGCGGGCTGCTGTCCTTGCGCGGGCGCGGCGGGGTTTGTGGACTGCTGCGTCTGCGACTGCGTGGGCGAAGCGGTCTGCGGCGATTGCGCCGGAGCGCCCGACTGCGCGGGCGGATTGTTGGCCGAGGGCGCGGGCTGTTGCGGCGTGGTCGTCTGCGCGATAGTCGTCGTCGTTGTGCCCGCCTGTGTTGCGTCCACCAGACCGCGCGGCTTCACCGCGACCGTCATGTAGGGTATCGGCGAAGGCGCGGCGGCCGCTGTCTTGTCTTCTGCTTTGTCTTCGTCGGACGCGGCAGCCTTCGATTCCGGCGCGTCCTTCGTCTCGGCCTCTTTCTTCTTAGCGTTGCCGCTGTCGCCGAAGATCGAGCCCGCGAACTTCTGCGGCGCGGGCTGCTGCGCTCGCAATGGCGCGGCGACCGGCCCGAGCATCAACGCGAGGATGATGAGACTTAAAAGCGATTTATGATTGCGCCTGAACATATCTTTCACACCTGAATAATACGAACGCCTTAGTGCCTGCCTATCATCCCGAAGAAGACGTGTGCCGTGGCGGCGGCGCGGCGGCGCGCCCACGCGAAAGTGCCTCCAACACGCGACCACACGCGCGAGAAGACTCGGCTGCGCGCCACGTCGTCGAAGAGCGAGTAGAAGACCGGCACAGCCAGGAGCGTCAGCAGCAGGCAAAGGGATTGACCGCCGACGACGAGCACGCCGATGGAGCGGTTCGTGCCCGAGCCCGGCCCCGTCGAGAGCGTCAACGGCAACATGCCTGCGACGAGCGCGACCGTGGTCATCAGAATGGGGCGCAGCCGGTCGCGGTTTGCCTGAATGATGGCTTCGAGCCGCTCCATGCCGTGCGAGCGAAGCTCGTTCGTGTGGTCAATCTGTAGAATCGCGTTCTTCTTCACCACGCCGAAGAGTAGCAGCAGCCCAAGCCCCGAGAAGATGTTCACCGACTGTCCCGTCAACAGCAGCGAGAGTATGCCGAACGGGATGGCGAGCGGGAGCGTCAAAAGGATTGTGATGGGGTGAATGAACGACTCGAACTGCGCCGCCAGAATCATGTACATGAAGACGAACGAGAGAAAGAAGGCGAGCATGAAGTAGTAGCCCGCGCGCCCCAACTCCTTCGAGCGACCGGCGAGCCCCGTCGTGTACGAAGGGTCTACGTTCAACTCTTTGACGAACTGATTCATCTGGTCGATGACGGCCGCCTGCGAGCCGCCCGGCTTAACGTTCGCCATCAGCGTCACCTGCCGCTGGCGGTTCAAACGATCAATCGCCGAAGGGCCCGTCCCCTCTTCGGTCGTCACAAGGTTCGACAGGTTCGTCCAACCACCCGTCTTTGACGACTGCACGAACAGATTCTCAAGCGACTGCGGGCTGGTGCGCGCTTGACCCACCGCGCGGACGCGCACGTCGTACTGGTCTGTGCCTTCGTTGAAGGTCGAGACCTTCTGTCCCGCGATGAGCACGTTCAAAGCCTGCGCGATGTCTCCGACCTTGACGCCCATGTCACCTGCGCGCGCACGGTCGATGTGCACCTGCACCTCGGGCTTACCCGTGATGAGCGTCGAGTCGGCATCAACCACGTCGGGGATGGTCTTCATCTTCTCAAGAAGCTGCTGCGAATACTCTGTGAGCTTCTGGAGGTCGGGGCCGCCGATGACATATTGAATGTCGGAGTTGCGATTGCCGCCACCGGAGATAGCCGCCACCGGCTGCACGCTCGCGCGCAACTCCTTCGGATAATTCTTCGCTACAAGCTCGCGCGCCTTTCCCATCAATTCGAGTTGAGAGGCGCTGCGCTCCTTGAGGTCGGCCAGCTTGACGTAGATTGAGGCGAGGTTGACGGTCTGCTGCTGCCCGCTGCCGATGGTGACGAGCGTGTCGGTGACGCCGGGCATCTGGCGGATGTCGGCGGCGATCTTGTCAACGACGGCGGAAGTCGCCGCGAGCGTCGAGCCTTCGGGGGCGCGCACGCTGACCTCGAACTGTGATTGATCGTCGGTGGGCAGGAAGTTCTTGCCGACGAACTTGAAGAGCGGCACGATGCTGAGGATGACCAGCACGCACGCGACGACGATGGCCCAGCGATGCGCCATAGACCAACGCAGCATCCACGTGTAGGTGCGGTCAACCGGCTTGTACCAACGCGACTCCTTCGATGAGTGCGGCGCACGCACCTCATGCGCGGCGTTCGTCGTCGGCGGCGCGACCTCTTCGGACGGAGGCGCATCCGTCATCTCTTTGGCGGCTGTTTCGTGCGCGGCCGAGAGCGCGCCGGGCTCGCCCGCGACGACCTTCGACTCGTCGGCGAGCCCGGCGGGCGCGTCGCCCTCAGACGGAACCGTGCCCGTCGCGGGCCCTTCGGCTGCCGTCTCGCGCTTGATGAGCCGCGCGGCGAGCATCGGCGTCAACGTGAACGAGACGAGCAAGGAGACGGCGATTGCGAACGACGACGTGAAGCCGAAACTTGACATGAAGCGGCCGACGATGCCGCCCATAAAGCCGACGGGCACGAAGACCGCGAGCAAGCTGAGAGTGGTCGCCATGACGGCCATTCCGATCTCGCGCGTGCCCTCGATGGCCGCTTGAAAAGCGCCGAAGCCCTTCTCCTCAACAAAGCGGAAGATGTTCTCAAGGACGACGATGGCGTCGTCAATCACGATGCCGACCATCAGCGTCAAGGCAAGCATCGTAATCTGATTCAAGGTGTAGCCCATCGCGGCCATCAGGCCGAAGGTGGCGACGATTGAAGTCGGGATGGCGATGGCCGCAATCAAGGTCGAGCGGAAGTTCCAAAGAAAGAGGAAGACGACGAGCGCGGCGAGCAGGCCGCCTTCGACAAGGTGCGTCTCGATGGCTTCTACGGCGGCCTTGATGAAGACCGACTGGTCGCCGACGATCTGTGTGCGCACGCCCTTCTTCACGAGCGCGGGCTCCAACTCCTTCAAACGCTCCTTCACCGCGTCGGACACCTGCACGGTGTTCTGCCCCGACTGCTTCGAGACGACGAGCGTCACGGCGGGCTGGCCGTTTAAGCGCGCGCTCGTGCGCTGCTCTTCAGACTCGTCGGCCGTGTAGCCGATGTCGGAAATCTTCACGGCGTAGCCGCCGCGCGTCGAGATGGCGACGTTGTTGAAGTCCGCCGGGTTCGTGATGCGCCCCATCGTGCGCACGGTCAACTCGCGCGTGCCTTCGTCAACGCGCCCGCCCGGCACTTCCATGTTCTGCGAGCGCACGGCCGCGACCACATCGGGAACGGTGATGTTGTAGGCGCGCATCTTGTCGGGGTCTACCCAGACGTGTATCTCGCGCGTGGCGCCGCCGATGATGGCGACATTGCCGACGCCGTTGATCGACTCGATGCGCTTCTTAATATCCTTGTCGGCGATGTCGGTGACTTCGCGCAGCGATTTGTTGGCGGAGACGGCGATGCGCAGCACGGGCGCGGCGTCGGTGTCGAGCTTCTGGATGATGGGCTGCTCGGCCGTCTCGGGCAGGTCGCCCGTGATGAGGTTGACCTTGTCGCGAATCTCCTGGGCGGCTACGTCGGCGTTCTTCTCAAGCAGGAACGTGACGAAGACCTGCGAGACGCCTTCGACCGAGGTCGAGCGCAACTCATCAATGCCGCTGATGGTGTTGACGGCTGACTCGACCTTGTCGGTCACTTCCGTCTCTATCTCGCGCGGGCTCGCGCCGGGGTTGACGACCGTGACCGTGATCGTCGGTAGATCGATCTTCGGAAAGAGGTCAACGCCCAGCGTCGAGAACGAGAAGACACCGACGACCGTCAGCGACAGAATCAACATCGTCGCGAACACCGGACGCCTTACGCAAATCTCAGCTAACTTCTGCATGACGCAATTGTCCTATCAGTCTATGGGTTCCTCGGTTCATTGATTCAGTTCTTCATTGAATCAATGAACCGATGCATCAATCCATTTACTGTCTCACCGGCGCTCCGTCGGCCAACTGCTCGACGTTCGAGGTAGCGACGAGTTCGTCTGCCGAGACGTTACCTTTTATCTCAATCAAATCGCTGTCCTGCCGGCCCGTAGCGACGAGACGCTCGTGCGCCACTCCGTCCTTGATGACGTAGACGCGCGCGGTCGTGCCGTCCGTGCGCACCGAGCGCGCGGGGACGAGTATGGCCGGGTCGGACTGCGGCATGAGCACGCGGATGGTCGCGAACTGTCCGGGCTTGAGAAGGTTCTGTCCGTTCTCGACCTCGGCTTCGACGGTGAGCGTGCGCGACTGCTGCGAGACGTTGGGCGAGACACGCGCGACGCGCCCCGCGAAGTTGCGGTCGGGGTACGTGCTCACCGCGACCGACACGCTCTGCCCCGGCCGCACGGTCGCGATGGCCTGCTCGGGGATGTCTATGCGAACGCGCAGAGGGTTCGTGCGCACCACGGTCGCGATCTTCATGCTGGTCGTGACGAACTCGCCCACGTCGGCCGTGCGGTCTGTGACGAAGCCGCTGATGGGCGAGTAGATCGTTACGTCGCGGATGCCCTTCTGCGCCTGCTCGACAGTTACCTGCGCGGCCGAGGCAGCGGCGCGCGCCGTCTGCACGGCGGCGTATGATTGGTTCGCCTGCGTCAACGCGGCGTTGTACTGCTCGCGCAACTGGTCGCGCTGCGCACGCTGCTGGTCGTAGGCCGAGCGCGACACATCGCCCGATTCAAGCAGTTGCTCGAAGCGGTGCAACTGCTTCTCTGCCAGATCGAGCGCCGCCTTCGATGCGCCGACCTCTGCCACACGCGTGGGATCGAAACGCTGACCCGGCCGCAAGCCGATGCGCGCCTCGGCCTGCGCGACCCCGGAATTGGCCTGAGCGAGCGCGGCCTGCGACTGCTCAAGACGTAGGCGCGCATCGCCCGCGTCGAGTTGCGCGATGACCTGTCCCTTCTGCACGAAGCTGCCGAGGTCTACGCCGACCGAGACGACGCGGCCGCCGACGATGGGCGCAACGTCCGTCTGCTCGTCTCCGGCGAGGCTGCCCGTCGCTTCGATGAAGCGCGGAAGGTCGCGCATGATGGCGGGCGCGGTCGTCACGTCAACGGCCTGCGGCGTCTGGACGGCCGCGGCCGCATCCTTCTTGTTGGCCTGCGCGCGCGAGCCGCTGCAAGAGGTCGCCGATGCGACGAGCGCCATGATGAAGATGAGCGCGATTAACGTCTTGATTTGATAACGGGAGATCATGGCCTTCACTTCTTCTTGTTCTTATTGTCTGTACTCTTAACGTCGGCCGCGCCCTCGCGGTTTCGTGCGGCAGCGGCGCGCTTCGCGGGCTCGGCGCGCTTGGTAGTCTCTTCGCGTTTCGCGGCCGGAGCGACGCCGTCGCCCGCGTCGGCGTTGATGCCGCGCAGAAGTATCTCGGCAAACTCGCGCGCGGCCTCTTCGTTCGACACGTTGAGGATGCGACGCGCGGGGTCTTTGTCCCAGAGCAGGTTGCTGAGCGAGTGGTGAATGATTGTGCCGAGGAAGACGCGGACAGCCGTGTTGGGGTCTACGTCGCGGAAAGCGCCCTCGCGTTGTCGGCGGCGGACGTAGCCGCCCAAAAACTCGTAGAGCACGCGCACGTTCTTGTCCCAGAAGATTTGCGCGAGCGAGTGGTTCTCAAGCGCGAGATACATCAACAGGCGAAGAAAGTCAGGGTCGCTTTGATGCTGTTCGAGCATCGAGAGCGCGACCCCACAAAAGACCGCGCGGTCGTCACGCGCCTCGATGGCCTCGCCCGCGAAGCCACAGAGTTTTTCGACGAAGGCAGGCTGTTCCGCCTCGCGCGCTACGGGGCTCGCGCCCAGTCCCGCGCAGCCCTTGTAGTCGATGATGGCCGTGTAGAGTTCTTCCTTGGTGGCGAAGTGGCGAAAGATTATCGCCTCCGAGACGCCCGCAGCCTGTGCAATCTCCTTCGTTGTCGTGCCGCGGAAGCCGCGCTCCGAGAAGAGCCGCATCGCGACCTGCGCGATCTGTAAGCGGCGCTCGTCGGCGGCCATGCGCCCGCCCGGCGCATTCGGTGTGGGCGGCGTGCCCTCGGCGCGCCCTGTCTCGACGTGTCTCGTCATGCCTTTATCTCTAATCTCAGAGCCCAAACGAAAAAAGTAAGTACTTACTTACATCAGACGCGCCTCCTTGTCAAGGAGTGGTCGGGTAATTTTGGTGCTGTATTGTTCCGAGCCTTGTGCTACATTTGGCCCGTACATTTTCACAACAAAACCGAAGTAAGCGGGCGCGGGGCGGCGATGCCTTTCCGCAGCCTTTCCTCGCGGAAGCCTTCCGGGGCAAGTCGGCACGACGATTGCTCCCGAACGTTGGGAAAAGCTTTTTCTGGAAGCGAACTCTCGCACGCTTTCATTTGTTTGGAATTTAATCATCCCTGTTAAGGAGAGAAAGACGATGTCACAGAACAAACCTGGGAACGAAACGGGCCACACGGGCGGAACGGGCAGCAGCAGCTCCGGCAGCGGCAGCACGGGCAGCGGTAGCAGCAGCAGCAGTGGCGGCGGCAGCGCTGGTAGCAGCAGCGCCAGCAGTTCCACCGGCAGCAGCAGCCCAAAGAGCGGTGCCATCAGCACGACCGGTGGGTCGAGCAGCAGTGCGGGGACGGGCACGGCAACGGCTCCTGCCTCCGGGATCGCGGGCAAGGCTAAGGAGTACGGGCAGACGGTCGCGGATGCGGCCTCGACGGCTAAGGACTTCTTGAGCGACAAGGCTTCGGTCGTCGGCGACAAGATTCAAGACCTGCGCAACGTTGACTACAACGAGGTTGCCAATCAGGCGAAGGACTACGCGCGGCAGAACCCCGGACAGGCGCTGCTGGTGGCGGCCGCAGCCGGTTTCGTCATCGGTCTGCTCGTCCGCGGCGGGCGAAAGTAAGAAACGATGAAGGCGGAACGCTGAACGATGAACGGGTAAGAGGGGTTGGGTGTTGGTAGAAGAAGAGCCAGCACCCAACACCTAACATCCATTCATCGTCGCGGCGTTCATAGTTCCGCGTTCCCTGAAAGGGGGGTAACGATGGCCGAAGTTGAGAGAAGACGGGCGGAGGTGCCCGCGACGGCGCAGCCCGCCGTAGACTTGGAGAATCTGCCGACGCTGTTCGGCAAGCTGGGCGACGACGTGATGCGGCTCGTAGATACCAAGCTCAGCCTCATCAAGGTCGAGCTGAAGGAGGACGCGTCATTCTACGCGCGCAACGGGGCGTTCACGGCTGTGGGCGCGATGGTGGCGCTCATCGGGTTTGCGCTCGTCAACGTCGCGGTCGCCTTCTTCATCTCGAACTTTTTCGCGAACGACGCGGTCGCGCCCCAAAGGTTCGGGCCGACCAGCTACGGCCTCGGCTTCCTCATCACGGGCATCCTCTATGTCGTTATCGGTGGCGTCATTGTCCTCTTGATGAAGAACAAGCTTGCCGCCTACAACCCGGTGCCTACGACGACCCTCGAT
>JAVXWN010000029.1:0-21642 GCA_032230645.1 Acidobacteriota bacterium | reverse complement strand
GGAAAGTGCGGGCGTTAATGAAAGCCGTGGTGCGAAGAAAGTAGAGGTCGTCGCAGTCCCGCACGGAGGCGGCGAGGACGTTTGCTTTCGCGCCGAACGCGTCGTCTTCGCCGCGCCGCAGTTTTTGACGAAGTACCTCTTGAAGCCTTACCGCGAGGGCACTGCTCCCGCGCACGTCGCGGAGTTCGAGTACGGCGCGTGGATGGTCGCGAACCTCTTTCTCGAAGACCGCCCGCGCGCATCGCTCGGCTTTCCACTCGCGTGGGACAACGTGCTCTACGAGAGCCCTTCGCTCGGCTACGTCGTCGCCACGCACCAGCGCGGGCTCGACCGCGGGCCGACGGTCTTCACTTATTACTACCCACTCACCGACGCCGACCCGCGCGCGGCGCGCACGCGTCTGCTCTCGACGGGTCGCGATGGCTGGGCCGACGTGGCGCTCTCAGACCTCGGGCGCGCGCACACCGACATACGTTCGCTCACGCGACGGCTCGACGTGATGCGCTGGGGGCACGCGATGATACGACCGCGCGTCGGCTTTCAATGGGGAGGCGCGCGCGCGAAGGCGCAGAGGCCATACGGCCCCGTCCACTTCGCGCACACAGACCTCTCGGGCGTCGCGCTCTTTGAAGAAGCCTTCGACCACGGCCTGCGCGCGGCCGAAGAAGTTCTCGCCGCGCGCGCCGTCAAGTCCGAAAGCCTGCGTTGAATGTCCTTCGAGACTATCAATAGCTCAACGGCGTTCGGCGATGAGCTCGTAGAGAGCGTTTTTGAAGAAGAGTCTTTTGAGTCGGTCTCCGGCGTGGCGCGGCGGTCGAAGGCGTGCGGCGGCCCGCGCCTCTTCTTCGTTATGGCGCTCATGAAGCATGCGTAGCGGGAGGCCGTCGAAGAGCGAGCGAGCGCCGTCGAGCGTGAGGTGGACGGTGTGGTCGGCGAAGGGGCCGACCTCGAAGCGGAGCCCGGCTGCGTTCCATGCGGCGTGGAGCCGCGCGGCGGTTGAGTAGACCGCGTGGTGGAAGTTGACCGTGAAGTAGAGCAGCCCTCCGGGCGCGAGCACGCGCACAAGTTCGCGCGCGATCTCGGCCGGGGCTTCGGCGTGATCCACCACGTTGTCGCAGAGCACCACGTCGAATGACGAGTCGGCGAAGGGCAGGCGCTCGCCCGTGGCGGCGACCGTGCGCGCGCGGTGCTGCCACGCGGGGAAGAGCACGGCGTAGTCGCACGCGAGCGGGTCTACACCGATTCCCGCCGTCGTCCCGAAGTAGAAGATGAGGCCGTGCGCGCCGCTGCCGACTTCGAGCACGCGCGCATCCCGCGAGACGGGACGCACGCGCTCAAGCTTCTCGCGCACGAAAGCGGAGCGCGAGCGCATCGCTTCGGCGTACTCATCTTCGCGACCGGCGACGCGCGCCGACTTCGCGCGCTGGTAGGCAAGCTGGCGTTCGAGCGCGCGCCGCGCACGTCTCCGCAAAGCAGTCTCCGGGTGTCGTGAACTCTTGGGCATCTCTTCGCGTAAAAAAAAATTTTCTTCCGGGTGGAGCATGCACAGTATAAACTCGCCGACCGCCACAAGCGTATGTCCGCCGAGCCTATAACATCCGTCGAAGCCGTACAGGCAGCCGAGCCCGTCACGTCCACCGTCGCCGCGCGGCCGGGCGACGCGGCGCGAAAGTCGTGTTGGCTCTTCTCGCCGCGTGTAGACGTTTCCGTCTTCGGCGGGAGCGCAGTTGTATCGCTCGTGCTGCTGTGGGTCGGTGCGCGCGCGGGGGTGCTCTACTCAGACTCGCCGGAGTGGACGTGGGTTCCGGCGGTGCTACTCGTAGACGTTGCGCACGTGTATGCGACGGCGTTTCGTGTCTACTTCGACGCGGGCGAGTTGAAGCGGCGCGCATCGCTCTACCTGCTCGCGCCGTTGATTGCGTTCGCGCTGGGCGTTGCGCTCTATTCGGAATCGGGCGCGCTCTTCTGGCGCGCGCTGGCTTACCTTGCGGTCTTTCATTTCGTGAGACAGCAGTACGGATGGGTCGCGCTCTATCGCGCGCGCGCGGGCGAGCGCGGTCGCCTGGGATGGATGGTGGATGCGGCGGCCGTCTACATGGCGACGCTCTACCCGCTGGCCTACTGGCACGCGCACTTGCCGCGTCGCTTCTGGTGGTTCCTGCCGGGCGACTTCGCCGCAGCGCCCGCGTGGGTCGAGGGGGTCGCGTTTCAACTTTACTGCATCACGCTCGGCGTGTACGCCGTCCGCTCGGCGCATGCGTGGTTAGTCGGCCGCGCCGGGAATCCGGGCAAGGACATCGTCGTCGCAACGACGGCAATCTGCTGGTACGCGGGCATCGTCGCTTTCAACTCCGACTACGCCTTTACGGTGACGAACGTCATCATCCACGGCGTGCCCTACATCGCGCTCGTGTGGTGGTACGCGCGCAGTCGTGCGCCGCAGGCGGGCGGAGTCTATCGCAGGCTCGCGCGCTGGCCCGTCTTTCTGGCGACGCTGTGGGTGATGGCCTACGTCGAGGAGCTGTTCTGGGATAGGGGCGTGTGGCACGAGCGCGCGTGGCTGTTCGGCGGGGCGTGGGACTGGTCGTCTTTGAAAGTCTTCCTCGTGCCGTTGCTGGCGCTGCCGCAGGCGACGCACTACATCCTCGACGGCTTCGTGTGGCGGCGCAGGAGCAACCCGCAACTCTCGTTCATAAGTAGAGAGTAGTGACTACTACTCTACTTGATTCCATGCAGGAGCAAACCCTAAAGGAGAAAGTGCGGCGCTTTCGCTGTCCGGGCTGCGGCGCGGATTTGCAGTTCGCGCCCGAGGGCGGGTGTTTGACGTGCCCTTACTGCGGTCATCAGGAGCAGATAGCGGCGTCGGGCGCGCCGGTCGAGGAGCGCTCTTACGAGCAGTATCTGCAACTCCACGCCGACCGCATGGGTTCGCTCGCCGAGGGCGCGCTCGAAGTCGCATGCCAGACGTGCGGCGCGACCGTCACGTTCACGCCGCCGATGGTCGCGGGCGAGTGCGACTTCTGCGGAAGCCCGCTCGTCGCGCAACCTAAATCGGCAGACCCCGTGCTCGCCCCCGAAGGCGTACTCCCTTTTCGCGTGACACAGGACGATGCCACCAACGCCATACGTCGCTGGCTCGCCTCGCGTTGGTTCGCGCCCAACGCGCTCAGGAAGTTCGCCGCGCAGGAGTCAATCGGCGGCGTCTACATCCCCTTCTGGACTTACGACGCGCACACCTCAAGCGAGTATGAAGGCGAGCGCGGCGAGCACTACTACACGACCGAGAGCTACACCGAGCGCGATGCGCAGGGCGACACCGTGACCCGGACGCGGCAGGTGCAACACACGCGCTGGCAGGCGGCCTCCGGCACGGTCGAACGTTGGTTCGACGACATTCTCGTCCCGGCCACGAAGTCTCTGCCGCCCGCGCGTCTCGCCGCGCTTGAGCCGTGGGACTTGAGTGAGTTGACTGCCTACGAGCCCGCTTATCTTTCCGGCTACAAGGCGCAGCGTTATCAAGTCGAGCTGGCCGAGGGCTTCGAGCTTGCGAAGCAGTCGGCCGCGCCCGTCATCGAGTCGGACGTGAGAAGCGACATCGGCGGCGACGAGCAGCGCGTCACGCGCGTCTCGACCACGTACTCGGCCATCACCTTCAAGCACCTTCTGCTTCCCGTCTACGTCGGCGCATATCGCTTCCGCGAGCGTGTCTATCAAGTTGTCATCAACGGCCGCACGGGCGAGGTGCAGGGCGAACGCCCCTACAGCTTCTGGAAGATTCTCTTCTTCAGCCTCGCCCTCGTCATCCTCATCATCGCAATCGCGCTCGTCTTCGGCCATAAGTAAAGATGGAGTCGGCAGTAGGAAGTCAGGAGTTAGAATAAAAGCAACCGTTCTTATTACGACTCTTGACTTCCCGCTACCGGCTCTCCGCCTTATTAGTTTACCTGCTTAACCACGCCCGGCAATATTCATATCCGAATTCTGAATCAACGCTTGCCCATCGCGGGAAAAAGTAGTATCACTAGGGCACTTCAAAGCAGTTCTTAAGATTTGGTGGTGCAGCCGAAAAGGGCTTACGCGGACGCGCGCTTTCCTCTGTCGGATGGAAGGCAGCCGAACACACGACACGCGAGGCAGCCGGGGCGGGTCGCATTGTGTCTCTCTCCGCAACGCTTGAGAACGGTGGACGCGCCCGGCCTGAACAGGTTTCGTCCAAGAGGGTTCCGTCTCGCCGGGCAAGTTCAAAGAGTCACAAGAGGACGGGTTCGGATAGAGCCATGCAGATTTTCCACCACAGCACCAACACGATTGCCAAGGTGAGTATCTTCGGCGGCCTCTTCCTCGTCGCCGCTTCGCTCTGGGTGCTCGCCGAAATCAACCGCTCTCCGTACAACACGGGGCAGTACATCGAGGTGCAACAGCCCGTGCAGTTCTCGCACAAGCACCACGTCGGCGACGACGGCATTGACTGCCGCTACTGCCACACGTCGGTCGAAGTGTCGAACACCGCCGGGATGCCGCCGACGAAGACCTGCATGAACTGCCATTCGCAAATCTGGTCTGAGAGCCCCTATCTCGAAATCGTCAGGAAGAGCTATCGCGACAACACGCCCATCGAATGGGCGCGCGTACACGACCTGCCCGACTTCGTCTACTTCAACCACTCGATCCACGTCAACAAGGGCGTGGGCTGCGCCTCTTGCCACGGGCGCATTGACACGATGCCCGCCGTCTATCAGGCGGCCTCGCTTCAGATGGAGTGGTGTCTGGCCTGCCACCGCGAGCCCGAGCGATTCCTGCGCCCGAAGGACAAGATCACCGACATGGGTTGGAACATTGACGGCGATGCGACGGCGGGCGTCACCGCCGACCCCGAGAACCGTCTCGCCGAGAACCGCTCGCCCGAGCGCCGCGAGTTGGGGCTGCGGCTCAAGCGCGAGTATCGCGTCCGCGACGCGCGCACCATCACAAGCTGCTCGACGTGCCACCGATAGAGGTCTGGGACAAGTAGATGCACATCAAAGAGACTTTCCCCGAGCTGTACCAGATACGCAAACGCCCCGTCTCAATCGAGGGCGTGCGCTCACGGCTTGAGAAGAAGCGCGGGCGCGAGTTCTGGCAGAGCCTTGAAGAGTTGGCCGGGACTGAGGAGTTCGATGAGCTTCTGCACAGCGAGTTCCCACAGCACGCGTCCGAGTGGGACGAGGGCACAGACCGCCGCACGTTCCTCAAGCTGATGGGCGCTTCGCTCGCGCTTGCAGGGCTCGCGGGCTGCTCATACCAACCGCCCGAGACCATCGTTCCATACGTGCGCCAGCCCGAAGACCTCGTTCCCGGCAAGTCGCTCTACTACGCCACGGCGATGCCTTTCACGGGCGGCTCGACGCCGCTGCTCGTGCGCAGCTACATGGGGCGGCCCACGAAGGTCGAGGGCAACGACCTGCACCCGGCTTCTCTTGGCGCAGCCGATCTCTTCGCTCAAGGCTCGGTGCTCAACCTCTACGACCCCGACCGCTCCGAGACCATCATCAATCGCGGCGAGATGCGCACCTACACGGCTTTCC
This sequence comes from Acidobacteriota bacterium, assembly GCA_032230645.1. Taxonomy (GTDB): domain Bacteria; phylum Acidobacteriota; class Blastocatellia; order Pyrinomonadales; family Pyrinomonadaceae; genus QHXN01. The sequence continues at coordinate 16,078 of JAVXWN010000029.1, read as the reverse complement.
TCGGCGAGCTTCTGACGCTGCTCGAAGGGCAGCGCACGAAGCAGGGCGCGGGGCTCCGGTTCCTGACCGAGACCGTCACTTCGCCGACGCTTGCCGCGCAGATGCGCGACGTACTCGCGCGCTTCCCCGGCGCGCGCTGGTACCAGTGGGAGCCGGCGGGCGGCAACAACGGTTCACTGGGCGTGCGTCAGGCGCTCGGCGACTTCGCCACGCCCGTCTATAACTTCGCGGCGGCCGACCGCGTGCTTGCGCTCGACTCGAACTTCCTCGAATGCGGCCCGGGCGCGCTTCGCTATGCGCGCGACTTCGCCTCGCGCCGCCGCGTGACCGACGGCGACACGCGTGAAATCTGTCGGCTCTACGCGGTTGAGACGACGCCGACCAACACGGGCTACTTCGCAGACCATCGCATCTCGCTCCGGCCGAGCCAGTTCACCGACTACGTGCGCGGACTTGCGGCGGCGGTCGGCGCGGGCGCTCCGGCGCTCGCGGGCGGCAGTCCCGCGTCGGTCGAAGAGATTACGAAGATAGCCGAAGACCTCAAGGCGCACATGGGCGCGTGCATCGTCATCGCGGGCGACGAGCAGCCGCCCGAGGTTCACGCACTCGCGCACGCGATGAACGCGGCGCTCGGCGCGACGGGGAAGACCATCGCTTACGTCGAGCCGTTAGAGGAGAACCCCGTAGACCATCTGAACGACCTGCGCACGCTCGTCTCCGAGATTGACGCGGGGGCGGTGGACGTTCTCGTTATTGTCGGCGGCAATCCCGTCTACACGACTCCGATTGATTTGAAGCTCAACGCCGAGCGGATGAAGAAGGTGGGGCTTGCCATCCACCTGAGCCAGTACGACGACGAGACCTCGGAGCTTTGTCACTGGCACATCCCCGAGACGCACTACCTCGAAACGTGGGGCGACACGCGCGCATACGACGGCACGGTCACGATACAGCAACCGCTCATCACGCCGCTCTACAACGGCAAGAGCGCCTACGAGTTGCTCGCGGCCTTCACCGACAACCCCGACCGCCGCAGCTACGACATCGTTCGACAGTTCTGGATGAACGAGGGGCGCGGCGCGCTCATGTCTTCAGGGGCGGCGAATACGCCGTCGGGTATGATGGGAGGCATCTTCGGCGGCGCGACCGGTGCGTCCGAAGGAGCGCGGGTTGCGACTCCGTCCGCGACTCCCGCACAGACGAGCGCGCGCTCGACGACTTCGACTCAAGCGGGCGCGCATTCCGCGACTCAGACTCAAGCGGGTACGGCTGCTCCATCGTCATCGGCGACGCCGAGCCCCGAGTTTGAGAAGGCTTGGCGCAAGGCGCTCAACGACGGCTTCGTGCCGAACACCGCGCGCAAAGCACGAGGCGGCGGAGCAGGCGCGGGCGCGACTGCCACAGCGCAGGGACTCTCGCAAGCATCGGGCGTTGCTCAAGCATCGAGTGCGCAGCAGGGCGGAGCGGCGGGCGCGGATCAGTTCGAGATTGTCTTTCGCACCGACCCGACGATTTATGACGGCCGCTTCGCCAACAACGGCTGGCTTCAGGAGTTGCCCAAGCCTCTGACGAAGCTGACGTGGGACAACGTCGCCATCATCAGTCCCGCGACCGCCGAACGGCTCGGCATCGGCGAAGCGCCCGACGGCGCGGTCGAGCAGACCGGGCCGCGCCGCGTCAACCGGCTCACGGCCAAGGGCGGCGAGATTAGCGCCGAAGTCCTTCGGCTCACCTTCAAGGGGCGACGCCTCAACGCGCCCGCCTTCATCCTGCCCGGTCAGCCCGACGACGTGGTGACAATTCATCTCGGCTACGGCCGCTGGCGTTCGGGTCGCGTCGCGGGCAACGACCGCGAAGGCCGCAAGGGCTTCAACGCTTACGAGCTTCGCACGTCCGACGCGCTCTGGTCGGGCACAGGTCTCGGCGTCGAGTTGACGGGAGATTCGTACTCGCTGGCCTCGACGCAGATACACTTCCGCATGGAGGGGCGCGACATCGTTCGCCACGGCACCTTCGCCGACTGGACGCGCGACCCGCGCCTGCTGCCCGAGCGCGAGCAGAAGAAGGAGCCGCCGCAGCCAGCGGGCGAGAACCGCGAACCCGAGAGCAACGAAACGCTCTATCCGCAGTATGACTACTCGGAGCACGAAGAGATGGGGCGTCGCGGTTATCGCTGGGGCATGTCGATTGACACCGCGACCTGCGTCGGCTGCAACGCCTGCGTCGTCGCCTGTCAGGCCGAGAACAACATCCCCGTCGTCGGCAAAGAGCAGGTCGCACGCTCGCGCGAGATGCACTGGCTACGCGTTGACGCGTACTTCCGAGGCGCGACCCGTGCGCCGCAAGGCGTCTACTTCATGCCCGTCCCATGCATGCACTGCGAGAACGCGCCGTGCGAGCCGGTCTGCCCCGTCCACGCCACCGTGCACAGCGCCGAAGGCTTGAACGACATGGTCTACAACCGCTGCGTCGGCACGCGCTACTGCTCGAACAACTGCCCGTACAAGGTGCGTCGCTTCAACTTCCTGCTCTATCAGGATTGGGACACGCCCTCTCTGAAGATGCTTCGCAACCCCGAGGTCTCGGTGCGCTCGCGCGGCGTGATGGAGAAGTGCACCTACTGCGTCCAGCGCATCGAGTACGCGAAGATCGAGGCCGAGAAGGAAGGGCGCAAGGTTCGCGACGGCGAGATCAAGACGGCCTGTCAGGCGACGTGCCCGACCGAAGCCATCGTCTTCGGCGATTTGAACGACCCCGCGAGCCGCGTAGCACGGTTGCAAGCGCAGAAGCGTCGTTATGACTTGCTGGCCGACCTCAACACGCGCCCGCGCACCGCCTACCTCGCCTCGGTGCGCAACCCGAACGAGGCGCTCGGCGACGCGGACAGGGGGGAGGCTTAGAAGCGTCATGGAGAAGTACGACTACTCGCAAGAGGACGTAGGCATCCACACCACCCCGGCCGTCATCGAGCCCGGTCACACGTTCGACTCGGTGACGGACAAGATCAGCGCCATCGTGCTTCGGAAGCGGACGCCGATAGGATGGTGGATCGGCCTCGCCATCTCGTTCATGCTGGCGAACATGATGATGGGGACGGTCGTCTACCTCGTCTTCACGGGCATCGGCATCTGGGGCAACAACCAGCCCGTAGGCTGGGCCTTCGACATCATCAACTTCGTCTGGTGGATCGGCATCGGCCACGCGGGCACGCTCATCTCGGCCATCCTGCTGCTGCTCAGACAATCATGGCGAACTTCGATTAACCGCTTCGCCGAAGCGATGACGCTCTTCGCCGTCGCGTGCGCGGGACTCTTCCCGTTGCTGCACACGGGGCGGCCGTGGCTGGCCTACTGGCTCTTTCCATACCCGAACACGATGGGCATTCAGCCGCAGTTCCGCAGCCCTCTGATGTGGGACGTGTTCGCGGTCTCGACCTACGCGACGGTTTCGGCGCTCTTCTGGTACACGGGGCTCGTGCCCGACCTTGCGACGTTGCGCGACCGCGCGCGCTCGAAGTTCGGGCGCGTCGTCTACGGGATGGCTTCTCTGGGCTGGCGCGGGAGCGCGCGACACTGGGCGCGGTACGAGGTGGTCTACCTGCTGCTGGCGGGAATCTCGACGCCGCTCGTGCTCTCGGTTCACACCATCGTCAGCTTCGACTTCGCCATCGGCGTCATTCCGGGCTGGCACACGCCGATCTTTCCGCCCTATTTCGTGGCGGGTGCAATCTACGCGGGCTTCGCGATGGTTCTGACGCTCGTCATCCCTCTCAGAAAGTTCTACGGGCTCGAAGACTTCATCACTGAGCGACATCTGCGCAACTCGGCGAAGGTGATGCTGGCGACGGGGCTTCTGGTCGCCTACGGCTACATGTCCGAGGCGTTCATCGCGTGGTACAGCGCGAACACATACGAGCAGTTCATGATGCTCAACCGCTTCGTCGGCCCTTACGCCTTCTACTACTGGCTGCTCATCACCTGCAACGTCGTCGTGCCGCAGCTCATCTGGATACGCCGCGTGCGCCACTCGAACGTGATGCTCTTCGTCGTCGCGATGTTCGTCAACGTCGGGATGTGGCTTGAGCGATTCATCATCATCCCAATCAGTCTGCACCGCGACTTTCTGCCGTCTTCGTGGGGCATGTACCAGCCGACCATCTTCGACTTCACGATGTTCTTCGGGACGATTGGTTTCTTCTTCTTCCTGATGTTCCTCTTCCTCCGCTTCCTCCCCGTCATCTCCATCTTCGAGATGCGGACGATGGTGCCCGAGGCGCAGATCAAGGAGGAAGAGTCATGAAGAAAGCGATGAGGGATGAGGGCGAAGGGATGAAAGGCGAAAGCGTGAGGGTGTACGAGGGTCTGTTTCTTATTCATCCCTCATCCTTCATCCCTCATCGCTCGAAAGGGGGTGCGTCGTGGCGGTAAAGAAACGGTTGAGGCCGCCGACTTACGGGCTGATGGCCGAGTTCGATAACCCGACGGACGCGGTGACCGCCGCGCGTCGCGTCCACGAGGAGGGCTATCGAAAGATTGACGCCTTCTCGCCATATCCGGTTGAGGAGTTGTCCGAAGCCATCGGCGTGCACAAGACGCACATGCCGCTCATCGTTCTCATCGGGGGACTGCTCGGCGGCTCGCTCGGCTACCTGATGCAGTACTACCTGCTCGTCATCAGCTACCCCTTGAACGTCGGCGGCAAGCCCTTTCACAGTTGGCCCGCGTTCATCCCCATCACCTTCGAGTGCACGGTCTTGGGCGCGGCGCTCTTCGCCGTCTTCGGGATGCTGGCCTTAAACGGTCTGCCCGAGCCGTACCATCCGGTCTTCAACGCGCCGAACTTCGCGCTCGCCTCGCGCGACCGCTTCTTCGTGCTCGTCGAATCCATAGACCCCAAATTCGACCGCGAGCGAACGGCCGCGCTGCTCCAAAGTCTCGGGCCGCGTGAGGTGACAGATGTCGAACACTGAACTAAAGGGGAAAGGCGAAAGGCGAAGGGCGAAAGTGATGCCGCGCGTTGCGCGACTTGCATCACGTCGCCTGCTCCTGCTCTTTCTGCTTTCGCCCTTCGCCTTGCTCCTGACGGGCTGCCGCATAGACATGCAGGATCAGCCGCGCTACGAGTATTACGAGGCGGGCGACCGGAAATTCTTCCCCGACGGGGCTTCGTCGCGCCCGCTGGTCGAGGGGACTGTGCCGCGCCAGATGGGACATGAGTATCGCGACCGCGAGGACTACTTCTACACGGGCAAGGTCGCGGGCGCTTCGGGTGCGGTGACGACGACAACGCAGCAGCCCGGCGGCGGTGCGCAGACGGGCGGGCAAGTGGGAGGCATGGGCACGGCCGTGCCTGTTATCTCGACGGGGATGACTGCGGGCACGCTTGCGGGCGCGAGCGCGAACGTGCGCGGCAACACGGCGGGCGGCGTTCCCGGCGCGCGCGAGGCGGCGGCCACTGGCGGGCCGGATAACTTCCCCATCGTGATTGACGAGGCGGCGCTTCAGCGCGGGCAGCAGCGCTTTCAAATCTTCTGCATCGCATGTCACGGCATGACGGGCGAGGGCGACGGCATGATTGTGCGTCGCGGATACCGTAAGCCGCCTTCTTTCTACGACGACCGTTTGCAGGAGGGCGTGACCCCGGCCGCTCACTTCTTCGATGTCATCACGAACGGGTGGGGCGCGATGCCCGACTACGCCGCGCAGGTTCCCGTGGAAGACCGTTGGAAGATCATCGCCTACCTGCGCGCGCTCCAGTTGAGCCGCAGGCTCAGGATGGAAGACCTTTCGCCCGAGGAGAGGGGCCGCGTGACGAGCGATGCGCTGCGGCGGCAGGGCGCGGGGCACGAAGAGGGCGGCACGCTCTTGCAGTCGCCGCAGACGGGGGGAGAAAAACACTAGGATGGAAGCGACATCCACGATCAACTACAACGCTCCCTCAGACCTTGAGCGCTACCGTGGGCGCGCGCTTCTGGTCGGCGTGGCCTTCCTTGTCATCGGAGCCGTGCTTGCCTTCCTGATGGGTCAGGGCGCGGGCTACGGCGGGCTGGTACACGTCCTTCGCTCCTATCTCGTCGGCTTCTTCTTCGTGACGGGCATCGCGGTCGGGAGTCTCGCGTGGCTCTGTCTCGGTCACATGACCGGCGGCGCGTGGGCTTTGACAAGTCGCCGACTGTTCGAGGCGGCGACGCGCACGATACCGCTCTGCGCCCTCTTCTTCATCCCCGTTATCATCTCGCTCTTCGTGCATGAGCACGGGCACTCGGTCTACGAGTGGTCAGACCCGGCCGTCGTGGCGGGCGACCCTGCGCTTGAGCACAAGCGCATCTACTTGAACGCGCCGTTCTTCGTCGTGCGTGCGGTTATTTACTTCGCGGTGTGGATAGGGTTCGCGCTGATGCTCAGCCGTTGGTCGGCCGCGCAGGACGCTTCGGGCGACCCGCGCATACGCCGAAGGCTTCAGGACGTGTCGGCCCCCGGCGTCCTTCTCTTCGGGTTGACGGTGACGTTCGCGGCCATTGACTGGGGCATGTCTTTAGAGCCGCACTGGTTCTCGACCATCTACGGGCTCATCATCATGGCGGGGTGGGGACTCTCCGCGCTCGCCTTCATGATTACGGTGGCGACCTATCTCGGCTCACGTGAGCCGATGGCGCACGTCTATCAGCCGCTGCACTTCCACGACTGGGGCAAGCTGCTGCTTACGCTCGTCATGCTCTACGCATACTTCGCCTTCTCGCAGTTTCTCATCACGTGGGCGGGGAACTTGCCGGAAGAGATTCCTTTCTACATGAGGCGGCTGCACGGCGGGTGGCAGTTCATAGGGCTGCTGATAATCCTCTTTCACTTCGCGCTCCCCTTCGTGCTGCTGCTCTCGCGCGGGCGCAAGCGTGCTCCGCGAAGCCTGAGGCGCATCGCGCTGCTGATGATCTTCATGCGCGTCGTCGATCTGGTCTTCTTCTTCGCACCGTCGGTGCATCAGGGAGGCGAGGGCGAGTGGGGCGCGGGCGACCTTCTGCGCAGCTTCGTGCCGATGCTGGCGATGGCTTTGGGACTGGGCGGCATCTGGCTCTGGTACTACTTCGGGCAACTGGCCTCGCGCCCGCTGCTCCCCTTGGGCGACCGCGATTTGGAGAAGGCTTTAGAGGCGGCGGAACATCACTAGGAAAATGTTGAGTGATGAATGCGGAATGATGAATATTAAACAGCGGCCTTCTTAAGATTCATCATTCATCACTCCGCGTTCATCACTTCCTTGAGGACTTATGGCTCACGGCAAGCGCAAAAGGGACAGCATCCACGAGACGCCGGACGTGTCCTACATCACGAACCCGGACGTGGCGCACGAGGAGTCGGACGTGGCGGTGCGCCCGCTCCTGTGGTTCGTCGGGGGATTGACGTTCTTCACCATCGTCGTCTGCGGGGCGATGCTTCTAATGTTCACGTACTTCCTCAATCGCGAGAAGTCGCAGGAGTTGGAGGCGTCGCCGCTTGCGCGGCAAGGCGAGGAGCGTCTGCCTCCCGAGCCGAGACTTCAACTCGCGCCCGGCTGGAACGTGAAGACCGATGACGGGCAGAAGCACGACCTCTCCTATCAGGCGAATGTCGAACACGTGCCACAGCCGTGGTCGGAATACCTCCTCGTCACCGACGAGTGGCGCAGAGAGATGGAGGACTACGGCTGGGCCAATCAACAGGCCGGAACGGTGCGCGTCCCCGTCGAGCAAGCGATGCGCGTCTACCTGCAACGCCGTCAGGCCGGGCAGCAACAGCAAGGCGCACAGCCGCCGACGCCGAACGCCGGGGCCGGTGCGCAGCAACCTCCGAAAGAGACGACCCCTTCGGACTCAAGCTCTGGGCAGCAGCCGGAGCAGAAGCATCAGTAAGCCGGTGAGCAGTTGTCAGAAAGTGAGAGTAGTTGTGAGAAGTAGTTCTGAGGCGAAGACGGTGAGCGTGAGTCTCGCGCGACGCGCGGCGTTGGCGGCGAGCTTCTTACTGCTCACCGCTTACTGCTCAACGCTCACGGCCTTTGCGCAGTACGCGCAGCCGCCCGTGGGGCCTATGCCGACAGGCAACTCGACAGAGGTGCTCAAGAAGGTAAACATCGAGCAGCGGTTGAACAGTCAGATTCCGCTCGACCTGAAGTTCCGCGACGAGGCGGGGCGCGAGGTGAGGCTCGGCGATTACTTCCACGAAGGCAAGCCCGTTGTCATCACGCTCGTCTATTACGAGTGCCCGATGCTCTGCAATCAGGTCTTGAACGGTGCGGTCGGCACGTTTCAGGCGATGAGCTTTACACCGGGGCGTGAGTTCGAGGTCGTCACCGTCAGCTTCGACGAGCGCGAAGGGCCCGAGCTTGCGGCGAAGAAGAAGGATACATATCTCAAGCGTTACCGGCGCGAGGGCGCGGAAGCCGGTTGGCATTTCCTGACGGGCGACAAGGCGGCGATTGACGCGCTCGCTCAGTCGGTCGGCTTTCACTACGTCTGGGACGAGCAGTCGCAGCAGTTCGCGCACGCATCGGCCCTGATGGTGGCGACGCCCGAAGGTCGTCTGTCGCACTACTTCTACGGCATCGAGTATTCGCCGAAGGACTTGCGCCTCGCGCTGGTCGAAGCCTCCGAAGGCAAGATCGGGTCGCCCGTGGATTCGCTCATACTCTACTGCTATCACTACGACCCGGCCTCGGGTAAGTTCGCGCCCGTGATGGGTGTGCTGCGCGGGGCGGGCGTGCTGACGGTCTTCGGCCTCGTCGCGCTTCTGCTCTACCTGCGGCGCAAGACGCGGCAGCGCGACGAGAGTTGGAAGGATGAAGAGATAAACGCAGGCGGGGTCGCCTGAAAAAGTCCGGCCCCTTGTCGTCGTCATCGGACGAAAGACGAAGGGCAGTGTCCGATCCCTTCCGGGGAGGGGAACCTTAGTGAACTTGATGCAGTCCATTCCGATACCGAAAGTGTCCGTGCCGTTCTCGCCCGAGCAGGCTTCGTCGTTCGCGCCGCATGTGGATGCGCTCTACGCCTACCTGATTGCGATTACGGCCTTCTTCACGATAGGCATCACGGCGGTCATCATCATCTTCGCCGTCAAGTATCGGCGTCGCCATCCCGCGGAGCTTCCGCGTCCCATCGCGGGCTCGATGGTGCTTGAGCTGACGTGGACGATCATCCCGCTCATGATCGCGATGACGATCTTCGTGTGGGGCGCGTCAATCTACTTCAAGGCGTACCGCGCGCCGCAGCAGGCGATGGAGATTTACGTCGTCGCCAAGCAGTGGATGTGGAAGTTTCAGCACCAGACCGGCCAGCGCGAGATAAACGAGCTGCACGTGCCCACGGGCGTGCGCGTCAAGCTCACGATGACGACCGAGGATGTCATACACAGCTTCTACGTCCCGGCCTTTCGCATCAAGCAGGATGTCATTCCGGGTCGCTATCAACAGACGTGGTTCGAGGCGACGAAGCCCGGTAAGTACTACCTCTTCTGCGCCGAGTATTGCGGCACGAACCACTCGGGGATGGGCGGCTACGTCTACGTCATGGAGCCGACCGCCTACCAGCAGTGGCTCGCGGGCGGGACGGGCTCGGAGTCGGCGGCCTCGCAGGGGCAGAAGCTCTTTCAAGAGCGCGGCTGCGCCTCTTGCCATCAGGTAGACCCCGGCGGGCAACAGGGGCGCGGGCCGACTCTCTACGGCCTCTTCGGCAAGCAGCAGGACATCGAGGGCGACGGCAAGGTGACGATAGACGAGTCGTACATACGCGAGTCCATCTTGAACCCGCAGGCGAAGATTGCCGCGGGCTTCCAGAACATCATGCCGACGTTTCAGGGGCAAGTCTCCGAGGAGCAGATACTACAACTCGTCGCATACATACGCTCGCTCGCCCCCGCGCAGCAGCAGCAGGGCGCGGCTTCGGGCACGACGACGACGGGCGGCATCTCGCCCACGCAGCAACGCTCGAACCCCATCGGGCCGACAGACCCGCGACAGGGCGCGGCCTCGCCGCAGCTTCCGGCGGCGACGGGCGGTGCGTCGAACTCGAACCGGTAGTGATTCAAGCGGCAGGAAAGTTTTAGGGAAGACTTTTAACCATGAGCACTCAAACGACACAGGAGACGCGGGCGCACGAGTGGCGCGGCCGCTTCCCCACGGTCAACTACCTGAACGCCGACTACGGCATCAAGTCGTGGCTGCTGACGAAGGATCACAAGAGGATCGCGATCCTCTATCTCATCTCCGTGACCTTCTTCTTCGCTATCGGCGGCGCATACGCGATGGCTATCCGGCTTGAGCTTCTGACTCCGGCGGGCGACCTGATGCAGTCGAGCACCTACAACAAGGTGTTTACGGCGCACGGCATCATGATGGTCTTCTTCTTCCTGATACCTTCCATCCCGGCGGTCTTGGGCAACTTCCTCGTGCCGCTGATGATCGGCGCGAAGGACTTGGCGTTCCCGCGCCTCAACCTGCTGAGCTGGTACATCTACATGGCGGGCGGCGCGCTGACCTTCTCGGCGCTCCTCTTCGGCGGCGTGGACACGGGCTGGACGTTCTACGTCCCTTACTCGACCAACTTCTCGAACACCTACGTCGTGCTCGCGGGCCTCGGCATCTTCGTCAATGGGTTCTCGTCCATTCTGACGGGCTTGAACTTCATCGTCACCATCCACACGATGCGCGCGCCGGGGATGACGTGGTTCCGCCTGCCGCTCTTCATCTGGTCGCACTACGCGACGAGCCTCATCTTCATTCTCGGCACGCCCGTCATCGCCATCACGATCCTGCTCATCGCGCTCGAACGCCTCGCGCATGTCGGCATCTTCGACCCGGCCCTCGGCGGCGACCCTGTTCTCTTCCAGCACATGTTCTGGTTCTACTCGCACCCGGCGGTCTACATCATGGTGCTGCCCGCGATGGGCGTCGTCTCGGAGCTTATCGCCACGCACACGCGCAAGCCCATCTTCGGCTACTCGTTCGTGGCCTTCTCCTCTTTAGCCATCGCGGTCTTCGGCTTCCTCGTGTGGGGGCATCACCTGTTCGTCTCCAGCCAGTCGGTCTACGCCGGGATGATCTTCTCGCTCATCTCGTTCGTCGTCGCAATACCAAGCGCGGTGAAGGTCTTCAACTGGACGGCGACGATGTACAAGGGCTCGATCTCTTACGACGCGCCGATGCTCTACGCCTTAGCCTTCATCGGGCTGTTCACCATCGGCGGCATGACGGGACTGTTTCTCGCCGCGCTCGGCTTCGACATCCACGTCCACGACACATACTTCATCGTTGCGCACTTTCACTACATCATGGTCGGGGCGTCGGTGATGGGGTATCTCGGCGGCCTGCACAACTGGTGGCCGAAGATTACGGGGCGCATGTACCCCGAGGGCTGGGCGCGCTTTGCGGCGCTCGTCGTCTTCGTCGGCTTCAACCTGACGTTCTTTCCGCAGTTTCTTCTGGGCTACATGGGAATGCCGCGTCGCTATCACGCCTATCCCTTGAACGAGCCGATGTGGCAGGTGCTTCACGTGATGAGCACGGGCGGAGCAAGCATACTAGGTATAGGGCTGCTGATACCCGGCGTCTACTTCATCTGGTCAATGCGCTACGGGCGCTTCGCCCCGGCCAATCCGTGGCCGGGGACGGGTCTCGAATGGCGCACGCCGTCGCCTCCTCCGACCGAGAACTTTGCCGTCACGCCCGTCGTGACGTGGGAGGCTTACGAGTTCCGGCACATTGAGGAGATGCAGGTCATCGGCCCCGGCGACGCCGACCAGACCATCTCGGGACAGCACCCGCTCAATCATGCGGACACCGAGAAGATGTGAATGGTGAATGGTGAATGGTAAATAGTTGTTGCCTGTTCGAGCCGCGCGGTCTCCGCTCAAGTTGAAGAGCGCGCAACTACTATTCACGATTTACGATTTACGGCTTTTGAGGAGGTAAGAGTTTGGCAACGAACGCGGAGGCAATCGAGCACGGCCAAGGGCACGCCGACGAGGGGTCGCATCACGAGGCGCTGGCGCACCACTTCGACAACCTCGAACAGCAGCGCGAGGCCGGTGCGCTCGGGATGTGGGTCTTCATCGCGCAGGAGGTGATGTTCTTCGGCGGGCTTTTCCTCGCCTATCTCATCTACCGGATGAAGTACCCCGAGGCATTCATGGCCGCCAGCAATCACCTCGACTGGAAGATCGGCACCTTCAACACGGCCGTGCTCATCACGTCGAGTTTGACGATGGCGCTCGCGGTCTGGGCCACGCAGGTCGGGCGCGCGCCGAAAGTTCAGGTCGGCTTTATGCTGGCGACCGTACTGCTCGGGTTCCTCTTCCTCGGCGTCAAGGCTTACGAGTACCACGACAAGTACACACACGGGCTCATCCCCATCGCCGGGTGGTTCAACCCGCAGGCGCACGGCGTCCACATCCCGGCGGGCGTGACGACGGGGCAGTACCAGATGTTCTACTGGCTCTACTTCGCGATGACGGGCTTGCACGCGCTGCACATGATTATCGGCGTCGGCATCATCATTCCGATCATGTGGATGGCTTGGCGCGGGCGCTTCTCGCCCGAGTATCATTCGCCGGTCGAGAACTTCGGGCTCTACTGGCACTTCGTTGACATCATCTGGATTTTCCTCTTCCCGTTGCTCTACCTGCTCGGCGTGCATTTCAAAGGGCACTGAGGTCGTTATGTCGGAACACATCGTTCAAAGGAAAGTTTATTTCTCGGTCTTCACGGCGCTGTTGGTCGGGACGGCGTTGACGGTCATCGTCGCCAACTTCGACTTCGGGCGCATGAACGACGTGGTCGCGATAACGGTCGCGGTGACGAAGATGATGCTCGTGCTGCTGTTCTTCATGCACGTCCGCTACAGCTCGCGGCTCATCTGGGTCATCGTCGCCTCGATGTTCTTCTGGCTGCTCATCCTTCTACTGCTCACGCTGACCGACTACACCAGCCGCGGCTGGTTCGGCTCGAACATCAACACTTGAAGGCGCGCGCGGCCGGAGCAGTCCCGACCTCGCATGTGTGTTGTAGAATGAAGCCCGGCGCGGGTTGCCCCTCGGTTACTTGCGCCGGGCTTTTCATTTCCGGTGGAGGAGTCTTTAAGAGGACTTGCTGAGGCGTGCTATCAAGGTCGTGCTGCTCTTCGCGCTGCGTGTCTTCTTCAGGCGCATCGAGGTCGTGGGGCGGCGGCGCGTGCCGCGCGAGGGCGCGTGTATCTTCGTCCTCAATCACCCGAACGGGCTCGTTGACCCGGTCTTCCTGCTCTGCTTCGCGCCGCGCCGCGTCTCCTTTCTCGCCAAGTCGCCGCTCTTTCGCACGCCCATCATCGGCTTCTTCGTGCGCGCGCTCGACTCGATTCCCGTCTACCGCAAGCAGGACGAAGCCGAAGACACCTCTTCGCGCAACCACGAAACCTTCGAGCGCGCGGCTGCGCTCCTGCGGCGCGGCGGCACCATCGCCATCTGTCCCGAAGGCGCTTCGCACAACGAGCCCTACCTGCTTCCCTTGAAGTCGGGCGCGGCGCGCATCGCGCTCGGCGCGGTCTCCGTAAGGGATGAAGGCGGAGAGATGAAGGATGAAGGCGGAAGGATGAGGACGGAAGTGAATGTCGAACAGTCTTCACTTCCATCTTCATCCCTCATCCCTTCGCCCTCATTCCTTGACTTGAAGATCGTGCCCGTCGGGCTCTACTACACGGCGAAGACCTCTTTTCGCAGCGGGGCGCTGCTCTACTTCGGCGAGCCGATATCGGTCGAGCCGGTCAAGCCGGGCGCGGACGGCGAGCCGCCGCGCGAGGCCGTGCGCACGCTCTCCGAGCGCATCGCTGAGGCCATGCGCTCTTTGACACTCAACGCCGACCGTCACGAGGCGCTCGCGATGGTGGCACGCGCCGAGCGCATCTTCTCTTCCGTTGAAGATGAAGATGATGAGGGGCCGAGTTTAGAGCGCGAGTTGCATCGTCGCCGTCGCTTCGTCGAGGCATACGCCTTCCATCGGCGGCACTCGGTCGCGCGGCTCGAAGAACTTGAGCGACGCATCGGTCGTTACGAAGAGGAGTTGCGACAGGCGGGACTCGAAGATTCGCGTCAGCTTTCGGCCGTAACCGTTTCAGAGTACGCGCACGCACGCACGCTACTTGCGCGCGTCGCCTTCTTCCTGTTGCTCTTGCCGTTGGCGCTCGCGGGAGTCGTGCTGCACTACCCCGCATACACGCTCGCGGGTCTGCTCGCAACGCGCTTCGCGCGTGAGTACGACGACGTGCTCTCGACTTTTAAGATTGCCGCCGCGCTGCTGCTCTTTCCGTTAACGTGGGTCGTGCTCGCCTTCGCGCTTCACAGGTTGGCGGGGTGGTGGGGAGTCTTCGTGGCGCTCGTCTGCGCGCCGCTCGCGGGGCGCGTCGCGCTGCGCACGCGCGAGGAGTTCGGCCGCTTCGTCGCGGGCACGCGCGCCGCTCTCTTCTTCGTGCGCGAGCGCAGCTTCTTTCGACGCCTCCTCGAAGAGCGTCGCGCCATACGTCGCGAACTTCTCGCGCTCGGCGACGAGTACGAGCGCGCCGTCGCGCCTGAAGGAGTTCAGGCCGCCGGTTCTTGATTGCATGTTGACAACGGCGCGGCACGCTGAGACGCCGCCGGGTATATGAGTATGACGAGAATCAATTTCGAGTCGTTGCCCTGGGTGCAGGCGGCGGATGGGCTGCGTTACAAGATTGCCGAGCGCGGCGCGCGGCGCGTGCGACTCCTTGAGTTCGCGCCGGGCTACGCGGACGCCGAGCAGTGTGTGAAGTCGCACACCGGCTACGTGCTTGAAGGCTTGCTGGAGGTCGAGTTTGACGACCGCGCGGAGGAGCGATTCATGCCGGGCGATGCGCTTGTCATCGAAGGCGAGCCGCACAGGGCGAAGGCTGGTGATGAGGGCGCACTCGTCTTTCTCGTCGAGGATGTTTAGCCGCAACCCGGCCCGCGTCAGAAAATCCAACCTATCACTTTTGCCCGAGCGCGACGGCGCGCTGGTAGGCGGCGTACACGGCCTTTGAGAGTACGGTGCGAAGGCTACCCTTCTCCATCTGATAGATGGCTTCGGCGGAGGTGCCGCCCGGCGAAGTGACCATGTTGCGCAACTCGGCCGGATGCTTGTGCGTCTCGCGCGCGAAGAGAACCGAGCCGAGCATCGTCTGGATGACCAACTCCTCTGCGACGTGGCGCGAAAATCCCATGTGAACTCCGGCGTCAACGAGCGCCTCCATCATCATAAAGATGTAGGTCGGGCCCGTGGCCGAAAGCGCGGTCGCCATGTCTATCATGTTCTCGTTGTCAACGTACATCTCGCGACCCAGAGCGCCGAGCAGCGCACGCACGCCCTCCAACTGACGCTCCGTTACCTGCGGCGTGGCCGTCCATGTCGTCATGCCCTGACCTATCTGCGCGGGCGTGTTCGGCATCGCGCGCGCAACCGACGTGTGCTCAAGCTCGCCCGCGATTGATTCCATGTGCGCGCCCGCGACGACCGAGAGCACGAGCTGCTCGCCGACGAGCGCGCCCTTCAACTCTTGCAGCACGCGGCCGATGCGTTGCGGCTTGACGGCGACGACGACGACCGAGGCGGTCGCGCCTTCCGCCCCTTTCTGCGTCGCGTCCGCGAGCGTCGCCGCTTCGCGGTTGGACTCGACCATGCGTATGCCGTAGTGCGTCTGCAACTCCTCGCGCCGCGCCGCGCGTGGGTGGCTGCCGACGATCTGCGAGCGTGTGACAAGCTGGCGACGGAGCAGACCGGCGATCATCGCTTCGGCCATCACGCCGACGCCGACGAAGGAGAGTTGCGCGCCGCGCAAAGGGTTCGCGGAAGGCGGCTGAGAGGGAGCGTTAGTCATGGCGACATGATATTCACGCACGCGCCTTTCGTCCACACGCGCTGCGCGGTCGAGACGATTTCGCGCGCGCCGTTGAGGACTTCGCACCAGTTTTTTGTTACCATTCGCGGCACACGGGCCGCCGCGCGCGCCGGAGCGAGCAAACCCTTTCCGCCGATTAGAGAATCCGGCACCAATCACGAACGAGGAGAAGTTTAAGATGAAGACGCTTCC
>JAVXWN010000252.1:0-12699 GCA_032230645.1 Acidobacteriota bacterium | reverse complement strand
GTACCGCGCGCGTCGAAGAGCAGAGTCGCGGGTATGCACGACGGTGCGTTGCGCGTGCGTGTTGCTGCTCCGCCCGTCGAGGGTGCGGCCAACGAAGAGCTTGGGCGAGTGCTCGCCGGAGAGTTGGGCGTTGCGGTGCGCGCCGTCGAGATTTTGAGCGGCCACGCTTCAAAGACGAAACGCGTGCGCGTCCGGGGTGCGAAGCGGGCAGACCTCCTTCGCCTCGCAAGCGAGGAGAGAGGCGGGCGATAGATTCCCGCCTTCCGGCGCTCGGGTTACAGGCGCGGAGGCATTGTGGTATATTTTCGGCCCGCTTCTCGTACAACTTTAAAACTCAATCAAGGAACCCTAACCAGTCATGTCAGGACACTCGAAGTGGCACACAATCAAACACAAGAAGGGCGCGCTGGACGCCAAGCGCGGCAAGGTCTTCACAAAACTGATTAAGGAGATTCAGGTCGCGGCGCGCACGGGCGGCGGCGACCCGGACGCCAACGCGCGGCTGCGTAAGGCCGTCTCCGACGCAAAGGGCGCGAACATGCCCAACGATACCATCGCGCGCGCCATTCGTCGGGGCACGGGGGCCGAAGAGGGTGTCTCTTACGACGAGATTACATACGAGGGTTACGGGCCGGGCGGCGTGGCGGTGATGGTGGATTCGATGACCGACAACCGTAATCGCACGGTGGCCGAGATACGTCACATCTTCGGAAAGAACGGCGGCAACCTCGGAACCTCGGGTGCGGTCAACTGGATGTTCGAGCGCAAGGGCTACATCGTCGTATCCAAAGACGCGAAGCCCGAGGAAGAACTCTTTGAGATAGTCACGGACGCGGGCGCGGAAGACCTGCGCGACGACGAGGACAACTTCGAGATAATCACTTCGCCCGACGACTTCGACGCTGTATTGGAAGCCCTCAAACGAGCGGGCATCGAACCGCAGGTCGCCGAAATCGAGATGGTGCCCAAAGAATACAAGCGGCTCGAAGGCATCGAAGCGCGCCAGATGCTCAAGCTCATGGAGGCGCTCGAAGACCACGACGACGTGCAGAAGGTCTCGGCCAACTTCGACATGGACGAAGCCGACATGGCTTCCGTATAGAGGCCGGAGGTCAAAGGTCGGAGGTCGGTAAAGGCATTTGCTTCTACCGACCTTTGACTTCTAACCTCTGACCTCCGAGTAAATGAGAATCTTAGGCATTGATCCGGGCAGCGAGACGACGGGGTGGGGCGTAGTCGAGGGCGACGCGCGCCGCTACAAGCTTGTTGATTTCGGGACGGTGAAGGCGAACCCGCGCGAGAGGTTCGCGGCGCGGCTCTTAAAGATTGCCGTCGGCGTCGAGGCTTTGATTGAGAAGTTTCGTCCCGATGTGTGCGCCGTCGAAGAGGCTTTCTTCGCCGTCAACCCCAAGACCGCGCTCAAGCTCGGTCATGTGCGCGGCGTGATATTGCTGGCGGCCGAGCGCGCGGGTGTGGAGATAGCCGAGTACGCGCCGCGCTTCATCAAGCAGACCGTGGTTGGATACGGCGCGGCAGAGAAGCAGCAGGTGCAGGAGATGATGCGCGTGCTCTTAAGGCTCAAGGCCGCGCCCACGCCCTTCGATGCATCGGACGCACTGGCCGTAGCCGTCACGCACATGCACACGGTACGCCCGCCCGAGCAGGCGAAGACGAGAACAGCCCCCGCGCGCGCGAAGCTCGAAGCGTTGCTCGTCGCAAACCCTCGCAGGCGCGCGCCGCGTTAAGCGTCGCCGTCGCTTTGAAGACTTGAACACGCCGCCGCACATCAGTGCGTGCGCGCTTTCGCAGTGAAGCCCTCCGCTAAGGGACAACCTCAACCTACCCGACAAAGGAGGGCGAGGCCATGTCTCACGAACAACTCAAGGTACATTTCAATCGAACTCTTCAAGAGGCGATAGCTGTTTGTAATTACGTGAAGCCGGGAGCGCGTACATCCCTGCCCGCCTTGAGCGCGACAGCGCGAAGACGAAGACGCATCATCGGGCGCGTCGGCGGGCAGGGATGCACGCGCTCCCGGCTATTTGCACTCGCAAGCCACTATAAGTCGGCGGCGATAATGTTGCTGGCGCTCCTGCTCTTTCACCCGGCAGCCGCTCAAGCTCAAAGGCGTCGGAAGCAACTCTCGGGCAGCCGCGCCGCCATAGTGGTTGACGAGCGCCTATCGGCGTTGCGCGACGCGCCGGGGCTTTCGGCAAACCTCTTACAACGATTAGGACGCGGACGAATCGTGTTAGTCGAGGGCGAACAGTCTTCGCGCGAAGGCGTGACGTTTCTGCGCGTCGCGTTGACGAGCCGCACGGGCGGTTGGTTGCAATCGGACGCGGTCGTGCGCCCTTCGCGCGCGGGCGAAGACGCGCGACTGCTCCGGCTTATACGCGGCTCCGAAGAGTTCGACCTTCTCTCACGCGCGCGCATCTTTCTCGACGCCTTTCCGCGCTCGGCCCTGCGTCCCGCCGTGCTGTTACTCTTTGGCGACGTGGCCGGGCAGGCGGCCGAACGTCTCACGCGCGAAGCGCAACGTCGTCTGGACGAGCGCGAGATGGAGGCGGGCGGCGCGCAACGTCAGAGTTACTTTCTCAACTTCAACGGGCTCGACAGGTACAGAAGGCAGGGCGTGGTCTACAGCTTCGACGCGGCCTCGAAACAGTATCGTTACGACGGCGCGGCATGGCGCGAGATTCTGCGACGCTATCCGCGCAGCCCGGAAGCTTTAGGGGCGCGCGAACGACTTGATTTGTCGTCGCGCGCCCCTAGATAAATCGGCTGCGCCTTTCTAACAACCCGCCCCGCTTTAGTACGAACGCCCCTACCGGGAGCGCGGGCATCCTTGCCCGCCATGAGCGCGACAGCGCGAAGACGTAGAGACGTTAAAGCTCAAGGTTGAGTTGAAGCGAAAGTCTCTAAGCACGCTCGCGCACGCTTTGGCGGGCTAGTGTGCCCGCGCTCCCGGCTTTTGCGCGATATGTTCGAGTGCAAGCCGGTTGAGGTAGTAGCCGCCGCCGAGGCCGGAGCTTACTTGCTTGGCTTCCAGAACGAAGCAGCCGCGCTTATAAAGGTCAATCCGCCCCGTGCTCGTGCTGCCGTCGCCGTTATGAAATGTCACCGCGCGCTCGAAGACGTATGCGTTCTGCTCGTCGAGGGGTTGCGCGGGCTCAGGGCACGGCACACCGAGCACGTCGCATAACTCGCCAAGAAACGGCTGGCAGTTTGCCCGCTCCGCTGCTCCCGACTCTTTCCAGCGCGCGATGAATTCCGAAAGTGAGCCTGTGCTATGAGGCATGACGCGAAGATTGTAGAGAAAATCGTCGGAAAAAGCTAAAACAAAGACCAATCAGAGTGAGTAAGAGGACGCGCGCGCGGTGTTGAGAAAGGCTATTGCAAAATAGTTCGCAGGCGGTTAGATTGTCGCTTAGTTTCACAGTGAAAAGTAGTGGAGGTCTCTTCCCGCGGTCGGGCGTGCCTCTGCGCCAACAAGTAACATGGAGGAAGGAACAGTGCCGGTAGGAACGTGTCCTGACTGCGAAGCCGAAGTCCACGTTGACCTCGACGCCGACAAGGGCGATACGGTCACTTGTGACGAGTGCTCAATCCAACTTGAGATCGTCGGGCTCGACCCCGTCGAACTCGACATTGCCGAAGAAGACGCCGCCGACCTCGACGACGACCTCGACGACGAAGACGAATACTAAGTTACGGTCTGGAGTCTAAAGTCTGGAACCTAGAGTCAAGAGAGCGCGACTCTCATCCTTCTTATCTTTGACTCCAGACTCTAGACCCCGAACTTTTCCATTCACTTGTCACTGCTCTTATAGCTCGTTCGGTTCTGGCGGACGGAGAGGCCGCGCGGTGCTTCGACACGTATGTTGTGGAGGCGTCCGTCGCGCCTCTTTTCTTCTGGCGGATAGAAGGCGAGCACGTAGGTCGAGGTCACTTCCTCGGCCAGAGCCTTGAACAAAGGGTCGTAGTTATCGGCCGTGGCGTAGAAGTTCGTCCCGCCCGTCTTCTCGACAAGCCCCGAGACATCGAGCGGTGTCGGCAGAGGCGCGCGCGCGGGCGCGTTCGATGCAAGCAGGCGCGTGTAAGAGGGAAGCGTTACGGTGTAGACGCTCACCTCCGCTTGATTGGCTCGCTCGATGACCGTCGAGGGCGCGACCGTATCGCCGACGGGGAAGCCGTCCGTGACGACAACGATGGCCCTCTTCAACAAACGCCGGTCGAGCGTGCGCGGGGCGTTGCGCTGTAGCAGACGAACGGCGTCGTCAACCGCATCGTAGGCGTGGGTCGAGAGCCCTTCGGTCTCGCGCGCAAGACGGCCGAGCGCGCGGTCGAGCTTGCGCGGGTCGCTTGTGAAGCTCTGTATGACGTGTGCGTTCATGCCGAAGCTCATCAACGCGAAAGAGGCCGGGCGGTTCGAGAGCTTTTCCGAGAAGGCTCGCATCGCGGTCTGTAGCCGCGCCATCTCCTCGGGCGTCATGCTGCCCGATACGTCAACCGCGAAGACGACCGCCACGGGACGCTCAGACCCGCCGCGCCGCTCGATGTTGAGGAAGGCCACGGGTCGCTCGTCGCCGTCCTCGTAGAGCTTGAAGTCCTCGGGGCGCAAGCCCTTCACGGCGCGACCCTCGGCGTCCGTCACCGTCACGTCCACGAGCACGAGGTCTGTGTCAATCTTGAGCACATCCTCGTCGCCTACTTCCTCCGGGGTCGGGGTCGCGCGCGGCTTTGCTTCGTTGTTCTGCCGGCGAGCGAACACGTGAGGCGAAGTCGTTTGCAGGACGAGCAGAGACATGCACGTTAGCAGCACCGCGAGGATGAGCCACGCACGCGCTTTGACTTTAAGTGTGTGTACCGACCGGGGCGTCATAATAATTCTTGTCCCGTGGGCCCGAGTTTGAGAAGTGACCGGCGCGTTGAATTATACGTTCCGTCGCGGCGACAAGCCAGAACCACCTCGAAGATGCTTTGGACTCTTACGCGGGCAACAACCCTCGACCGCGAGGCATCAACCAACCTTGAAACCGCGTGTTATAATCCGGGCCGCCAAACTTCGATGCGCGCGGCCGACTTGAAGGAAGACCCGAGGTGATGATTCTCCGAAGAAAAATTTTCCCCGTTCTGTTCGCGTCCGTGCTTGCGCTCGGCGCGGTAAGCGTTGTGGCGCAGAAGAAGTCGAAGAAGCAGGAACCGACGACGGGCGGCATCAGCGGCCGTGTTCGCGTGGACGCGGGAATGAACGCGTCGGGCGTGAGCGTCCGCGTGCGTCGCGGCGACGATGAAGTGGCGCAGTCGGAGACAAACTCGAAGGGCGACTTTGAAGTTCGGGGGCTTGCGCCCGGAACTTACGGACTGACCTTGCGCAAGGCGGGCTTGCAGGTCGGGAGGATGGAGGGCGTCGAGGTGCGTGCGGGGCGAACCGTCTCCCTTAAAGACCACCTCTTCCTTCCCGTGGACGAAGGCTCAATCGCTCACCTGCGCGGCAGCGTCTTTCGCGCCGACGGCCGAAGCCTTCCGGGCGCGCGTGTCGAGCTTGCGCGTGTGGAGTCGGACGGCACAATCAAGCGGCTCGACAGTCGCGTTTCAAACGGCACGGGCTCGTTCGCGTTCCGGCTCCCGCCCGACCACGCGCGCTACCGTGTGACGGCGAAGGCCGACGGGATGGAGACGGCCACAGAGGAAGTCAACATAGACGGCGCGGCTATCTTCCGCGTCGCGCTCTCGCTCAATCCCGCCTCGAAGTAGAAGTAGGCGGCCCCCGAACGTCGTGAAGGAAGCGCACTCGAACAGGGAAGAGGCGCACGAAGAGTTTCTGACTGCGCGCCAACTCGCCGCCGTGTTGCAGGTGAGCGAATCAACCGTGCGGCGGCTTGCGCGCGACGGTCGGATACCTTGCATCCGTCTCACAACACGCCTGCTGCGCTTCAACCTCAAGGCCGTCTGCCGCGCACTCGACGATACCAACTCGCACGCACGCCGTCCCCGCCGACAACAGGAAGAGAAGGAGAGCGACGAAGTGCAACTGAGCTTCGTCGAGATGCTCTGACACGCACCTCTGTCCTATTCTTCGTCGCGCCCGCGCGGCTCCCAATTCCTTCCGCCACGCTTCACCAGATTGTGTTTACGTTTGAGTCCCGTTCGCACGTTGAGGAACCACGCCGAGACGCCGAGCGCGGCGGTGACGAAGGCCGCGCTCGGGCGACCGACGTAGAGCAGCGCCGCCGACACGACGAGCAGCGCGCAGGCGACGACCAGCCAACCGCGCTCAAAGTCGAAGCGGCCGAGCGCAGACAAGGTCTCTTCGCTCCGCGGCCGTGCGTCGTGTTCGTCGCCGTCTGACTCTCGGGCGGATTCTTCGTCGGGTTGTCTCGTCGCTGATTCCACTCTCTCACCGTTTCGGAAACTCTTCAGTTGACAGTGACGGGGATTGGCGCGTCGATGTCGCGCGGCGGCTTGCACGCCTGATCGTTGCAGGGCTGCACGCGAATCTTCGCGCGAAGCGTGTGATGCCCCTTCGCAGCATCTTTGTCAGCGCGCAAAGGGAGCTTGATGACAACACGGCCTTCATAGACGGCGAGCGGCTTGTCCGAGAACGAGAACTTCTTCGACAACGCCTGCGGGTAGACAGGCTTACCGGGCGTGATGCCCTCCTGCGGCTCGGCGCGAATCTCGGTCGCCACGTAGAACCTGTCCGAAGCAGGGTTGGCATGGACGTGATAGCCTTCGGCGACTTCGAGGCTCACGGTTGCCTCGCCCGCGCCGCCCGCGTCGAGCTTCGCCTCTTCGACCGTCGCCGTCACCTCCTGCGGCTGTGTGTTTGCGGCGGGCGTCGCTTGCGCTTGCGCGGCGGGCGAAGGCGCGGCGTTGTTGGTTGTCGCGGAGTCGGTCGTGCCCGTCTGTTCGGCGCGACCGCACGCGCTCAAGAGAAGCGACGCGCAGAGCAAGAGAAGCGGCGCGCGCTTGAAGAGACTTGAAAGATTCTTCTGTCGCATGTCTTGAAGTCTATCTCAATTTTCGCTTGTGTGTGTAGGCGGTGCTTGCTGCACGTGCGGCGGCTGTGGTGCTTGCTGCATGACGGGCGGTGGCAACGCGGTGCGGCGGTTCAAGCGGCGGACAAGGAAGCGCAGTATGAAGAACGCGGGCAGTCCCAAGAAGATGGCGACGGGCAGCAGCGCGAGCAGGGCGCGGATAAGGAAGAGCATGACGGCGGCGGCGATGTCGAGCCCCTGACCGAAGGCCGCGGCGATGCTGTGGAAGAAACCCGTGGTGCTGACGAGCGGCGCAGGCGGTTGGAGCGTGACGTTGAAGGTCGAGAGGCTCGCCTGATTCTCTAGAAAGCGTCGTCGCCCTTCGACGCGCTCAATCTCGGTGCGGACGTTTGCCAACTCGCGCTGCACGGTGAGGGCGTCGGCCACGTCGTGCGCGCCCTTCATGATTTCGAGCAGTTGCGATTCAAGCGCCTTCTGCGTGCGCAGACGAGCTTCGAGGTCAATGTACTCTTCGGTCACGTCCTTGCCCGAGAGCTTCTCGGAGGTGACGCGCCCTACGCCGCGTATGTCGCCGAGCGCTGCGTCGAACTGCGCGGCGGGGACACGCATTTCAAGCGTGATGATTTCGTAAGACCTGTCGCTGCCCGAGCCCGACTGCTGCCTCGACTCGGTGTTGACGACGAATCCGCCGCGCGACTCGGCCACCGACGCGATACGCTGCATGGCCTTCGACGGCTCCTCGACTTCGAGCGAGAGCGTGGCGTTGCGAATGATCTTTCGCTCAACCGGCACGGCGGGCGTACCTTGCGCGTCGCCTGCCTGCTGAAGCGAGACGTTCTGCATCGCGGCCTGCTTCGATGCCTCGCCTTGCGATGCGGTCGCCGCTCTTTGGTCTTGCGCGGAAGAGTTCGCGGAAGACATGTGCTCCGGGCTGCTGCTCGCTCCGCCACATCCGGTCATGATTGTAAGTGCGAGCGCAAGCGCGATGATTACAGTGAGTTTCATTAGGGGCCTCCGGGGATCGGGTCTTTAGAACGATCTTTGAACGGGCGCGTCCGCCTACGCTTGCGCGCGAGCGACGGCGGCACGTTGTCTACGCGGCAATCTCACGCGCGTGGGCAAGCGCGGAGGGGATGAGCAGGAAGAGCAAAAGGAGCAGCGGGAAACGATTCATCTTAATCCATACCACTCTCTTCATCCTCCTCCTTCGAGCCGTGGCGGTCGGGGCGCTTGATGCCGAACTTCTCCAAACGATATTGAAGCGTGCGGAAGGTGAGGCCGAGGAGCTTCGCGGCCTTCGTGATGTTGTAGTCGGTGCGCTCCATCGCCTGCAAGATCAGTGTGCGCTCAACGTCCTCGAAGTTGACGCCCTCGGCCGGAAGCTTGAAGCCCGCGCCCTCATGCACGGGGCGCATCTCCTGACGGACTTCGAGCGGGAGGTCTTCGACCGTGATGTAGTCGGCTTCGGCGAGGAGGATAGCGCGCTCGATGGCCGACTCCAACTGGCGGACGTTGCCGGGCCAAGCGTAGTCGAGCATGACCTTGCGTGCGTCGGGCGTGAGACCCCGTATGAGGCGCGAAGTGTTGCGCGTGTGCTTCTTTAAAAAGAAGTCCATGAGGACGGGGATGTCCTCGCGCCGCTCGCGCAAAAGTGGTACGTCGATGGAGAGAACGTTGATGCGATAGTAGAGGTCGTCGCGGAAGCGCCCGTCCTGCACCATCGCGCGCAGGTCGCGGTTCGTCGCCGCGACCACGCGCACGTCAATCTTGATAGCGCGCGTGCCGCCGACGCGGCGTATCTCACGCTCCTGCAAGGCGCGCAACAGCTTCGCCTGCATTGAAACGTCGAGTTCGCCTATCTCGTCGAGGAAGAGCGTGCCGCGATCCGCAATCTCAAAGAGCCCTTTCTTCTCGGCGTGCGCGCCCGTGAAAGAACCCTTCTCGTGGCCGAACAGTTCCGACTCCAGAAGGTTCTCGTTGATGGCGGCGCAGTTGACGGCCTGAAACATCTCGGTGATGCGTGGGCTCTGGCTGTGGATGGCGCGCGCGATAAGCTCTTTGCCCGTGCCCGACTCGCCGCGTATGAGAACCGTCGAGTTCGAGCGCGCGACCTTCAGGATCATCTTCTTGACCGCCTCCATCTCGACCGAAGCCGAGATGATCTCCTGATCCAAGGCGTCGAGCTTGGAGAGCGCGCGGCGGATGGTCTCAAGGAGCGCGTCGCGCTCGAAAGGTTTTTCGAGATAGTCGAACGCGCCGCGCCGCAGCGCCTCCTTCGCCGAGTCTATCGAGCCGTGCGCAGTCAGGAGGATGACGATGATGGACGAGTCGAAGGCGAGCAGTTTCGACAAAAGCTCGATGCCGTCCATGCCCGTCATCTTCAAATCGGTCAGCGCCAGATCGAACCGCCGCTCGCGCGCTATCCGCAGCGCCGCCTCGCCCGACGACGCAGTGGTCACGTCGTAGCCCTCGCCCGACAGAATCATCTCCAGAATCTCGCGCTGCGACTTCTCGTCGTCAACGACCAGAATGCTTTTGCGTGACATTAAATTTTAGGGATGAGGGATGAAGGATGAGGGATGAATAAGGAGAAGCCGTCTTCATTCATCCCTCATCCCTCATCCCTCATCCCTTCCTCCTGCTGTTGGTATCTCGACCGTGAAGGTCGTCCCCGCGCCGGGTTTGCTCTCGACGCGGATTGAGCCGTCGTGTTCGTCAACGGCCTTCTTGGCGATGGCGAGCCCGAGTCCCGTCCCCGTCTCCTTCGTCGAGAAGTAGGGCTCGAAAATTTTGGGCAGATGGTCGGCCTCGATGCCTCTGCCGGTGTCGGAGACGCGCACACGCGCCCGCCCTTCCAGCGCCGAGAGGCCGACGGTCAGTTGCCCCCCGCGACCCTCCATCGCGTGCATGCCGTTAATGATAAGGTTTGTGAAGAGCGAACGTAAAGACTCTTTGTCGCCTAGCACGGGCGGCACCCGTCCGTCCGACTCGAAACGCGTCTCGACACCGCTCTCGGCCGCCTGCATCTCGACCATCGAGAGCGCGTCGCGCAAAGTCTCCGAGAGGTCGAGCGGCTGAAGGCTGAGATGCGCAGGGCGCGTGTACTTCAAAAACTCCGTGATGCGCGTGTTGATACGCGCGACCTCTGCCTTGAGCTGCGAGGTCAGTCGCTCGACGAGCGTGCGCTTCTGCGGGTCGGAGGGCGCGAGCGATGTGCGCAAGTGGTCTAAGGTGAGGTTGATGTAGTTCAAAGGGTTTCGTATCTCGTGTGCGATGGCCGAGGCGAGACGACCGATGACGGCCGACTGCTCGGCCTGCTTGACCTGCGACTCAAGCTCGCGCATGCGACCGAGTTGAGCAACCATCTCGTTGAACGTCTCAGCGAGGCGGCCTACTTCATCGCGGCGGTTTGCGCCGGGGACGCGGAATGAGAAGTCGCCTGCCGCAACGCGCTGCGTGGCGCGCGCAAGGTCACGCACGGGCCGCGTGAAGCCCCAGACGAGGATTGACGCACCGACCATCGCGAGCAGCAGCACGACGAGCGTCGGAAGCAGAGGCTTCGCGGCTTCCCATGCCGTGCCCTCGCCGACGGGGCTTGAGCCGAGAACGACGACGATGTAGTTCATCGTGTCGGTTGTCTGAAGCGGGATGGCAAAGGTGCGCGGCTCGCCCGCCACGGGCTGCGTCGTCGTGGGGAGCGTGGGCAGAAGACGCTTGAAGCCCTCGGTGACTTCGCCCGCTTCGACGAGCTTCGGCAGTTGGACTTCCGGGTCGGAGATGTGGAAGTAGTGATACTGTCCCTCGCTGATGGTCTCGGGTCGGTAGCGCGGAGCGAGGCTGTCGTCAATGCGCCCGTCCTGCCTGACGACCAGAACGTTGATGACGCGCCCCGCCTGCTCGGCGAGAATCGAGCGCCCTCTCTCTTCTTCAAGCTGGTACATGTACTCGCCCGAGGTGATGCTCTCGTTGGCGAGCGCGATGCACGCGGTGAGCGCCTGCTCCTGCCCCGAGACGATTGAGGCGTGAGAATGTTGTTCGAGCCGGTTGAGATAGAACTGCACGCCGAGCGTGGCGAGCAGAAGCATCGCCATCACCAGCAGCAGCCGCGTGCGGAAGCTGTAAAAGAGTCTCGGCAGTCCCATCCGTAAAAGAAGCTCCCCGGTTGTCGGCAATAGTTCGGGAGAGCTTTCGTCAACGCCTTCAAACGTTTAGCAAAAGGTGTTGCCCTGCGGCTTTGACAGATGTTATAGTCACGGCGGTCTCCAGCGCAAACCCCTCCAGGAGACCACTGAAGGACTCTCCTGCCACTACTTGGTGCGAACAGAAGTTTTTGAAGGTGACTACAGAGCTTAGACGGAAAGGCTTCGGCGTGGCTTTTCTACACTTCGAGTTTGGCACCCGCGGGCGGCGCGTTGAGCAGCCGTCGAAAAAATCGCGCAAACAAAAGTTCGTTAAGTGCATCTTAGCGGTTTGACCTGTCCGTCCCGGCGCTCCCTCGTTTCAGTCACGCCGGACGGTCGCTTCTGCTTTGCTTTTTAAGCGAGGAAGGTTCAATGACCCCAAAGTTACGGTTCCCCCGTCTCGTCGCGTTCGCCGTCTCCGCGCTCTTCCTGTTCATCATCCCTTCGGCGCAAACAGCCGCCGCAAAAGCTTCTAAGAAATCCGCCGCGAAGCATGGACGCGAGAGCGCCTCGTCGTCGTCGCGTCAGTCGAAGCGCGAGCGCGCGAGCGACAATCGCCGTGGCTCGAAGTCGGAGCGCGCCGAGCAGCGTCGTGGCCGTCGCGGTCGCGACGAGGAGCGAGCCTCCGCGCGCGATTCGCGCAGAGACACGCGCGGCATGAGCAGGCGCGAGCGGATGCAGGAAGCCCGCCGCGAGGCCGAGCGCCGCCGCCGCGAGGCCGCCGAGCGCGCACGCCAGATTGCTATCGCACGCGCCATCGCCGCCGCGCGCCTCCGCGCCGCCGATCAGGCGCTCAAGGACGAGGCCGCCGCCAACATCCTCAAGGACGAGACGACGGGCGAGGACTTGGAAGTCCGTCGCGCCGCGCTCGACGCACTTGGCGACAAGGCGGGCACGGTCGTCGTGATGAACCCGAAGACGGGTCAGGTCTACACGGTCGTCAATCAGGATTGGGCCTTGCGTCGCGGCTTCAAGCCATGCTCGACCACCAAGCTCGTCACGGGTCTCGCCGGACTTTCCGAGCACGTCATTGACCCCGTTCAGACGGTCAACATCGGAACGAGCAGCTACAGTCTCGACCTGACCGACTCGCTGGCCTTCTCGAATAACGGATACTTCCAGAGAGTCGGCGGTCAAGTCGGCTTCGACAAGATGATGGTATACGCGCGCAAGCTGGGCTTGGGTGAGCAGACGGGCATTAACTTCCCCGGTGAGTCGCCCGGCCGCCTTCCCGTCTTCAAGCAGGGCTACGCCGTCAACCACATGTCTTCGCACGGAGACGACATCGAAGTCACGGCCATCCAGCTTGCACGACTGACCTCGGCCATCGCCAACGGCGGACATCTTCTAGTCCCGCACCTGCCGCGCACGCCCGAGGAGAACGTCCGCTTCAAGCGCGAAGTCAAACGCGACATCGACATCCCCGAAGAGAACGTTCAACGGATGCTTCCCGGCATGATCGGCGCGGTCAACTACGGCACGGCCAAACGCGCCTACAACCCGCTTGAGACCAT
>JAVXWN010000250.1:0-15011 GCA_032230645.1 Acidobacteriota bacterium | reverse complement strand
CGAAGCTGCCAAAAGCACCCGGCTGCGGCTGCTGCTGCCAGCCCTGCGGCTGTTGCTGATTCCGAGATTGAAAGTCGTTCATCTGAAGTCCTCTTCCGTAGGGGTCAAACTTTCGTGTGCGCCTAACCGGGGCGCGCCGTTAAATTAGATGCTAACACGAACGGGGCGGCTGTATTGTTGCACACGCGCCGCGCTGCGAAAAGAGGCGACGGCGGCAAGGCTTCGGGCTTTCAAACCGTGGACGTTAATGCTTAAATTGGCCCGTGCTTAGAATCCTACTCATCGGATTGGCGGGGCTTGTGGGCACGCTCTGCCGCTACTGGCTCGCGGGCGTCGTCGCGCGGCGCTACGGCGAGACGTTCCCTGCGGGGACGCTTGCCGTCAACCTGTTGGGCTGTTTCCTCGCCGGTGCCCTCTATTTTGTGCTACAGGAACGTTACACCGTCTCTGAGACGGCGCGCGCCGCCATCCTCGTCGGGCTGCTCGGCGGCTTCACCACGTTCTCATCTTACGGGTTGCAGACCTTCGCGCTGCTGCGTGATGGGCGCGCGAGTCTAGCCGCGCTGAACGTCGTCGTGTCAAACCTGCTCGGCATACTTCTGGTGTGGGTCGGGTACGCGCTTGCGAAGCTTGCGGGGGGAGCCTGAAG
Organism: Acidobacteriota bacterium; assembly: GCA_032230645.1. Taxonomy (GTDB): domain Bacteria; phylum Acidobacteriota; class Blastocatellia; order Pyrinomonadales; family Pyrinomonadaceae; genus QHXN01. The sequence goes on along the minus strand of JAVXWN010000250.1, from coordinate 14,362 downwards.
GGGTCGCAACGCCGATACGGAAGCTGATGGCGGAGGCCGTGAGTAAAGAGTCCGTCGGGCGGAGAGAGGCGAGCAGCGTCCCGCCCATCCTCTTCGTGCTGGCGGCGGCGCTCTTGTGGAGCACGGGCAGTCTCTTCATCAAGTCCACGCCGCTCGGCGCGCTTGAGCTTTCGTTCGGCCGTTCGCTCTTCGCGGCCGTCACGGTCGCGTTGCTCACGCGGCACGAGGGCTTCCGCCTCAATGCGCTGACGCTCATCTCGTCGGTGCTCTACGCGGCGCTGCTGCTGCTCTTCGTGGTGGCGAACAAGTTGACGACCGCGGCCAACGCCATCTTCCTCCAGTACACCGCGCCCGTCTATGTGCTCCTGCTTGAGCCTTTGCTGTTCAAGGAGCGCTTCCGGCGCGCGGACGTGTTGGTCGTGGCGGCGTGCGTCGGTGGGATGTCGCTCTTCTTCGTCGGGCAGTTAAGGCCGCAGGACATTGCGGGCAACCTCGCGGCGCTCGGCTCGGGCCTCTGCTTCGCCTTCTTCCTGCTGTCGTTGCGCCACCCGCGCGCGGGCCGGGTCAACCGCGCCTCGTCGGTCATCTACGGCAACGTGCTCATCTGCCTTCTGACGCTCCCGGCGTTTGCGCGCGTCGCGGGCGCGTTGACGACGAAGGACGTGCTGATCGTCATCTACCTCGGCGTCGTCCAGATCGGGCTGGCCTACACGCTCTTCACACTCGGCATCGCGCGCGGCGTGCGCTCGCTCGATGCGGGCGTGGTCGGCTACGTCGAGCCGATGCTCAACCCCGTCTGGGTCTTTCTCTTCATCGGCGAGCGCCCTTCGCGTTGGGCCGTCGTGGGCGGCTGCATCATCATCGCCGCCGTGCTCGCACACACAATCGCGCTCGCCCGAAAGGGAAAGAGAAGTGCTGAACCGAGCATTGAGTGAAAGATGGCATGCTCTTCACTCAGTCCTCAGTCCTTAGTCCGCAATCCTTTTTAACGAAAGTCTTTGATGAGGACGACGCCCGTGGTCTCGACACTGCGGGTAGCGACGGGACGGTTGCCGCGCGACCAGTCGAAGGCGACGACGGGCAGCCGCGTCACCTTCATCGACTGGAAGGCGGGCGCGGGCCTCGGCGCGCGTTCGGTGTCGGGATGGACTGAGAGGCGGAAGATGGCGTAGACGAGCGCCGCGACAGAAACGAAAACGACGACCGCAATCAACACCGCCGCGCGCACTGGATGGCCGTCGGACGCAGGCGCGGCGGACGTTGATGAAGATGGTGCCGTAGTGACTTGTGTCGTTGTCGGGAGTGTCGTCTCCACGGAGAAGCGATAGCCGCGACGCGGGACGGTCTCGACGTAAGGCTTACCGCCTTTGGCCTCGCCGAGCGCCTTGCGCAACGTAAAGACGTTCTGCGCGAGTGTCGCTTCGCCGACGAAAGTGTCGGGCCAAATCTCCTTCAGCAGTTCCTCCTTCGACATCACGCGGCCCGCGCCGCGGACTAAGGCGAGCAGCGTCTCGAACTCCTTCGGGGTCAGGTGGACGGGCTCGCCTTCGCGCATGAGCACGCGCTCTGCGGAGTCGAGTGAGTACGGGCCGAACTCATATAGATGCTTTGCCGGGCTGGTCATAAACGGCTTTTGAAAGCTCTTTGATAACTCTTTGAAAACTATTTTGGTAGCCTTTGAGAGTCTTTTGAAAATCCCGGCGATCCCTCGCCGCGTTAGACCCCGCGTGCCTCGGCGACGCTCTTTATATGAGCCGTGGTCGTCCCGTCGTTCAGGTTTTTTGTCGGGCAGGACGGTTGCCGAAGACAGTTCGAGACTAAATGGAGAAGATATGAAAAAGCAAATTTCGATGACGCTTCCGGGTTTCGCTTTGACGGTACGCAAGCTAATCGAAGAGGCAAAGGCGGGCGACGGCGGCGCGGCCAAAAAAAGTCACCGTCATCGGCAGCATGAAGTAACTGTAGGGTTTGGGTAGAAATAGTGGGGAAGGTTCATGTCGTGAGCCGTCGGACGACGCGGAGGAGTTCCTCGGGGTCTACGGGCTTGGGGATGTGTACGGCGAAGCCTGCGGCGAGCGCGCGCGTGCGGTCTTCGTCCATGGCGTGGCCGGTGAGCGCGATGGCGGGCACGGCTTCGAGGCCGGGCATGCGGCGCAACTCGGCCAGAAGCGTGTAGCCGTCAACGCCCGGCATGCTGATGTCCGAGATGATGAGGCCGGGGCGGCGTTCACGCACGCGACGAATGGCCTCGGCGGCCGAGCCCGCGCCCACCACGTCGTAGCCCTTGCGCCTGAAGAGCATTTGCAGAAGCTCAAGCGTTTCGCTTGAGTCGTCAACGACGAGCACGGGCACCGCCTCAGTCTCGGGCGGCTCCGCATCCATCTCGCGCTCGACTTGATCTTCGACGGCGACCGCGCAGGGGAGTATGAAGGTGAAGCGCGAGCCGTGGCCGAGCCCCTCCGATTCGACGACGACCCGGCCGCTGTGCAGTTCGGTCAACGCGCGCACTATCGCCAGCCCGAGCCCGAGCCCGCCGTACTGTCGCGTCGTCGAGCCGTCGGCCTGCCGAAAGCGGTCGAAGACGTGTGGCAGAAATTCCGGCGCGATGCCAACGCCCGTGTCCGAGACTTCGACATGTGCCTCACCTGACTCGCGCCACGCGCGAAGGCGAACGCGCCCGTCGCGCGGCGTGAACTTCACCGCGTTCGACAAAAGATTCCAGACGATCTGTTGCAGGCGCAGCGGCGCACCCTGCACGACGATGGGGCAGTCGGGCACGTCGATTACCAACTCGATGTCGCGCGCCGACGCCTCGGCGCGTACCGTCTCGGTCGCTAGCTCGACGACCATGCAGATGTTGACCGGCTCCCACTCGATGCGGAGTTTGCCCGAGACGATGCGCGAGATGTCGAGCAGATCATCAACGAGGCGTGCCTGCAAACGTGCGTTGCGCTCGATGGCATCGAGTCCCTGCGCGAGCATCGAAGGGTCTGTCGCCGCGCCGCCCGCGCGCAGAAGGTTGACCCATCCGAGCACGGGTGTCAGAGGCGTCCGCAACTCGTGCGAGAGCGTAGCGAGAAAGATATCCTTCATGCGATTGGCCTCGACCAACTCGCTGTTGACGCGGCTCAACTCGAAGGTGCGCTCCTCGACGCGGTGCTCAAGCTCGCGGTTCAACTCTTCCACTCCCGCGCGTGCCGCGCGCTCGGCGAGCATCAAGCGTCGGTGCTCGATGCCACGGCGGACTGTGTGCGTCAATTCGTCAATGATGCAGGGCTTCGTCAGATAGTCGTAGGCTCCGTGGCGCAGCGCGGCGATGGCCGACTCGACTGCGGCGAAGCCCGTCAAGACGATGGTGATGGTGAGCGGCGAGCGTGCGCGCACATCCTCTAAGAGCGAGAGGCCGTCGCCGTCGTCCATGTGCAGGTCGGTGAGGATAAGGTCGTACTCAGTCGCGGCGTCGAGCAACGCGACGGCCTCGCGGCCGCTCGCAGCCACGTCCACCTCGTAGCCTTCGAGGCGCAGCACCTCGCTGATCGTGAGGAGGATGTTCTCCTCGTCGTCAACGACCAGTAGTCGCGCTCCCTCGGCATCGGGCTCAAGCGTTGTCATCTCGTCGGACATAAGAGCGGAGGTCGGAGGTCGGAGGTCGGTAGTTGTCGGACGGCGGAGGTTGAAAGTCTATGAACGGCGAACTCTTCAACTGACCTCTGACCTCTAACCTCTAAATTCCGGCCTCTCCCTTCACCAATTCTAAAGCGAGCCGCAGGCCGTCGGCCAGACGACGACGCGTCGTGATGTCTTCGAGTTGGACGCCGAGCTTGACGAGGTCGGAGGCGACGTGTGCGCTGACGCCCGTAATGATGGTGGCCGCGCCGAGCAGACGCACCGAGCGGACGGTGTTGAGGAGGTGCGCGGCAGTGTATGTGTCAACAACCGTGCAGCCCGTGATGTCTACGAGCACGACCTGCGCGCACTCCCTGCGCACGGCTTCGAGAAGCGCCAAAGACATCTCGGCGGCTCTCTTATCGTCGAGCGTGCCGACGAGCGGGACGAGAAGCACGCCGTCCCAGACTTCGACCACCGGGCTCGAAAGCTCCGAAATCTGCAGACGCTGCTCGCGGTGTTCGAGCGCGCGGTGGACTGTGCGCTTGAGGTCTTCGACCATGCAGGGCTTGACCAGATAGTCGTAGACGCCCTGACGAAGCGCGTCAATCGACGACTCGATTGAGGCGTAGCCCGTCAGGACGATGGTGACGACGTTGGGGTGGCGCAACTGCATCTCGTGAAGCAGAGTGCTGCCGTCCATGTCGTCCATCCGCAGGTCTGTGAGGACGAGGTCGTAATGGCCTTGCGCGGCCATCTCCAGCGCCTCGCGCCCGTCCGAGGCGGTCGACACGTCGTAGCCCTCCTGTTCAAGGATGGCGGCGGTCGTGATGCGCACGTTCTCCTCGTCATCAACGACGAGCACGCGTGAGCGCCGTGCGGCGCGGTGACCGTTCGCGGCGGCAGCGGCCGCGTCGGCGCTGTCAGGCTTTCTTTCCGGCATCGGTCTCCGAAAGCGTCGGCGAGTCGACGGGGAGTATGACGTTGAAGGTCGTGCCCTTGTCCTCTTCGCTCGTCGCTTCGATGCGACCGCCGTGATGGCGCACGATGTCCTGTGTGACCCAGAGGCCGAGCCCCGTGCCCTTGGCGCGCGTCGAGAAGAAGGGCTCGAAGATGCGCGCCAGATCGGCCTCGGCGATGCCGCGTCCGGTGTCGCTGATCTGCACGGAGACGGTCGGCTGCAAAGCCTGCTCGTAGACCGAGGTGCGCACCGTGATGCGCCCGCCCTTCTCCATTGACTGCTGCGCGTTGAGGAGAAGGTTTAAGAAGACCTGTCGCAACTGGTCGGCGCGCGCACGCACTTTGGGGAGCCGCTCGTCGAAGTCGCGGACGACATCGACCCGCGCCTGCCGCATCTTCTTCTCAACGAGTATCAAGGTCTCTTCGATAATCTGGTTGACGGGAACCAACTCGACCTCGCCCGAGCGGCGCGCGAACCCGAGCATCTGGCGGATGATGTGCGAGACGCGCTCGGTCTCCTTGCGCGCAACGTCGAGGAAGCGCCCGTTCTGCTCTAGCCCCTTTCCCGTCGAGAGCAGGTAGAGCGAGTTCTTGATGGCTTCGAGCGGGTTGTTGACCTCGTGCGCGATTGAGGCGGCGAGGCGGCCGACAGCCGCGAGCTTTTCAGACTCGAAGAGTTGTTGCTCGACACGCCGTCTCTCAAGCTCGCGAATCTCGGAGAGGTCGTGCAGCACCGAGACGACGGCCGTCACCTGTCCCTTCGCGTCGGCGACCTCGGCCGAAGTGATCTCCATCGGAAGCTGGTTCGTCGTCTCGGGGTCGATAAGTTCTATCTCGGCCTGTCGGCCGGTCTCCGCGCCGGAGGCGAGCCCCGAGATGAACGAGGTGAGCTTCACCGAGTTGTTGCGCACGGCGCGCAGCGCGGGCCACGGCATGTCGTCACGCTCTTGAAAGAGAAGCTCCGCGCGCTGGTTGAAGAGGATGAACTTGCCCGAAGAATCGCAGACGGCGATGGGCTGGCCGACGTGCTCAAGGATGAGGTCGAGGCGGTCGCGCTCGCGCCGCGCTTCACTCTCGGCCTGTTGGAGCTTGACGAAGTTGCGCGCCAGTTCTTCGTTTGCTCGGCGCAGGTCGGTCACGTCGCGGAAGATAGAGACCAGACCGATGCGCTCGCCGCGCGCGTTGAGCGCGGGCGTTGAGATGACCTCGAAATGTATGTCCGAGCCTTCGAGCGGATCGACGAGGATGAGGTCACGACCGATGACCTCTTCAGAGGCGACCGCCGCGCTCGAAAGGTACGCGGAGAAGAGCAGGTCGTTCATCTCCAGCGCGCGCCGCTTGCCCTCGCTCGCGTCGCGACGGTCGCTGAACAACTCTTCGGCGCGGCGGTTCTGGAGAAGAATCTCGTTGTCCATGTTGGTGAGGACGATGGGGTCGGCCACCGACTTCATGATTGACTCGACCCACTGGCGCTCGCGCTGAAGCTTACGCACGGAGGCCGCGAGTCGCTCGACGTTCGCGGTGTTGGCGAGGATGACGCCGATGCGGTCGGCGTAGCGCGTGAGCAGCAGGAGTTGTCCCTCGTCAATCGCCTCGCGTTCGGCGCCGATGTAGATCGCGCCCGTCGAGAGCGTCTGCGGGAGCCACATGCGATCTTCAGCTGTGCGTGAACCGGTTGAATCGGGGGGGCGATGCGAGGCGTGGAGTTGACCGCCGAAGAGCGGCAGCGCGAGCAGGTCTGTTGCGCCGCCAGCATGTCGCAGAAAGTCCGCCGCCGCCTCGTCGTCGCGCGCCAGCCATGCGGGCCGCCCATCGTGTACGACGCGCACGTGCGGTGCGTTCGAGTCGAGCGCGATCTCCAATCCGGCGAACGCCTCGTCTTCGGGGAACCCGGCGGCGGCTCGCACCTTGAGCACGCCGCGCGCCCTGTCAACGAGCGCGAGCGCGGCGCTCGTATAACCGAGCCCGGCGGTCAGCGTGTCGAGCACGAGCGAGGTCTGTTCGTCGAGGCTCTGCGCGGCCAGAAGCTGCGTCGTCATCTCGAAGAGCAGCTCGTACTGGTGCAGCGACAGCAATGCCTGCGACCCACCGGTCTGGGCCCCGAACGCCTGCGCGATCTCTGCCGTGCGGTTCTCCATAGAACAGTAGTCACCAGCCAGTAGTCAGTGTAGCCAGTAGAACAACCTTCGCCGCCGAATCGTTCGAGTGTCAGTCGCCGCCTCAGGCGGAACCTGCTGACTACTGACTAGTAACTACTGTCTACTGCCTGTCAACGTCCACCGCGACACGTCGGCGCGTCTCGTCGCCGAGGGGCTCGGGGGCGACACCGGGTGTCAGGGCGGGGCGGGATACGGCGGGCGTCAGGCCGACGGCCTCGGCGTACTTCAGGTAGGTGTCAATGGAAGCGACGACGACGCGAGCCTCGACCGTAATCAGGTCGATGCCGACGAGCGAGATGCGCACCCACGCGTCAATGACGATGCCTTTGTCCAACACGCGGTCGAGAACGTCTATCAGACTGGTTCCGCCGGGTGCCCTCTCAACTGCCATGTGGTCGTTTCCTCTCTTCCGAAAATGAATCGAAGTTTCGAGAAGGATGAAGGACGGCGTGATCGATTTATTAACTCAAATGAATGAATCAATGAATCGATTACTACGTCCTTTATCCTTCCGTCTTCCGACTTCTCTTTCGCGCCGCTCTGGGTTTTGGTCCCTTCGCGGAGGCGCGCCCTGCGGCTTCGGCGCGCGCAGGGGCTTCGTTGAGTTGTCTTAGCTCACGTTCGAGCGCCACGACGCGCTCTTTCAATTCAGCGTTCTCGGCCTCGGCGACAGCCGCGCGCGTCGTCAGGTTCGTGTCGTAGCGCCACCAGTTGAGTCCGATCTGCTCGGCCTTGTCTATTGAGCAGACGAGCAGGCGTATCTGCAAGGTGAGCAGCTCGACATTCGCCAGTGAGACCTTGATGTCACCCGCGATCACCAGCCCCTTGTCAAGAATCCGGTCGAGCACGTCAACCAGCCCCGGCGGGCGCGAAGTAATGAGGCTCGTTCTGTCGCTAGACAATTCGCTTGCTCTCCCTTTCAAGCGGGCTGACTACACTCTTAAATCAATTTCCCAATCGGGCCCAAATCAATATTCAACTCTTCGTCCTGTAGCCCGAACTGCTCTTTCAACTCGGCCATCTTCTCTTCGAGCTTCATCAGCGCGAGCCCTAATTCTTCGACCTGTTCGGCCGAGAGCCCGCCGCCCTCCATCCGCCGCACCGCCTGTTTTTCGAGCAGGCGACGGATAAGCTCAATCAGGGTCAGGACGAGTTTCGCCAAACCCTGCTCGACCGACTTGGCGTCTATGTTGACGCGCTCGGGTAGCCGGTCGGCCACGCGCCGGAGTTCCGCGATGAACTCTGCCGGGTGTTCGGTCTCAACCTCCGGCTCGACCGGAGAAGGGGAATCAGGGGGGAAAGTCTCCACAAGAGTAACCTGTTAGCGCGCAGCGTGTCCACAACTGATTTCGGTGGCGAACATTGTAACAGACGCGTAAGCGAACAAGAGGCCGCAAGGTGCCTCTTAATGACGCAACGCGCTCCACTGATTCGCGGCCACGAAAATTATTGGCCGACATCGCTGAAGCTGTACGGCGGCCACGGGCCGCTCGTCAGAAAGCGTAAGCCGACGCGCTCCGCGCCGAGCGAGCGCAGGCGCTCCCTGTATGCCACGACGCGCTCGCGCTCGACGAGGTGCGCCGCGCGCACGACTATCGCCTCCGAAGGATTGACGCGCGCCTCCGTCTCGCGCACCATCCCCGACACGCCCGCTGCAAGCCACGTCGCCAACTCCTCCGCCCGACGCCTCGAACCCTCCTCGCCCAACATCTCGCGCCGCTTCGCCATCAAGAAAGCCGTCCCGCGCCCGCCACCAACATTCACCGCACCCGAGCCTGTCACGTTCCCCAATGACTCCGAAGGCGCGACATCATCTCCCTGCCCGCTCGCGCCTTCACTGCCCGCTTCCGGCTTCCGATTTATGGCTTCCGGCTTCTCCATGATCTTCACGCTCATCTCGACGCAGCCGCGCACGCGCGCGAGCCCCTTGAGCAGTGCCGCCTCGTTCGCCGAAGCGTACCCGGCGAGGCGTTCGCGCGGGGCGCGCGTGCCGAAGCGAAAGGGGAGCGGGGTCGAGACTTTGAGCGCGACGGCGTTGACGCGGTTGTGAGCCAGCACGTTCTCGTCCGTGACGGCGACGGGCTCATCATCGCTTTGGCTAACGACCGCCGACAGTCGCCCGAGCCCCAGCAGCCGCACGGCCGCCCCGCCCACGCCGGACAAACCCTCGAACGCCGACTCCGGCAACTCGTCGCCCAGACAATAGATGTACAGGCTCATCGTCGCTCGCCCGGCACATCGAGCAGCGGTGCGGCACTCTTCGCGCGCCCGCTCAAAAGCTCAAGCCGTTGCTCGCGCTCGCCGAGCACGCGATTGACCGTCTCGACCGAGCCGAGCAGCAGGTTCAGCCCGAGGTAGACGAGGTCTACCTCGGCCACCGCTATCGTCACCTCGCCCGCGATCACCAGCCCGTGGTCGAGCACGTGGTCGAGCGTCTCAAGCAAAGACAACTCGTCGTCCTCGTCAATCTCAAACTCTTCTTCAGTCATCTTGGAGAACCCGCTTTTCTTCGTCCGTGACGGCGAAGTTGTAGGGCGGCCACGGGCCGGTCAACTCGAAGCGGAAGCCGAGCGGGGTGTACTCGGCGGCGAGTCGTTCGGCGGCGGCGCGAAAGTCGTCGAAGCTTTCACGCCGCACGAGGAAGGCGAGTCGTGCGGCCATCTCACCCTGCTCGCTCGCCTCGTCCTTGAGCACGCGCAGTCGCGCGGTCGCTTCGCTCGCGGCGCTGAGGCGGCTCTCGACTTCGGCGGCGGCGCGTCGCGTCTCGGCGCGCGACTCTTCGTCGCGGAGCGCATCAATCTTTTTGCGAAGGAGGTACGCTTGGCCGGGCGTTGAGGCTTCGGCGCGCGCCGACAACTCGCGCAGTCGCGCGCTCAAGCGCGTCACTTCTTCACGCAGTCGCGCTCGCTCGACGTAGACGTTCAAGCCCCACTCCTCGCGCCCCGCGACGCGCGCCAGCACCTCGCGCAACTGCGCGCCCCTGTCAGAGAGCATGCGCGCGACACCTTCGCGCTTCAGGTAGATTGAGCCGAAGCGCAGCGGGACTACGCCTGCGCGGCGCGCGAAGTGCTCGGCGACGCGCTCATGCCTGAGCGCGCGCGTTGCCGTCCACGCCGCATCCGCGAGCCGCGCCCTGAGCGCGCCTTCGCCGTAGTCCTTGAGCGGCACTTCACTCGCCACCGCCGCCAGCCCTTCGGCCTCGATTAGTTCGAGCGTTGCGCCGTCTTCAATCGCGTCAGGCAGCGCCGCCGCGCCCGAGAGCCGCGCGAGCGCATCGCGTTCGCCGACGCAGTAGACATAGAAGGCGCGACCTTCATCAACGCTATCGAGCGCAACGGCTGCTCCCTTCTTCGCGCCGGGCGTTGTCGTCTTAGCGGCGACGGGTTTCCGCGCGTCGTTCTCCGGTTGATTCTTGTTCGTCGCTCTCTTGCTCATCGTCGCGGGGTTGACTCAGTCGAGCCGTCGCCAGTTCTCGAAGTGTTCATGCAAGGAGTCGCGACCGCGCACCTCGCCGGGTTGCTGCGGCGCAATGAAAATCTCGACGCCCGGCCCGAGCCTTCGCCCGAACTCTTCGACGATTGGCGTCTGGCCTCGGCGGCGCGCGCCGCAGAAACGACACGCGCGCGCGGCCTCTTCCGGCAGGACGTTGTTGACGACGAGCCGCTGCAGAGGCACGCGCAAATGCTCAAGACTCGCGGCGAGCCGCACCGTCTCTTCGAGGCTCATCCGCTCGGGGATGGCGACGCCGACGAACTCGCACTTTTCGGCGTCGGTGAGCAGCGCGGCGACGCGCTTGATTGATTTCGAGAGCGCGACCAACTCTTCGGCCACGCCGCCCCAGCGTACCACGTTCTTGTACTTGAGTAGCAGCTTGATGAAGGTGCGCACCCATGCGAGCGCCACGCCGGGCAGTTCGAGAAATCGCAGGAGGTGTCCCGTGGGCGCGGTGTCGAGGACGATTGAAGTATACGTGCCTCCGTCCAACAGATCGCTGACGGTTGAGAGCGCAGCTATCTCATCAATGCCGGGCGGAGCGAGCGCGACCAACTCGCGCATCGCCTCGCGGTCGAACTGCACCTCCCAACGCGAGCCGCCCGTGAGCGACTCGAACAGTTCATCCGTCCAACGACGGTAACGCTCCTTCAACTCCTCGAAACGTGCCGCCGGGTCAATCTCCATCGCGTCGAGATTCGTGACACCGGCCGCGCCGCGCCGTAACTCACCCACCTCCTCGCCGAAGCTGTCCGAGAGCGAGTGCGCCGGGTCGGTCGAGAAGACGAGCACGCGCGCCGACTCGTCATCTTCAGCAAGCGCGAGCGCATAAGATACGGCCGCTGTCGTCTTACCCACGCCGCCCTTGCCGCCGAAGATGACGAGCGGCCGAGCCTCAAGACGGAAGGCGGAAGGCGGAAGGCGGAAGGCGGAAGTTAAGACAGCATTCCCTTCATCCTTCCGCCTTCCGCCTTCCGTCTTCTTCAATGGCTGCCACGCGAGGCGTGCGAACTCGCGCAGCGCGTCCGCCCCGCGCACCTCGGCGGGGAAGAGGGGAACGCGGCGCAGGCGCAGCGTTTTGAACTCGCGTTCGAGCGCGTCGAGCCAGCGCGACTGCATCATCTGGCGGGCGCGACAGAAGAGACAGCCCGCGTGTTCCTGCTCGACACGGTTGATGACAACGTCCGTGACGGGCGCGCCCTCTTCGACGAGTGTTTTGAAGAAGCGCGCGCTCTCCTCAAAAGCCATCGCTTCGGGAATCGTGACGAGCACGAAGCTCGCGCGCGCCGCGTCGGAGAGCATCGAGCGGACAGCCTCGACGCGCGCGGCGAGGTCGCGTAGGAAGAGGTCAACTTCGTCCTCGCGCACGCGACCGCGACGTGCGAAGTGCGCGACCATGTAGCGGTGCTTCTCGGACATCACGTCAAGCGCGCCGACCCAACGCGCAAAGACGCGCGGCAGACGGAGCATGCGCGAGGTGTGCCCCGAAGGCGCGGTGTCAACGACCACGCGTGCAAAGCGCCCCTCGCGCTCGACTTCGCTCAACTCGAAGAGCGCCATTACCTCGTCCATGCCCGGCAGCGAGAGGTCGAGCAGGTCGTTGATGTCCGCTTCGTCGAGCATGGTGCCACGGTCGGCAATCTCGCCGAGCACGACGCGATGCTTCTCTTTAAACTCCGTGAGCGCGTGCGTGGCATCCATCTCGCGCGCGAAGAGTCGCGGCGCGTCGTCGCCCGCGCCGCGCCGCGCAACCTCCGCCGTGCGGTCGCCGACTTCTATGCCGAGGCTGTCTGAGAGTGAGTGCGCCGGGTCGGTCGAGAAGAGCAGGACGCTCTCGCCTTCGCGCGCCGCGTCGAGCAGCGCGAGCGCCGTCGCCGCAGCAGTCGTCGTCTTCCCCGTGCCGCCCTTGCCGCCGAGGAAGATATAACGTGTTGATGGGAAGTCTTCGGGAAGGTTGACGACGGATGTCATGCGCGCACGGCCGGATTTGCGGGCGGAGCGGCCTTGTTTCGCGCTGCCTGTTTTCGCCAACGCCGCCTCCCGCGCCGTGCGCCCGGTTAGCGGCCGCCGCCGGGCTCGTAAAAGTCGCCGCCCGCGTCGGTGTCGTCGCCGCCCGCCTCGACGATCATCGAAGAGGACTCGGCCGTATGCACCTGACCCAGAGCTTCGAGCTGACGCGCCTTGATGGCGCGCAGCCGCGTGAACAACTCGCGCTCGGCCTCGGCGTAATCCTCTTCGGAAATCTCCTCAAGCTCCAGACGCATCTGGAGTTCGAGCAACTGCTCCTTAATTACAGACTCGTCGTTCAACTCCTTGTCGGCGAGTTGCTGAATCTGCTTCATGATGAACTTGAAGCCGTTGACGGGCGCGAGCAGTATGTCGTCGAGTAAGAACATGACGCTATCAAGCGGCCCCTTCGCCGCGCTCCAGCTTGAGGCGGATGTGGACGAAGTTGTAGGGCGGCCAGGGGCCGGTGTATTTGAAGGAGAGCTTGCCTTCGTATTTGGCGGCGATCTCTTTGACCTGCGTGTCGAACTCCTGTTCGCGGTCGCGCTCGATGAGAAAGGCGGCGTTCATAATCATCTTGTCGCCGATGGGCTTGTTGGCGCGCGAGGCGACGGCCGTGTCGCGCAGGTAGTCGTAGACCTCGCGGACGTATGCGTCCGACTTCTCGCCGAGCGCGGTCTCGACGAGACGGCCCAACTGCATCCGCGCGAAGTAGGTCGAGCCCCCGCCGCGTGAGGTGATCTGCTCCTTGAGGTTGCGTATCTCCTCGCTCTCCTCTTCAAGCTCGGTGATGACGCGCTCGCGATCCCAGTTCACTTTGAGCCCGAACTCGACCTTGCCCGCCATCTTCGTCAGCACATCGCGGAGCGCGTCGTAGGTGCCGCGCACCAGTTCCATAATGTCGTCCTGCGTGCGGAAGAGCACGCCGAAGGCCATCGGGAGCACGGTGAACTCGCGCATCACCGTCTCGTTGACCTGCTCGTGCGCGAAGACATTCTCGCGCGTCGGGTCATAGACCTGAATCGGCGTGTTCGAGACGACCGCGGCCAGCCCGTCGTGATGGACGGTGTAGACCTCGTCGCCGCGACCGCCGATGCCGATGGGGCCGAAACTGCGCGGCTCGGGCGACTCGATGATGCAGTAGACGTACTTGCCTTCGGGCATCTGTGCGGCGTTGGCGTGCTCGGTTTCGGCGCTCATATTTTATTCTCGAAGATTTCCGGTGAAAGCTTTTGACCTCATCTTGCGATAAATTGAAGTCTCGGGGTGCGTGACCAAAAATATAATAAGCGCGCGCGCAATTTCGGCGCAACTAATATCCACGCTGCCCGCCGCAGTGTTAGAATCTGGCGGCCGAACCCGGTGACCTCCGGCGGCGTATTAGGAATGATTCATTGACTCATTCTCGTTGATTCAATGAAACATTGAGTTAATGAAAATTGCTTCGGAGATTCTTATGAGCGACCAGCGAAACTGGCTTGAGCGGCTCGGCGACAAAATTCCGGGCTACGGGGGATACGTGTCGAAGGAGCGGCGGCGCGACGCGGACAAGCTACACCGCGAGCACCTTGCCGAGCGGCTGCGCGCGGCCAAGCAACCTTTGAACGAAGTCATGCGCGAGCTTTCATCATCGGGTCGCCTGTTTGAGGTCGGCCCCGTTGACCGCGTGCTGAAGAAACTGGATCAGATAGAGAACCGCGTCCGCTTCGCTTCATACGGCTACGCGGGCTTCTTCGACGCGGTCAAGATCGAGGAGCCGCAGCTCGACGCCATCTATCGCTTCGACCTCTCGCTCGTCGAGAAGGTCGATGAGTTCGAGCGGCTTGCGCGCGAGATGTCGTCGAAGTCTTCGACCGCCGATGGCCTCAAGCAATCGGCCGCCGAGATCGAGCGCGCGGCCGACGACCTCAACAGCACCTTCGACGACCGCTCGCGCGCCATCGAAAACTTCCGCCCCGACGACGCGGCGGAGGGGCGGCCGATGTTTAGCTAAATGATGAATGAGCTTTGTTCGGTCGTGTCTCAAAAGAGATGCTGTCAAAGATTTGAATGCTGCACGTAGAGTTTGATGACCGCGTCATGCATTTCATCGGTCTTTGAAAAACAGATTGTTCGTCGCTGTAACCGCTTGACGTGCG
>JAVXWN010000218.1:0-10342 GCA_032230645.1 Acidobacteriota bacterium | reverse complement strand
ACCTTCGTGCCCGCGCCGAAGGCGCTCATCCAGTCGGCCATTAACAACGATGCGACGCAGGCCGCCGCTCGTAACGACGCGGGCGCGCAGGCCGTCAACGTCAGCCTCGACATCTCCAAGGCCGGTAGCACTGCGCCCGTCGTCAATAACAACAACGCGAGCACAGCGACGAAGGCAGCCTCTGTGCCTTCGTCGTCCGCGTCTGCTCCCGTAGAGAGCGCGGCCGAGCTTCAACTGCTGCCCGAGCAGCAGGAGTTGAAGGTCGGCGAGCGCAGGCGCGTGATGGTCTTTCTCAAGACGGACGCGCCGCTCGGGCTCGCGGCCGCGACGCTCCGCTTCGACCCGAAGGCGCTGGCCGTCCGCTCGGTCTCGCAGGGCGGACTTGTCGAAGGTGATAAGTCGCTTGCGCCCGTCGTCACTCAGTCCATTGACGCTTCGGGCGTGCTGGTCGTTTCGGTCGCGCCTGCGGCCGGTGCGCGACCGCTGACGGGTGAGGGGTTGCTCTTCGTCATCGAGGTCGAGGGGCTGGCCCCCGGCGAGACTGCGCTCCAGTTCGACGCCGACAAGGTTCACTTCATCGCAACGGACGGCCGCGCGGTGCGCCCGCGCACAACGCCCGGCAGGCTCAAGGTCACGCAGTAAGGTGAAGGCGAAAGGCGAAGGGCGAATGACGAAAGTGTGGCGACGCCTGCGACGTGATTCTGAAGTTGAAAGCTCAGGGCAACGCCCTGTCCGAACTTTCCCGCTTCGCCTTTCGCCTGTCCGCTTTCGCTCGGTGCGCGGGTGGACGCTCATCGAGTTGGTCATCACGATGACGGTGATGAGCGTGCTGACGCTGGCCGTCATCCCCATCGTCCGCACCTCTATCCGTCGCCAGAAAGAGCAGCGGCTGCGCGAGACGTTGCGCGAGATACGCAACGCCATAGACGAGTTTCATCGCGACACCGTCGGCATGCAGTGCGGCCCGACCGGCGCGGCCATCAACACTCCACCCAACGTCACGCCCCCGAACGGGAACAACGGCAACAACGGCGGCGGCATCTACATTGACCCGCGCAGCCGTGTCGTCATCGCCGACTGCACCATCTTCGGCGTAGACAACCCGGAGCGTTACCCACCCAATCTTGAAGCGCTTGTTGACGGTGTTGATGTGCTCCCGCGACAGGCCGCGGCGGCGCAGCAGTTCGGAAGCGTCAACACGGCCAACGGCGGCGCGACGGCAAACACGGCCACCCCCGTCCCGAAGAAGAAACGCTACCTGCGCGAGATACCCGTTGACCCGATCACGGGACATGACGAATGGTGTCTGCTCTCGAACTATGACGAGGCCGACTCGGGCTGCGCCGGGAGCCCCAACAACGTCTTCGACGTGCGCTCGAAGGCCGAGGGCGAGGCGCTCAACGGGGAGAAGTATAGTGATTGGTAAAGGTCTGGACGGGGAGAAGCGGAGAAGAGGTGACGGGGTGATGCGAAGAGCACGCTCCTTCTCCAAGTCCCCGCGTCTCTCCTTCTCCACTTCGCGTCAGAGGGGCTTTACACTGCTTGAGTTGATGATCGTCATTTCGATCCTCGTCATCTTGGCGTTGATCGCGATGGCGCAGTACAACCAGACGGTGCTCGCGGCCAAGGAGGCGACGCTCAGAGAAGACCTCTGGACGATGCGGAAGATGATTGACCAGTACGGTGCCGACAAGGGGAAGCTGCCCCAGTCGCTCTCAGACCTCCAAAGCGCCGGATACATCCACGAGCTTCCCCTCGACCCGATGACCGACCAGTCCGACTGGCAGGTCGAGTTCGGCGAAGACCCCGGCTCGACCGGCGGCGAGCAGGGCGTCACCAACGTCCACAGCAGCTCCAGTGGAACCGGCTCCGACGGCAAGCCATACAACGAATGGTGAAGAACAGTAGGAAGTAGACAGTTGTTACCAGGCTCCGCTCGAAGTACGTTGATGGGTGACATGTTGACGATTGGTTGATGAAAGAGTTTCTCCTATCTAGTGACTACTGTTTACTGTCTACCATCTACTAAAACATGAATCCTTTTCAGAGATTGATCTCGCCGCGTCTGCCGCAGGCAGCGGTCGGGCTCACGGGCGAGTCCGCGAGCGTCGTGCAGTTGGAGCGGCGCGGCGGAGGGCTCGCCGTGCGTAGCGCGGGGCTTCTGCCGCTGGCCGCAGGGCTCGTGCGCCCGAGCTTCGACGAGTCGAACGTCTCGGACGCGGCGTCGCTCTCGGGTGCGCTCGCCGAGCTTCTGTCGAGCGCGGGACTGATGAAGCGCAAGCGCTGGTCGGTTGCGCTGCCCGAGGCCGCGACACGCACTTCGATCCTGACGATGGAGACTCAGCCCGCCTCGCGCGCCGAGGGCGAAGAGATGTTGCGTTGGAAGACCGAGCGCGCTCTGGGGGCCCCGCTCGACGAGATAAGGGTCACGCGCGAACGGCTTCAGCGCGACGCGCAGGGGCGCGCTCGCCACCTCGTTACGGCCGTGCGTCTCTCGGTGCTCGCCGAGTATGAGCAGGTCTTCGATACTCTGGGGTGGCACGCGGGGCTCATCTTGCCGCGTCACATGGGCGAGGCTTGGTGGCTGATGCGCGATGGTGGTGGCGGCGGCGGCGGCAACGGCGCGGGGGCCGACTCGCTTCTGGTCAGCTCGCACACCGAAGGGTTCACCGCCGTCATACTGCGCGCGGGTCAGCCGCTCTACTTCCGCGGCGTCATCTGCGAGATGGAAGACCGCGCCGACGAGCTTTATCGCTTCCTTCTTTTCTATCGCGACCGCACCTCGCCGCAGGCGGCCGTCGAAGAGGGCGAGGCGGAGGCAGCGCCTCCAACTCCTCCCGTCTTCGGCGAAGGCATCGGACGCCTGCTCGTCGCAGGCACGGGGCTCGAAGAGTCGCAGGCGCGCGCCATCGTCGAAGAGACATTGAGTGTGCCGCCTCATCCCGTCCACGCCGCAGACCTGCGGCTCGCATTCCCATCCGCCGGGATAGACTTCCGGCAGATCGCCGCACCAGCAGGGCTCGCCGCGCTCGCATGGGCGTAAGGAAGAGTCTGAAGTCAAGACCGAACGGCTCTCATGTTCACCGTCTTGACTTCAGACTCCAGACTCTTCCGGTCTGAAACTTTGCGTGCTCGTTGCGCGTAAAACTTTGGCGTCATGATCGCACAAGCAGTTTCTCCGACAATCGCAGCCGCAGCCGACACGGAGCTTGTCGTGCGCGCACTCGCCGGCCGTGAGGACGGCTTTGAAGAGTTGGTGCGTCGTTACCAGCGCCCCATCGTGGCCTACGTCTATCGCATGGTCGGCGACTACGACTCGGCGCTCGACCTCGCGCAGGAGGTCTTCATCAAGGTCTACAACTCGCTCGGGCGCTACCGCCCCGAGTTCAAGTTCTCGACGTGGATTTACCGCATCGCGCACAACGCGGCCATAGACCATCTGCGACGGCAGGGCGCTTCGCGCATGGAAGAGATGGAGATTGAGGGCGAGGACGGCACGACCTTCGAGAAGCCTCTGGCGAGCAAGTCGCTCACGCCCGAGCAGGAGACCGAGCGCGGCGAGCGACGAGCGGAGATAGAGGAGGTCGTGGGACTTCTCCCGCACGCATACCGCGAGTTGATCGTGCTTCGACACTCGCACGACCTCAGCTACGACGAGATTGCAGAGGTAACGGCGCTCCCCTTAGGCACCGTCAAGAACAGAATCTTCCGCGCGCGCGAAGCGATGCGCGAACTGCTCGTGGCGCGCGGCATCACGGGCGTGTAAAGGAGTGGCCGGAGTTGGCGGAAGACTTGCGCGACAGCAGCAGCAGCAGCAGCGGTGATAGCAGCAGCGCGTGCGCGCGGACGGTCTTAACGGCCGCCTTCCTCGACGGCGAGTTGGACGCGTCGGCCGCGGACGACTTTGAGAGCCACGCACGCGCTTGCCCCGAATGCGCTTCGGCTCTGCTCGAACAACGCCGCCTGCTCTGCCTGCTGGATTCGGCCTTCGACCGGACTTTTGAAAAGCGCGTGCCGCTCCCCGAAGGTTTCACGCGGCAGTTAAAGGCACGCGCGCAGAACGACCTGAGCGGCGTGCGCGACGTGCGCGAGCGACGGCGTGCGATAAAAATCTGCGCCGCGCTGGCGGCCGGGGCCTTCGCGCTTCTGGGCTTCACCGCGCTCGACGCGGTGACGGGGCCGGCGCTCAGCGCGGCGCGTGTGGCTTCGGGGATGCTCGGCGTAGCGGGCCGTGCGGCCGTGGGTGCGGGCGCAAGCGCGGGCGTCGCCTCGCGCGCAGTGGGCGGGCGCTTCCTCTCGGTCTCCGAGCCGCTGGCGGTTCTGCTTTGGGTCATCCTCGCCGCCGGGTTCGTCCTGCTGCTCCGACTCATCAGCGGCTACCACCGCGCTTCCGCGCGCGACTGAAAAAGGTTAAAGGGCTGAACGTCAGCCACGCGGCCGGGCCCCGTTTCACTCGCCGGAGCGACGGGCATCGGCCGCTCTTTGTATGAAGAGCGTGGGAGTCTTCGCGGGCGTGTCGGTTTGCTCTCTAACTTCGGGCATATGTGGGAGATGAGTTCAACACAGAGACATAGAGGGCTCGAAGGTTACACAGAGGCATTCAAGTTCTCTGTGCAACCTCCGAGCCCTCTATGTCTCTGTGTTGAGATCGAGCCACTTCACATTCAAGCCACGCTTTCAAAAGTCGTCGCACGCCCTTTCTTCAAAGCGGCGCTCGTTGCTCTGCTCATGCTCCTCGCCGCCTTCATCGCTAACGCGCAGGATGCAGTGTCGAAGGCGGGCGACGAGCAGGTGGTCGAGGGCCGGTACGCGAGCGACGTGTTCGGGATGGGCCGGAGCGTGCGCGTGCGCGGCGACGTGAACGGCGTTATCGCCTTCGGCGGCGACGTGATTGTCGAAGGGCGCGTTGAAGGCGACGCAGCAGCCATCGGCGGCTCGGTCATTCAGCACGCGGGTTCATACATCGGCGGCGACGTGATGGTCTTCGGCGGCGAGTACCGCAACGAGGGCAGTGGGGCGGGGCGCAACGCTGCGGGCAAGACTTTAATGTACGCGGGCTACGAGCAGGAGTTGAGAAAGCTCGCGCGCAACCCGGCCTCGCTGTTGACGCCGGAACTTTCTCTGGCCTTCGTCGGTTGGCGTCTGCTGGCCGTGCTCTTCTGGTTCATTATCTCAATCGCGTTGACAGCAGTCACGCCGGGCGCGGTCGGCCGCGCCGCAGCACGTCTGCAACTGACGCTTGCGCGCGTCGCACTCATCGGCCTGTTGGGAGCGGTCGTGATGGGCCCCGGGGTCGCCGCCGCACTGCAATACCTTCCGCCCGCGTTGAGCGCGCTGGTGAGCATCACGTCGTTCCTGCTGCTGTTGCTCTCCTACCTCTTCGGGCGCGTCGTCATACACGCCGCGACGGGGCGCTGGCTCCAACGCGTGCTGCTCCCCGAGAACCGACGCTCCGAGTCAATCGCGCTCCTGCTCGGCGCGGCCTTCTGGGCCGTGGTGTTGGCGCTGCCATACGTCTGGCCCTTCCTCGTCTTCGGCCTTCTCGTCCTAAGCCTCGGCCTCGCGCTCACCGCACGCTACCGCCTCGGCTGGCGACGCGCTTGAGAAGGGATGAAGTGAAGACTGCTTAACCTTCATCCTTCCTACTTTGCCCTCGCCGGAGGCGCGTGTTAGCATCAGCGCGTTTTTGAAACGGCCGCGCGGCGTTCGCTCAGGTTGGTAAGTGCCTGAGTCGCGCGGCTCGTTTCGTCCCACGGAAGGCTTTCGGCTCAAACTCTTGCACGCTGACTTTGCTCTTCACACGCGGTGTCGTGCGCTGACGCTCCTCGGGGTAGTCTGCGTCGCGGCCACGCTTTTACTCACCGCCGCCACGGCGCGCGCGCAGCAACAGACAAACCCCGTAGACCGCAAGGTCGAGAATCCAATTACCGACACGCCGAGCGTCAACCCACTCTCGCAAGATCAGCCGCCCATCCGCCCGCGCCCCCGCCGCACTCAAACGGGCACGTCGGGCGCGCAGCCCTCGGACGTGTTGGACGTTCGCGCCGACCGGCAGGACGTTTCGGGCCCCGAAGGCGCGCACGTCATCGTCTACGAAGGGAACGTTGACATACGCGTCGGCATCTATCGCCTACAGGCCGACAAGGTGACTGACTACGAGGCGCGCAGCCGCGTCGTCGCCGAAGGCAACGTCGTCTTCGATCAGGGCGAGTTCCAGCGCATCACGGGCTCGCGCGCCGAATGGAACTACGCGACCAAGACGGGCTTCTTCGAGAACTCGACGGGCTTTACCAATCAGACGCAGGACGGCACGATCATGTACTTCACGGCCGACCACGTCGAGAAGGTCTCGGGCGATAAGATCGTCATCATCAATGGCGAGATCACGGCCTGCGGCGACGACGAAGTGCCGAAGTGGAGCTTCAAGACGGCGCGCGCCACCATCAAACTCGCCGACCGCGTGAAGTTGAAAAGGCCGCGACTGCTCGTTAAGGGCGTGCCTGTCTTCTGGCTTCCATACGCGACGGTCTCTTTGAAGCAGCGCGACCGCGCGTCGGGCTTTCTCACTCCGACCTTCTCGGGCTCGGGGCAGAAGGGCTTCCGTTTGTCGAACGCTTACTACCAGACGCTCGGGCGCTCGGCCGACCTCACCTTGCGCAGCGACATCTACTCAAAGCGCGGCATCGGCTTCGGCGCAGACCTGAGAACGCGCGCCAACTCGCGCTCGTTCTTCAACATGGGCTTCTATGCGGTGAAGGATAGAGTCTTCGGCGGGCATGCGGACGCGACGCATCCGGATCAGGGCGGGTCGAGCTTCTACGTTGACGGCGTACACTACTTTCCAAACGGGTTCCTCGCTGCCGCAGACATCAACATCACGTCGAACCTCGCGTTCCGGCAAATCTTCTCCGACTCGATACAACTTGCCATCTCGCCCGAGGAGCGTTCGCAGGTCTTCGTCAACAAGAACTTCGGCGGCTACTCGTTCAACTTCATCGCGCGCACGCAGGTGACTTCGATTCCTTCGGTGCGCGTGCGCACGCGCTCGCTTCCCGGCATCTCGGTCGAGAAGCGGCCGGGGCTCGTCTCGTGGCTTAAAGACAAGGTGCCTGTCTACTTCTCTTTCGAGAGCAGTCTGGAAGGCGTGAGCCGCAAGGAGACGGTCGAAGACCTCGCGACGTTTCTGGCCGACGGGAACCAGAATCCAATCATCACGCCGTCCATCGTGCAGCGGCTCGACTTTCATCCTTCGGCAACGCTTCCGCTCTCGTTCGGCGGATGGGGCGTGACGATGCAGGCGCGTCTGCGCGGCACATACTACTCGAACTCGATTGACCCCGTGACGCGCCTCGTGCTGTCGAAGGACGTGGTGCGCGGTTACGGCGAGTTCACCGTGGACGTGCGCCCGCCCGCGCTCGCGCGCAACTTCCGGCGCGGCGACGGCACGTTCTGGTTTCGCCACGTCATCGAACCTTACCTGACTTATCGAAAGATAAGCGGCATCTCGAACTTTAATCAGATTATCCGCTTCGACGAAGTTGACGCCGTCGCCGACACCAACGAAATCGAGTACGGGACGACCAACCGTTTCTTCCTGCGCCGCTCAGCCGAGAGCGTCGGGGTTAGAAAGTCCGCGAAGTCACCCGCGCGGCTCGGGCAGGGAAGAGACGCGGGCTCGGGCGGACGAGAGGCCGGGCGCGAGACCGCAAGCGAGACCGAAGATAAGGAGAAGGAGAAGAGCGCCGACGAGACGGCAGTCCCGAAGAACACGCGCGTCAGCGGCGCGCTCACCGCGCTACAGAAGAGCCAGTCGCCGCTCACGCGACAGCCCTACGAGTTTCTTTCGGTGACGGTCAGGCAGAAATATTTCTTCGACCCGACCTTTGGCGGCGCGCTCGTTCCCGGACGCCGCAACCAGTTCTATCCGCTCAACACCTTCTCGGGTTTCACCTACGGCGGCGTGCCGCGACACTTCTCGCCCTTGAACGTCGAGGCGCGACTGCGCACGCCGACGCGCGCCGACAGCGAGCTATTCACCGACGTGCGCACAGACATCGACACGCTCGGCGAGGGCGGTGGCTTGCGCGACCTCGCGGTCTCTTTCGGCATACGACGCCACATGGCGGTGCTGCGCGCGATAGAAGCCTTTCAGACCTTCTACTACACGCGCGCCGTCACGCTCGCACCTTCGCTTCGACAGTTCAGCGACCGGCGCGGCAACGAGCCGGGTACGCTGCAAGGGTCGCAGTGGAGTCCTTCCATTTTCATCGGCGACCGCAACCGTGGCTTCTACGGCGGCGCTTCGTTCTTCTTCGACTTTCAGAACCGGCCGGGTAAGACCTCGCCGCTCATCAGCTCGACCGTCACGGTCGGTCATGCGTGGGACTGCTGCTCGGTCGTCGCGCAGTACTTCACCTTCAACGTCGGCCTGCGCAACGAGAACCGCTTCGTCTTCAGCTTCCGCCTCAACGGCATCGGCACCTTCGGCACCGAGCAGATCGGCCAACGCTTCCGCTAACCTCCGCGCTCGCGGTTCGGTTTTCGCGTGTGCTAAAATTCCGCGCCAATTCGACGGAGCGTTAACCCGCCTCTGAAGTCCAAAGGTTAAGAAGTTTTCAGCGCCTCCCCGCGCCGCCGAGGTCAAAGATGAAACGACCCCAGTCGCCACGTGTCGCGCTCTGCGCGCTCGTCCTCTCGCTTGCGGCGGCCACCGCGATGCTCGTCTCGCCCGCCGCTTCGGGTCAGTCCGCTCGTCGTGTCGCCGAAGACCTCGGGCGCTCGCTGGAGAGCTTCGATCAACTGAGCCTCGACCCGTCGGAAGTCCTGCGCGGCGCGCGCGCGAGTGGACGCGTCACGCTCCAGACCTCGCGCGGCACTCTCGACCTCGACGTTGTGCCTTTCGACGTGCGCGCCGAAAACTATCACGCCGTGGCCGCGGGCGAAGGCGGCCGGATGACTGAGCTTCCGCGCACGCCCTCGCGCGCATGGCGCGGCACGGTCGGCGGCGACGAGCGGACACACGTGCGCCTCGTCCTCGACGAGCAGAAGTTCGAGGGCATCGTCGTCACGCCCGACGAGACCTTCTTCGTCGAACCCGCGCGCGACCTCTCGGCGGCGGCCGGGCCAAAGGAGTTCGTCTTCTACGCCGCGTCGAGCGTGAAGCAACGGGGCGGCGAGTGCGGCACGACGCTCGCCGGAAAGGTCGGCGCAGAGAGCCCCATCGCAGGGGACAAGACGGCGACGGCCGCGACGATTGCGGGCATCGAGCCTGCCTCCGCCTTCGCGCCGGAGACGCGCGCGGACATGGCGACCGAGGCCGACTTTGAATTCTTTCAGGTCAACGGCAACAGCGAGTCCGCGACGAACGCCGACATCCTCGACATACTCACGCAAGTCGATGCCATCTACGATCAGCAACTCGGCATCCGTCTGCGCGTCACCTTCCAGCGCGTCTGGACGACCGCGAACGACCCCTACACGTTGAACGATCCGAACAGCGCGCTCAACGAGCTTGTGCTCACATACGACAACACCTTTCAGACCCCGCCCGCGCGCAACCTCACGCACATGTTCACGGGAAAGACTTGGCAGGGGAGCAGCATCATCGGCATCGCCTATCCCGGCGTTGTCTGCGACAACCCGTCGCAGTCCTACGGCATTTCGCGGAGCCGGTTCACCACCAGCAATTCGCTGAGGGTGGCACTGACCGCGCATGAGATAGGACACAACTTCGGCGCGAGCCACCCCAATCAGGAGAGCATCGTCCCGCCTGACTGTAGCCCTTCGATCATGAACTCGTTCGTGCAGTCAACGACGAGCTTCTGCCAGTTCTCGCGCGACCAGATGACAAATCATGTCGCGGGCACAGGCGGCTCGTGCCTGACGCGACTCGTCCAGCCCGGTTGCCAGTACGCGTTGACGAACCCCGCGCAATACTTCGCCACGGCGGGCGGCCCCGGCAGTGCGCTCATCCTGACGACCGGCACGAGCTGCGCTTGGGCCGTGGCCGAGGGAGCCGACTGGATTGACTCGAACTCGACGGGCGCAGGCACGGGCACCTTCACCTTCACGGTCGCGCCCAACACCAACTCGGGCCCGCGTCAGGCGGCGCTCGACATCGCGGGGCAGAAGCTGATGGTCAGGCAGGCGGCATCGCCCACATGCACGGCCGCGCAGATGTTGCCGGGGCAGAGCGTCACGGGTGCGCTCGCCACGTCGGACTGTCGCTCGGGACAACCCGAGCGCAACAACGCCGCGCTCGACCTCTACACCTTCAACGCGCGCGCGGGGCAGCGCGTGAAGATCGAGATGCTTGCGGCGGTCAAGGCTTCGGACTTTGATG
>JAVXWN010000183.1:0-54233 GCA_032230645.1 Acidobacteriota bacterium | reverse complement strand
TGCTGATTGATGCGCGGCGCGTACTGTAATCGACGGCGATGTAATCGTGCGGCTGAAAGAAACGCATCTTGCGAATCTTTTCCGTCCCGACGCGTGAGGCCGTGATGTTGGCGACCGCGCCGGTGGCAAATTCGATGCGCGCGTTGGCGGCGTCAACGCGGTTCGTCAGGACGGGCAGGCCGACGCCGCGCACGTCCGTCACCTCAACGTCGTGGCCGACGAGCCAGAGCACAACGTCGAGGTCATGAATCATCAGGTCGAGCACAACGTCTATGTCGAGCGAGCGAGCGGTGAACTGCCCGACGCGGTGTATCTCAAAGTAGACGGGGTTGCGCACGTGTGGGCGAAGCGCGACGAGCGCGGGGTTGAAGCGTTCGAGGTGGCCGACCATCAGCGTCGCGCCGCCGCGCGCGGCCGACGCGATCATCCCGTCTGCCTCTTCGAGCGTGCGCGAGATGGGCTTTTCGACAAGGACGTGGACGCCCGCTTCCAACAACGCGCAGGCAATCTCGGCGTGCGACTCGGTCGGCGTGGCGAGGCTCACGGCATCCACGCTGCCTAAGAGCGTGCGCCAGTCGGTCAGGGAGCGCACCCCGCGCTCTGCGGCGACGGCGCGCGCGGTCTCCTCGTTCGTGTCGCAGGCGGCGACGAAGCGCGACTTACCCTCGGCGGCGAGCGCGGCGTGGATGCGCGCGTGCTGTCGTCCGAGGTGGCCGACGCCGATTACGGCTGTGCGAAGCGTCTGATTCATAAGTAGAGCGGTAGACAAAAGTCAGTAGACGGTAGACAAAGCTTCGACAGCGGACGGTGAAAGTTCGAGCGGGAACTCCGCTTGCCAAATCTACTGTCTACTGTCTACTGTCTACTTTTCCGGAGACTATACTTGCAACGTTTCCTGCTTGCAAAGCGCGCGTGGGTCGTACTGCTCGCGGCGGTGTGCGTGGTCTACTTCTACGGGTTGGGCGCGTTGCCGCTGCTCGGGCCGGACGAGCCCCGCTACGCTGAGGTGGCGCGCGAGATGCTCGCGCGCGGCGACTGGGTGACTCCGACGCTCGGCGGGCGCACGTGGTTCGAGAAGCCCGCGCTGCTCTACTGGCTGACGGGGTGCGCGTATCGTCTGTTCGGAGTGACGGAGTTCGCGGCGCGCGTGGGGTCGGCTCTATCGGGCGTGTTGACGGTGCTGCTGGTGGGGATGGCGGCGCGGCGTGCCGAGTATGAGTCGGGCGAGGGCTTGCGCGGTCTGGGCATCACCTGCGCGGCCGTGGCGGCGACGACGCTCGGACTGGTGGCATTCGCGCGCGCGTCGAGCTTCGACACTATCCTGACGACGACGGTGACAGGGGCGCTTGTGTGCTTCTACGGTTCCGAGGTCGAGCGGGGCACGGGGCGCAAGCGTTGGCTGGTTGGCTTCTACGCCTTCGTCGGCGCGGCGCTGTTGGCGAAGGGACTCGTCGGCCTCGTCATCCCTGCGGGAGTCGTGGTCGCGTACTTTGTGCTGCGCCGAAGGTGGCCGGGGCTTTTGAGACTCGGCGTGCCGTGGGGCGCGCTGCTCGCGTTGATGGTCGCGGGCGTGTGGTACGGGCCCGTCATCGCGCGCCACGGACGCGTGTTCGTTGACGAGTTCTTCGTGCAGCAACACTTCGCGCGCTACGTCTCGAACAAGTATCACCACCCGCAGCCCTTCTACTTCTACCTGCCTGTGACTCTGGTGCTGGCGCTGCCGTGGACGTTCTTTTTGTTCGGAGGCTTTGCGGGCGCGGCGGCGGAGAACGCGCGTGCGGAGGACGCGGCGAGCAAGCTCAGGGTGCTCGGGGTGGCGTGGCTCGTGGTGCCCGTGCTCTTCTTCTCGGCGTCGGGGTCGAAGCTGCCGGGCTATGTGCTGCCCGCGATTCCGGGGGCGGCTCTGCTTGCGGGCGACTGTCTGCACAGGTATCTGCGCGGCGCGGGTGGGACGGCGTTGATGAGGCTGACGGGCTTGGCCGCGCTGCTGCTCTTCGGCGCGGGTGTGGCCTTCGCGGTCTTCAACATGGGCGAGGTAGGCGATTCCGTGCGCGGGCTCTCGACCCCATACGTCGCGGCGTTATTGTTGCCTTCGTTACTCGCAGGCATCGCGGCGCTCTTCTTCGCGAGGAGAAGGGAACTCTGCGCCGTCTCAATCGTCGGGGCGACGCTGTTGACGGTGGCGCTGATTGTCGGAGGCGTACTCGAAGGCGCGGCGCGGAAGGAGTCTCTGGGTCGTGTGTTTGAAGAGGCGAGCGCCGAAGGGCTCGGCGGGCTGCCGGTGGTGAACCTGCACACGGTCGAGCGCACGTCGGAGTTCTACGCCTCGGGCCGCCTCGCATACGATGATACCGGCCAGCCTTTAAAGCTCGAAGGCGCAAGTGAGGTCGAAGAGTTCGCGCGCGCACACGGCGGCGAGGCGCTCGTTGTCGTGCCCCTGAAGGACAAGACGCAGCTTGACGACCTGCCGAGGCTGAACGCAACCGAGGTTGGTAATAACGGATTAGACGCGCTCGTCCACGTCAAGATTCATTAAGTCCGACGGCTCCGAAAGGATGAGGGATGAAGTTAAGACTGCTTAACCTTCATCCCTCATCCTTTCGGAGCCGTCGGGCTTTTAGCGCAGAGTCCGGTCGAAGAAGTCTATCAGGAGGCGGTCGTAGACCTCGTCCTGTTCGGGCGAGGCAGAGGCCAGAGTCATGCCTGTGAGCGGGAGGTTGGTGCGAGCCTCGACGTTCGAGCGGGGCGGGAAGCAGTTGGCGAGCGTCTCTGTCGTCTGCCGCAGCGTCCCCGCACCTTCGCCCGAGAGCAGTAGCACCTGCCGGTCGCCGAGCCCTTCGGCCAGCGTGCAGGCCGCGACGTTCTTATAGTGTCCCGCGAAGTAGAGGCGCAAGCCCGTTCGCGCCAGCATCCTCAGCGCGGCGTTGTTGATTCCCGTCCGGTCGTTGACCGCACTGTTCAAAACTTCGTCGGGGCTGTCGGGGACTGAGTCGAGCGCGAGCGCGCGCAAGTCACTCTCCTTCAAAGCTGCCGCGAGCGCCGCGTATGCGCCCTCCTCGACTCCATAGACGCCGAGCTTCTGTCCGACGAGCGCGTGCCCCTGCGGCGACTTCAGCCCGCGTAGATAATCGAAGGCCGCGAGCACGTCTTCACCCTCGACTGTGCCGAAGGAGGTCGCGGCGACGGGCGGGTTCTCGCCGTGCCCACGCAGGTCTGGCAGCAGCACCGTCATGTTCGTCGTCTCGTTAATCTTCACACCGAGGTTGAGCAGCCACGAGCGGTCGGCACCATAAGGATGCAGCAGCAGTACGCCCGGCGAGCCCTCGGCCCCGCGCACGAGCCAGCCGCGCGCGTGCGTGCCGTCGTGGTTCTGCCAACTCTCTTCCGTAGCCTTTAAGCCGCGGTCGCTCAGGCTGGCGAACTTCTCGGGTGTGACAAGATAGGGGCGACGCGGCGGGCGCGTGGCGGCGTAGACCAGCCACGCCGTCAGGACGACGACGGCAACCGCTACCAGCAGGATGATAGGAAGCAGTGCCGCGAAGGTCTTCCGTCCGATTCGGCGTCGAGGAGACATGACGTGACCATTGTAAAGGCAAAAGGCAAGCAGAGGCTAGAGGTCAGAGGTCAGTCTAAAAGCGGTACTGCTGAAAGAGACCGTATTCGTCAAACGCAACTTAGCTAACCTCGAACCGACGACCTCTGCTTTTTTGCATCTTCGTAATCCGAAGGCGTGTTGACGTTCGTGAAGAAGAGCGAAGAGTCTTCGAGGTCTGCGAGTTCGTCGAAGGTGACCCAGCGCGTGCGGACTCTACCGAGCAGCGCGCGTGGGCGCAGCTCGTCTGTACGAATCAACTCCTCGGCGACCGTCAGGCACGCCCGCGCGTCGTAGAGCGCGCAGAGCGGCTGTGGCCGCCCGTCCTGTTGTAGAGGAGCAACGGCGTCCGTGTCTTCACGTCGCAGGGACACGAGGCGCGCAAAGAGTTCCGCGTTGACGAAGGGTAGGTCGCACGAGACGACCGCCGCCCAACGCGCTTTGCACGCAGCGAGCGCGGCGTGCAGGCCGCCCAGCGCACCCAGTCCCATATAAACGTCGGGGACTACGCTAAGCCCGTGCGCATCGCTACGGGGACGCGAGCCGACGATGCGCACGCCGTCCGCGACCGGGCCCAAAGCCTCCGCCGCTCTCTCGACGAACGACCGGCCGCCGAGCCGCAGGCGGGATTTGTCCTCGCCCATACGGCTCGAAGCACCGCCTGCAAGGATGAAGCCTTCGATGTCCATCTTAAACAAATAGGCGACCGTTCGGAGGGCGCAAATTATCATGCGCCACGCCGCGCTCGCAAGGCGGACGAAGGGCGCGGGAAGAGTAGGAGCATTAGGATTTAAACTCAAGCAACCCCGGACGTTTCGGCCACATCATTCATTGGACAACATGTGGCTTGACCGTGCGAGAAGGGCAAAGCTATAGTCAGTTTAGCGTCGAGTCTCCTTTCTCGTTCCCTTCAACGTGCGGCGTGGCCGAGAGCGTCGCTTCATTTAACCGGAATCGCGACCCCTTCAAGAGGTAATTTGATGAGAAGAAATGCCGTCGTCCTGTTCGTCCTTTTCCTCGCCCTGCAAGTTTCGGGCGTGGCACAGAACTCCGTAGGGACGGGCAGCAAAGTCGAATACTTCCCGCTCGAAGATATTCGCACGGGGCAGAAGGGCGTTGCGCGCACCGTCTTCGCGGGGTCAGAGCCGCAGGAGTTCGGGCTCGAAGTCCTCGGCGTTCTTCCCGGCTTCCCCGCGCCGCGCAAGTCGGTCATCATCGCGCGTCTCTCGGGCCCGCTGGTCGAGCGCACAAGCGTCTTCGCGGGGATGTCCGGCTCGCCCGTCTACATTGACGGCAAGCTCGTCGGAGCCATCTCCTACGCCTTCCCCTTCTCCAAAGAGCCCATCGCGGGCATCACGCCCATCAAACAGATGATCGATATGTTTGAGCAGGGCCGCCAGTCGAGCGAGGGGCGCGACCAGATGGGTTTCCTGCGCGAGCCGCGCGCCGTCTCGTACCTCCAACTCTCGGGTGTTGATTGGAAGTCAAAGCTCCCGCAGGGAGAGACGAACGGTGTGACCTTCGTCGCGCCCGTTGCGACGGGCTCACCGCTCGCGGCGCTGCTCGGCCAGCAGTTCGCACCGATTGCGACGCCGCTCATCTTCAACGGCTTCACGCCGCAGGCAGTCGCGCAGTTCACGCCGCAGCTTCAGTCGAACGGATTGCTTCCGGTCTCGGGCGTCGGCGGCGCATCCGGCTTAACGCCTCTGGGGAAGGTGACTGAGCAGACGCTTGCGCCCGGCACTTCCATCAGCGTCGAGCTTGTGCGCGGCGACTTCTCGGTCGCGGCTTCGGGAACGGTGACGCACCGCGACGGCGAACGCGTCTATGCCTTCGGCCACCCGTTCTTAAGCCTCGGCTCTTCAGACATGCCGATGTCGGAATCAACGGTCGTCACGGTCATTCCGAACACGCTCAACTCGTTCAAGCTCACCGTGCCCGGCCAGATGGTCGGCTCCATCTCGCAGGATCGCTCGACCGGCATCTACGGCCAACTCGGCCACGCGCCGAAGATGGTGCCAGTCACCATCAACCTGCACACGAGCCGCGACCACGTCGAGACGTACAGGTACGAAGTCGCCAACGACGAGTTCCTGACGCCGCTGCTTCTGAACATGACCGTCTACAGCACGCTCACTTCGAGCGAGCGTTCTTTGGGCGACTCAACCGTCAGCGTGCGCGGCAAGATTGAGGTCAAGGGACAGGAGCCCATCACGCTCGAACGTCGCTTCTCGATGCAGGGCGCAGGCATTGCCGCCGCGGGCTCGGTCGCCGCGCCCGTGCAGGCGCTTCTCTCAAGCGGCTTCGAGGGCGTCGAACTCGGCCCCATCACGCTCGACATCGCGGCGACCGATTCGCGCCGCATGGCAACGCTCGACCGCATCGCGCTCGACCGCAGCGAAGTCCACAGCGGCGAGACCGTCGAGGTGCAGGCATACGTCCGAACCGAATCGGGCAAGCAGTTCGTTCAGCGCATTCCCGTGCAGATTCCCGCGGACGTGCCGCCCGGACAACTCGTCCTCTTTGTCGGCGACGGAGGCACGCTGCAACAGGCTTCGGCCTCGCAGAGCTTTGTCCCGCAAGACCTCGGCCAACTCGTCGGCGCTATCAACAAGATCAAGAAGAACGACCGTCTCTACGTCAAGCTCTTCCGCATCACGACGGGCGCGGTCATCGGCACAGACGAGATGCCGAATCTCCCGCCCTCCTTTGTCGCGACGCTCAACAGCGACCGTGCTTCGGGCGGCTACACGCCTACTGTGCTCTCGCCGCTTAACGAAAAGGAGCTGCCGCCCGCCGAGTACGTCATCTCGGGCCAGCAACTCATCGGTATCACCGTGATTCGCTGAAAACTCTCAAGGGGATAAATGAAGAGGCGGGGCTCGATTGAGTCCCGCCTCTTTTGTTCGGGGCCGAGTTGCGTCGGTTCAACTCATGACGACGCTCTGCGCACCACGAAAAGAAATCTTCTCTCCGACTCGGGCACGCGAAGCCGCTCGAACCGCAGCCCTTCAAGCTCAAGCCTCTCGCGCAAGCCCTCGCCGCCGAAGAGCAGCAGCGTCGGCACGCGCTTGGCCCACGCGACGAGCGAAGGCAGAATCTCCGTGAAGCGTTCAATCGCGCGGCACGTCAGGCAATCGGCAGGGGGCGCATCGAGTCTCTCGAATCTTTCGACGACGACGCGCGCGGCGTCAAGCAACCCGAGTCTCGACAGAGCCTCGCGCAGAAAGACAGACTTCTTTTGCGAAGCCTCGACTAGCACGCCTCGCAGGTCGCGCCGCGCGACGAGACAGGGAATCGAGGGCAGTCCCGCGCCCGCGCCCACGTCTAAAACAGTCGAGCCTTCATCCATGAAGCGCAGCGCCATGAGAGATTCGAGCACGTGGCGCACGGCGAACTCCGTGGGCGTGCAGGGCGCGACGAGGTGCAGGCGCGCGTTCCACGCCGCGACCAACTCGAAGTAGACACCCAGATGCACACGCGCCTCTTCGTCCAACGTCACGCCGAAGCGCGCGGCTCCGTCCGCTACCGCTTTGTCAAACTCGCCGCGTGATGATAGTTTTCGTTCAGCCATCTCCTCGGAACACCGAGACGAAGCTTAGCGGATGTCCGAAACAAAAAACAGTCCCGCCCGCGATGCGCAAACGCTCGCCGCCGAGCACGAGCGCATGGGGCGTGCGGCGCTCGAAATCATCTCCGACTATGCGCGCGCGCTCGACGCAGCGCCCGTCTGCTCGTCCGCCACGCCCGCCGAGCTTGAAGCCCTCTTCGACGAACCGCTTCCGCAGGAAGGCGTGAGCGCGGAAGAGATTTTCGCGCAACTTGCGCGCGACGTAATCCCACACGCGATGAACATCCCGAGCCCGCGCTACTTCGGGCTCTTCAACCCGACGCCTTTGCCCGTCGCGGTGTGGGTTGATGCAGTCGCCTCCGCGCTCAACCAGAACGGCGCGGCGTGGCGCAACTCGCCCTCGGCAAGCATCGTCGAGGCTCGCGTCTTGCGCTGGCTCTGCCAACTCGTCGGCTACAACGATGCGGCCTTCGGCACGCTGACGAGCGGCGGGTCTGAGGCGAACCTCATCGGACTGAAGTGCGCGCGCGACCGCGCCGTCGAGGGCGCGCGCGACCGTGGCTTACGCTTACCGGGCGCGACGGGCAAGCTCATCGCTTACGCCTCTGAGCAGTGCCACTACTCTTTCGTCAAGAGCGTTGACATACTCGGTCTCGGCCGCGAGAACCTGCGCAAGATTGAGACGGACTCGCGCTTTCATATTCGCACCGACTTGCTGCGCGAAGCGATTGCGCGCGACGTTGCGGAGGGGCACACGCCCGTCTGTATCGCGGGCGCGGCGGGCGCGACCTCGACCGGCATCGTTGACCCGCTCGAAGAGTTGGCGGAGATCGCGCGTGAGTTCGGGTTGTGGTTCCATGTTGACGCGGCCTACGGCGGCGCGCTCGCGTTCTCGGAAAAGCACAGGTGGCGGCTGCGCGGAATCGAGCGAGCCGACTCCGTGGCCTTCGACCCGCACAAGTGGATGTTCGTCCCGTTCGAGTGCGGTGCGCTCCTCGTGCGCGACGGCGGACGCGTGCTGCGCGACGCTTTCGACATCACGCCCGAGTACCTGAGCGACGAACGCGGCGGCGCGGATGTCGAGTACGACTTCTTCCGCTACGGCCAGCTTGGCACGCGCCGCGCGATGGCGCTCAAGGTCTGGGCGGCGCTTAAGTCTCTGGGCGTGCGCGGCTACGCTGAAGTGGTCGAGCGACAGATAGAGCTGGTCAACTATCTCGCCGCGCGCTTCGACGAATTGGATGACTTCGAGCGCGTGGGCGAGGTGGAGACTGCGCTCTGCTGCATCCGCTTTCTGCCCGCGTGCGCGCGAGAGAAATCCGCCGCCGCGCAGGACGAGTTGCAGCGCGTCTTGCAGCGACGCGTCGAGCAGAGCGGCGGCGCTTGGTTCGCAACGACCGTCCTGCACGGCCGCCGCGCACTGCGCATAAACGTCAACAGCTTCCTGACCGAGCGTCGTCACATCGACTATCTGGTAGAATCGCTCCGGCGCGAAGGCGCGAAGCTCGTCAACGGGGAGTGATGTTATGAAGTGGTTAAAGGCTCGTGCCGTTTTGCCATGTCTCGCGGGACTGCTTGCCCTCTCCGGTATGGTCGCGTCGGCGACGGGTCAGACTGCCGCTCGCAAAGCGCCCGCGCGCAATGCGCGTAAAGCTTCCGCGCCCGCTGCGCCTCAGAGCGAAGCAGCGCCGCGCTCACTCCCGGCCCTGCGCGCGCGCGCGGACTTCGACAGGATGGCGCGCGTTTACACGGATCAGCCCTATGCGCTGCCGCACGTCCTCTTCGTCATTGACCGCAAGGACGCGAACAAAATCTACTACGTCAACTCGCAACGCTTTCGCTTTCACAAGGACTTCGTTAACGGCACGTATCTCTCGCTCGAACGTGGTGATGACTTTTTCAAGAACAACTATCTCCGCGCCAATCGTCGCTTCATCCTCGGCACGCTCGCGTGGCAGGCTCCGGTCAAGCGTTACACCTTCGAGTTCTGGGAGGGCGACCAGATAACGGGCGAGTTGATTGCTCTGACGGCCGACGTTCTGAAGAAGACCTTCTTCGACAGCGTGGCCTTCAAGCCGAACTCGACGACGCAGGAGCAGGAAGCGGTCGCGGTTGCGGGGCTCGAACGCGTCACGCAGAGCGACATCGCGCGCGAGCAGGAGTATCAGGCGCTCAACCTCGCCAAAGGTCTCGGCCGCATACACATCATTGATAAGCTCGACGAGCACGTCGAGATCGGCTTCAACGAGATACTCGTCTTGAACGAGGTGCCGATAAGCTTGCCGCCCGTCGCGGGCGTCATCGTCTCCCATCCCTCGACGCCGCTCTCGCACATCAACCTGTTGGTGAAGGGTTGGGGCGTGCCCAACGCATACATCAAGAACGCCAACGAGATTCTGAAGCAGTACGACGGCTGGTGGGTTTCATTCGAGACCACACCCGACAAGTACACCATCAAGCGCGCGGACATCAAGCAACTCGACGAATATCAGCGGCGGCTGGCCGCATACAAGAAGGTGATGACGCCGCGTTTCAATCTCGCGGAGCAACGACTGCTCGACCTCCCGCAGCAGCGCGCGCGCATGGCCGATGCCTATGGCTCGAAGTCCGCGAATCTCGGCGAGGTCGCTCGCTCGCGGCTCGCAGGCGTCACAGTGCCGGGCGGCTTCGGCATTCCCATCTACTTCTATGACCAATTCATCAAAGAGAATAAGCTCGAAGATGCTATCTTCGAGATGATGAACGATCAGAAGTTCGTCCACGACCCTGCCTACCGGCGCGAACGCCTGACGGCGTTGCGCGAGCAATTCAAACAGGGGAAGGTGAGCGACGAGCTGCGCGAAGCCGTGTTGAGGAAGACGCACGCCGAGTACGCGGGCAAGGGGCTTTTCGTCCGCAGCTCCTCGAACGTCGAAGACCTTCCGAACTTCAACGGCGCGGGGCTCTACGACACCGTGCCGAACGTTAAGGACGACGAGAAGCTGCTCGAAGCCATCAAGACCGTGTGGGCCTCGCTCTGGAACTTCGAGGCTTACGAGGCGCGCGAGCGCGCCAACATAGATCACTCGAAAGCCTACATGGGCGTGCTTGTGCAAGAGGGCGTTAACGCCGACAGCGCGGGCGTGATGATTACGACCGACCCGTTCGACTCGGACAACCACGGTGCCATCTACATCAGCGCCAAGCGGGGCTTAGGCATCAAGGTGGTCGAGGGCAAGAAGATCGCCGAGCAGATCATCTACCAGCCGCGCGGCGCTGGATACGTCAAAGTCCTGACGCGCTCCGAAGAGGAGAGCCTGCTCACCTTCGACGAGCGGGGCGGCGTCAAGGAGGTTCCCATCTCGGGCGAGCGCGCCGTGCTCACGGACGAGGTGGTCAGGAAGCTGGCGCGCGCCGCCTCGCTCATCAAGAATGTCTTCGGCGGGCGCGAACAGGACATCGAGTGGGTCTACATGCACGGCCAGATATACATCGTGCAGTCGCGCCCGTTCGTTCAAGGGGGCTAGATGCAGCGAAGCTCACGCACAAGACACGCGGCGCGGGCCTTTGCGCTTGCCCTTCTGCTCACGCTCGCCTCTCTGCTCGCGGGCTGTGGCCACGGCTCGCGGAATAATGTGGGACGCTCGGACGCGCAGCCGGCTGCGACGCAGACCGTTAGCGGCGTTGATGCGACGGCCAACGACGCCACAAAGCTCGGCGCGGAGATCGAGCGACTGGAAAAACAGGCGGAGCGCAACCCCGGCGACGAGGACACGCGCGACGAGTTGGCGCGCGCATACGTCCGACGCGGCAACGTCGAGCGCAGCGCGGGGCAACTGCGCGAGGCGATTGCCGACTACCAGAGCGCGCTCCGGCTCGACCCCGACAACACAGAGGCGCAGAACAATGCCGCCGCCACCAAAGAGCAGTTCGGCGGCCAGCAGCAACAGGGTGAGAACGGCGAGCCCGCCCCGCTTCCCATCACCCCCAACGTCGCCGACGAGGACGAGCATCCGACGCCGACACCTAAGAAGCAGTGAATGGTGAATGGTAAATGGTGAATAGCGGTTGCGCTTCACGCACCTTGCAGGCTTCAGCCTGAGTTAAAGAACTTTCGGCAACGCTTCACCATTCACCATTCACCATTCACCATTCACCATTCATGCTCATCATTCCAGCAATTGACCTGAGGGACGGGAAGTGCGTGCGGCTAACACAGGGGCGGCGCGAAGATGTGAAGGTCTATGACGGCGAGCCTGCCGAGATAGCCCGTGGGTTCGAGGACGCGGGCGCGCGTATGATCCACGTCGTAGACCTCGACGGCGCGTTCGCCGACATGAACTCGAAGAATCGCAAGGTGGTGCGGCGCATCATCCGCGCCGTAAAGATTCCCGTGCAGTTCGGCGGCGGCCTGCGCAGCGTCACTGACGTGCAACAGATGATAGAGTTCGGCGCGGCACAGGTTGTCATCGGCACGCTCGCCGCCGAGTCGCCCGAGACCTTAGAGAAGTTCGTCCAACTCTTCGGCTTCCGCGTCTGCGTCGGCATAGACGCGCGCGCAGGGCAAGTCCTCACGCACGGTTGGGAGAAGGAAGGGCGGCTGACGGCCGCCGTGCTCGCACGTCGCGTCGCCGACGCGGGCGTTGACCGCATCGTCTACACCGATGTTGCGCGTGACGGGATGCTGACGGGCGTCAACCTCGAACAGACGTGCGCGATTGCGCGCGAGTCGGGGTTGAGGGTGACGGCGTCGGGCGGCGTCTCTTCACTCGAAGACATCATGCAGTTGAAGACCATCAGCCAGTGCGGCGTTGATAGCTGTATCGTCGGCAAGGCGCTCTACGAAGGGCGATTCACTTTACAGGAGGCGTTGAAGGCCGCATGAGCAGGAGCGAGCAACCGGGCATCTTTGCCGACAACATTCTCGAAGGGCGCGTTGCCTTCGTCACGGGTGGCGGCACAGGCATCACGGGCGGTGTGGCGCGCGCGCTCGCCCGAGCAGGCGCGCGTGTCGCGCTCGTCAGCCGACGCATTGAGCACCTCGAACCCGCAGCCGCGAAGATTCAAGAGGCAGGTGGCGAGGCGCTGGCCGTGGCCGCCGACGTGCGCGACTTCGCGCAGGTCGAGCGCGCTGTTGCTGCGACCGTCGAACGCTTCGGCCATATTGATATCGTCGTCAACGGCGCGGCCGGAAACTTTCTCTGTAGCGCCGAGGAGCTTTCGCCAAACGGCTTCGGCACAGTCGTTGACATAGACCTCAAGGGTACCTTCAACGTCTGCCGCGCATCGTTCGAGGAGTTGAAACGGCGACGCGGCCTGATTCTCAACATCAGCGCCACGCTCCACTATCTCGGCACGCCGATGCAGCTTCACGTCTCGGCCGCGAAGGCAGGCGTTGACGCGCTGACGCGCAACCTTGCAGTCGAGTGGGGCGCGCACGGCATACGTGTGAACGTCATCGCCCCCGGCCCCATCGAAGACACCGAAGGCATGAGCCGTCTCGTTCCTCCGCAGGTGAAAGAGCGCCTTCGCCGCCAAATCCCGCTCGGCCGCTTTGGCCGCATACGCGACATCGAGCAGTGCGCCGTCTTCCTCTGCTCGGACGCGGCCTCCTTCATCAACGGCGCGGTCATCGTCGTTGACGGCGGCCAATGGCTCGGCAACAACAGGATGGTCGGGGCGTGACCCGATTCACGATTCACGCATGATAGGTCTACAGCCCGCGACATTCGAGGAGTTCGAGCGCGAGGCGGAGCGCGGCAACGTCGTGCCCGTGGTGCGGAGCGTGCTCGCGGACTTGCAGACGCCCGTGGGCGCGTTCCTGCGCGTCGCGGGCGGGGCGCGCTACGCGTTCTTGCTCGAATCGGTCGAGGGCGGCGAGCGCATCGCGCGCTATTCGTTCATCGGGGCCGAGCCGGAGATGGTCATACGCGGGCGCGGCGACACGACCTTTGTCGAACGCGGCGACGAGACCGAGGAATTGCGCGGCGTGCGCGCCACGGACTTTCTGCGCGACTACTTTCGCGTGCGTCGTCTGGCGCGGCGACCGGGGCTTGCTCCGATGGCGGGCGGCGCGGTCGGCTATCTCGCATACGACGCCGCGCGCTGGTTCGAGCCCGTGCTCGAAGGCGACCTGAAGCCGCAGGAGGGAAGCGACGATGCGGTCTTCATGCTCTTCCGCACGGTGCTTGCCTTCGACCGCGTGCGCCAGCACGTCGAGATTACGTCGGTCGTGATGACGGAAGAGGCCGCCGAGAGCCGCGAGCGTTTGCGCGAACTATACGAAGCTGCTGTCGAAGAGACGGGGCGCATCGAGAGACTTCTGGCATCGGGAGCGGCGCATCGCGTCGGCGCGAATGAGAGTCGTGGTGTCGAAGAAGGCGCGAAGGGTTTCGAGTCGAACTGGACGCGCGATGAGTTCGAGGCGGCGGTCGTCGAGATAAAGGAGCACATCGCGGCGGGCGACTGTTATCAGGCCGTGCTCTCGCAGCAATTCTCGAAGAGCGTTGACTGCGACCCGGTTCAGATTTACCGTGCGCTGCGCGCGACCAACCCTTCGCCGTACATGTACTTCCTTCGGCTCGGGCGTGAGTCGGTGGTTGGTGCCTCTCCCGAGATGCTCGTGCGTTGTCGCGGGCAACGGCTCGACTACAGGCCGATTGCGGGCACACGCCGTCGCGGCGCGACCGAGACCGAGGACTGGCTCTTGGGCGAAGAGATGCGCGCCGACGAGAAGGAGGTGGCCGAGCACACAATGCTCGTTGACCTCGGTCGCAACGACCTCGGGCGCGTCGCCGACTACGGCTCGGTCGAGGTGGGCGAGTTGATGACAATCGAGCGTTACTCGCACGTGCAACATCTCGTCACCTCTCTGCGCGCGCGGCTGCGCGACGACCGCGACCGCTTCGACGCGCTGGCCGCGTGCTTTCCAGCGGGCACGGTGACGGGTGCGCCGAAGGTGCGCGCCATGCAGATCATCGGCGGGTTGGAGCCCGACCCGCGCGGAGTCTACGCGGGCGCGGTGCTCTACGCCGACTACGCCGACAACCTCGACTCGTGCATCGTCATTCGCACGGTCGTCGTCCGTGACGGACGCGCGCACGTGCAGGCGGGCGCAGGTATTGTCGCCGACTCAGTCCCCGAGCGCGAGTATGAAGAGACGGTCAACAAGGCGCGCGCCGTCCTCAACGCGATTGAGATGGCCGAGCGAGGGTTATGAAGAGGGAAGGCAAAAGGGTTAAAGGCAAAAGTGTGGGCGCGCTTCGCACGACGAGTCTTTTGCTTTCAGGCGCGGCCCCGTATTCGTTACACGGCATCGCTCGTCGTTCACTTCTGATTTTTGCCTTTTGCCTTTTACCTTTTGCCTTGTCCTGTGATGGCGATGTTGTTGGCGGCGGGGACGCGCCGGAGATAAGCCCCGACACTGCGCGGCGCGAGCTTTTCCTGCGCGGCTACTCGTACCGCGAGGATGTCTTCCTGAGCGCGGCGAAGGAGGGCGAAGATGTCGGCGTGATGCTCTTTCTCATCGCGGGGATGAGCCCCGAGGTGAGGAATCAGGAGGGCGAGACGGCGCTCCTGCTCGCGGCGCGCTTCGACCGTGTGAAGGCCGCGCGCGCTCTTTTGCGTAAGGGCGCTGACGTGAACGGGCGCGACCGCCGGGGCTTCACGCCGCTCATGCGCGCCGTGCTCAACGGCTCGGTCGAGACGGTGAAGACGCTGCTTGAGTTCAAGCCCGACCTGCACGCGCAGACCACAGACCCCGAGACCTTCGGCTCGACCGCGCTCATGTACGCCGTGGCGAAGAATCGTTTGGAGGTCGCAGACCTCCTGCTCGACGCGGGCGCTGACATCAATCAAGTGGACGTGCAGGTCGGAACGGCGCTCACGTGGGCGGTCTATTACGATCAGGAGGAGCTTGTCTCACATCTGTTGGAGCGTGGCGCAGACCCGAACATTGCGAACACGGGCGGCGGCACTCCGCTGATGACTGCCGCGTCGAAGGGCAACACGCGCATCGTCCGGCTCCTGCTTGAGCGCGGCGCAGACCCCGCCGCGAAGGACAAGGGCGGCAAGACCGCGCTACAGTGGGCCGCCGAAACGCGCCGCGACGAGATAGCGAAGTTGATTCGTGAAGCGTCGGCGAAGAAGAAGGGTTGAGTAGTTCGATGGGCGAGAAGATTCTGCTGGTAGATAACTACGACTCGTTCACCTACAACCTCGTGCAGTACCTCGGCGAGCTTGGGGCGGAGGTCGAGGTGCGCCGCAACGACGATGTGACGGTCAAGGAGATTGAAGATAGCATACGGCCCGACCGCGTGGTCGTTTCACCGGGGCCGGGCACGCCCGACGAGGCGGGCATCTCGATGGAGCTTATCGCCGCGCTCTCGGGGCACGTGCCCATCCTCGGCGTCTGTCTCGGTCATCAAGCGATAGGCCAAATCTTTGGCGGGCGCGTGGTGCGCGGCCCCGCGCCCGTCCACGGCAAGCCCGCCGAGATTTGCCACGACGGGCGGACTATCTTCGAGGGGCTCGAATATCGCTTCGCGGCAGCTCGCTATCATTCGCTCGTCGTCGAGCGCGAGAGTTTGCCCGACTGTCTCGAAGTCTCGGCCACCACACCCGACGGCGTCATCATGGGACTGCGCCACCGCCGCCTCAAAGTCGAGGGCGTGCAGTTTCATCCCGAATCAATCCTCACGACCGAAGGCAAGCGCCTGCTCGCGAATTTTTTGAAGCTCTGAAGCCTTATGCCCGACGAACCTCGCAGACAAAGGACGCTCCCTTCGTGGCTGCTGCCGACGCCCGCGCGAAGTGATGAGCCGTCGGGGCCGCCACTGCGCGAGTTCACGCTGCGACTGATGCGTGGCGAGGACTTGCGGCGCGAAGAGGCCGCGTCACTTCTCGACGCGTTGCTCGACGGTTCGGCGACCGACGCGCAGATAGGCGCGGCGCTCGTCGCGCTGGCCGTGAAGGGCGAGACCATTGAGGAGTTGGCCGGGCTCGCCACGGCGATGCGCGCGCGCGCGGTGCGGATTCGCACGCGCCACACGCGCTTCGTTGATACGGCGGGCACGGGGTCGAGCGCGGCCAAGACCTTCAACGTCTCGACAGCCGCGGCCTTCGTCATCGCGGGCGCTGGACTGCCCGTCGCCAAGCACGGCAGCCGCGCCGCCACCAGCCACTCAGGCAGCGCAGACGTGCTCGGCGCTCTCGGCATCAACGTCACCGCAACGCCGGAAGTCTCCGAGGCTTGTCTCGACGAGCTTGGCATCTGCTTCATGTTCGCGCCGCTCTATCACGGTGCGACGGCGCGCGTGGCGGGCGTGCGGCGCGAGCTTGGAGTGCATACGACCTTCAACCTGCTGGGCCCGCTGACAAACCCTGCGGGCGCGCCGCGTCAAATCATCGGTGTCTGGCACGAGGCTCTGGTCGAGCCGCTTGCGCACACGCTGCTCGCGCTCGGCGCGGAGCGCGCTTGGGTCGTACACGGCCGCGACGGGCTCGACGAGGTCACGCTCGCCGCGCCGACGCTGGTCGCGGAGGTCGAGAGCGGCGAGGTGCGCGTCTTCGATGTCACGCCCGGGGACTTCGGTCTTGAACCTTCAACGCTCGAAGACTTGCGCGGTGGCGACGCCGTGGCGAACGCGCGCGTCATCCGCTCGATACTCGCGGGCGAGCGACGCGATGCAGGGCGCGCACTCGTCATCGCGAACGCCGCCGCCGCGCTCTACGTCGGCGGAGCCGCTAATGATTTGCGCGAAGCGGCGCGGCTCGCCGAGCGGAGCATTGACGAACGCGCCGCACTCGACAAGCTTGAACAACTCGTTCGTGCATCGAACGACTGAACAGATTTACGTTAAGAATCAAAGCGAGATGTGAATGATGTCGGGCGATTTTCTGTCGAAGATTATC
This sequence comes from Acidobacteriota bacterium, assembly GCA_032230645.1. GTDB lineage: Bacteria > Acidobacteriota > Blastocatellia > Pyrinomonadales > Pyrinomonadaceae > QHXN01. The sequence goes on along the minus strand of JAVXWN010000183.1, from coordinate 37,179 downwards.
GAGAAGAAGAGCGAGCGGCTGGCCGGAGCGAAGGCCGTGCGCTCGTTGGATGCGGTGCGGCGCGCGGCTTTCGATATGAGGACAGCCGCGCCGAAGCATGCGCTCCGCGAAGCTCTTAAAGACAGGGATAGAGTGAACGTCATCGCGGAGTTCAAGCGCGCCTCGCCGTCGAAGGGTAAGATTCGCGCGGGCGCAGAGGCGGGCGCGACAGCGCGCGTGTATGAGCGCGGCGGCGCGGCGGCCGTCTCGGTTCTGACGGAGGAAGACTATTTTTGTGGCTCGCTGCGAGACTTGACGGAGGTGAAGGCAGCCGTGCGATTGCCGGTGCTGAGGAAGGATTTCATCTTCGACGAGTATCAGGTCTTCGAGTCGGCGGCGGGGGGCGCGGACGCGTTGCTGCTTATCGTCGCGGCGCTCGATGATCGAATGCTCGCGTCGCTGCTCCGAGTGACCGAAGACGAACTCGGTATGGACGCGCTCGTCGAGGTTCACACGGCCACGGAGTTGTCCCGCGCGCTCGGGGCCGGGGCGCGACTCGTCGGGGTGAACAACCGCGACTTGCGCACCTTCGATGTCTCTCTGGAAACGTCAGTCGAGCTTGCGGCGCGCGTGCCCGAAGGCATTCTGCTTGTGAGTGAGAGCGGCATCAGCGGCCGCGAAGAGATAGAGCGGCTGCGCGAGTGCGGCTTCCGCGCCTTCCTCGTTGGCGAGACGTTGATGCGCGCCGAAAGTCCCGAGTCCGCTCTGCGCTCTCTAACCGGCGCGGGCGAGTACGGCATGGACGAGGAAGGCGCTTTGAGAATGTTATGACTCGCGTGAAGGTTTGCGGGATTACGAATCTTGAAGACGCGCTCGCGGCCGTCGAGGCCGGGGCCGACCTGCTCGGCTTCAACTTCTACACGCGCAGCCCGCGCTACGTTACACCCGCCGACGCGCGCAGCATCGTCGAACGTCTGCCCGAAGGCATCGAGGGTGTCGGCGTCTTCGTCAACGAGACGGGGCCTGAAGAGGTTGAAAGAATCGCGCGCGAGTCGGGGCTCGGCGCTGTTCAACTACATGGTGACGAGACGCCGGAGTTCTGTCGCGCGCTGCGAGGGTTGGAGACGATCAAGGCTCTGCGCGTGCGCGAAGGTTACACGGCGGAAGCGGCCGCGCTCTACTCGACGGACGCGGTTCTGCTCGACGCTTATACCCCGGGAGCATGGGGCGGGACGGGCCACACTTTCGATTGGACACTTGCGCGACAGACGCGCGAGGTCGTCCCCCGACTCTTTCTCGCGGGCGGCCTCACGCCCGCAAACGTCGCGGAGGCGGTGAAGGTCGTCCGACCTTTCGCCGTGGACGTGTGCAGCGGTGTCGAGACATCTCCCGGCCGCAAGAGCTTCCAACTCATGCGCCGCTTCGTCGAACAGGCTAAGGGAGGGATGAGGGATGAGGGATGAATTAGATGCGGTCTTCACTTCATCCCTCATCCCTCATCTCTCATCCTCGCACTTGACTCCCCGCCCACCTCTTCGGTTATGCTGGCGACGCACGTACAAGGGGCTCGGAAGCTTCGCCAAGGATGATGCCCGACTTTCCCTCCACCAGCCTTTTCGCCCGAGAACATTTACAGGCGAGTTCTGATTGATGAGCGCAACAGCTCGAATAACTAACGAACGTCGCCGGACGACGCGCGAGCAGGGTCGTGTGCTGCTTGTCGCCGACGACTCCGGCATGGACGAATATGCCGCCGGGCTCAAACAGGGCGGCTTCAGCGTCGCGGGCGTCGCGGGCGGAGCGAAGGCGCTCATCGCGCTTCAACGCACGCGCCCCCACGTCGTCGTCGCCGACGTGAGATTGAAGGGCATCCGCGCCTGCGAGCTTGCGCGCATGCTCTCCGAAGCGCAGGACGCGGTGCCCGTCGTGCTCGTCGGCACCGATGCAGCAACCGTCGAGAGACGGGGCGAAGCGATGGCCGCAAACGCGTCCGACTACTTCCAACTCCCTTCGGAACTGCGACTGCTCGTCGCACGCGTGCGTCAACTCGTCTCGCATTCGCTGACCGTAGATCGGTTGCGCGCAGAGGCCGACCGCGACTACCTGACGGGGCTCGCCAACCGCCGACGCTTTCGCAAGGCGCTCGGGCAGGAGGTCGAGCGTTGGCGACGTTACAGGATTCCGTGTGCGCTGCTGCTCTTAGACATTGACCACATGAAGCGCGTCAACGACACCTACGGCCACCCGGCGGGCGACCGTGTGATTCGCTCGGTCGCAGACGTGCTTATCGAACTCTCGCGCGACAACGACACGGCGGCGCGACTTGGCGGCGAGGAGTTCGCGCTGCTGCTCGCGGGCGTCGAGAGCGAGAAGGCGTTTGCCGCAGCCGAGCGCGTGCGGCTCGCCGTGGCCGCGAGTCAACTTGAAGATATCGGTGGCGTGACCGTCAGCATCGGTGTCGCCGCGTGCCCATCGAACGCGCGCACCGAGCGCGAGCTTTTCGATGCGAGCGACACGGCGCTCTATCGCGCCAAGTATGAAGGGCGCAACTTGACTATGCTCGCGGGCACGCACGCGAATCTGTCGGAAGTGAGTTGAAGCACTGCACACGACGACAGCCGACGTTTCATAAATCGCGGCGCGTGAGATAAACTTTCGATACCGTTTCAACATCGCGGCGGCCGGCGCAGAGGCGCTTGCCGCCGCTCGGAATTTATCAGGCGAAAGAGTTGTGCTTCTTCGATGAGCGAGAGTCTTGACATGAACCCCGACGCGGGCGGCCACTGGGGGCGCTACGGTGGGCGTTACGTCCCCGAAACGCTTGTGGCTCCGCTCGAAGAGTTGACCACGGCGTTCGAGTCGGCGCGCGTTGACGTGAGTTTTCAAGAGGAGTTCGGCGCGTTGCTGCGCGACTACTCGGGCCGTCCGACACCGCTCTTTTACGCCGCGCGTTTGACCGAACACGCCGCCGGAGCGCGCATCTTCCTCAAGCGTGAAGACCTCTCGCACACGGGCTCGCACAAGATCAACAACGCGCTCGGTCAGGTCTTGCTCGCGCGTCGGATGGGCAAGCGCCGCATCATCGCCGAGACGGGAGCGGGACAGCACGGCGTCGCGACCGCGACCGTGTGCGCACTCTTCGGGCTCGGCTGCGTCGTCTACATGGGGACGGAGGACGTGCGCCGTCAACGTCTGAACGTCTTTCGCATGCGTCTGCTCGGCGCGGAGGTGCGCGAGGTCGAGGCGGGTCAACGCACGCTCAAGGACGCCATCAACGAGGCTCTGCGCGACTGGGTGACGAACGTCGCCGACACCTACTACCTTTTGGGAAGCGCGCTCGGGCCGCACCCTTACCCGCTCATGGTGCGCGAGTTTCAGAGCGTCATCGGTCGCGAGGCGCGCGCGCAGTTTCTCGAAAGGGAAGCGCGTCTGCCTGACGCGCTCGTCGCGTGCGTCGGCGGCGGCTCGAACTCAATCGGACTTTTTCATCCGTTTCTGCAAGACGCGGGCGTCCGCATGGTCGGGGTCGAGGCGGGTGGCTCGGGCTCGGGGTTGGGGCTTCACGCGGCGCGTTTCAATGAGACCGGCGGCGGCCGACCCGGCGTCTTGCAGGGCACGATGAGCTACGTGCTTCAGGATGAGCATGGACAGATCGCCGCGACACATTCGGTCTCGGCGGGGCTCGACTATCCTTCAATCGGCCCCGAGCATGCCTTCCTTCATGATGCAGGGCGCGTCGAGTACGTCTCGGCCTCGGACGCAGAGGCGCTCGAAGCCTTTCGCATCCTCTCGCAACTCGAAGGCATCATCCCCGCGCTTGAATCCGCGCACGCCGTCGCGCACGCCCTCAAGCTCGCGCGTGAGATGACGAGCGAGCAAGCGATAGTCGTCAACCTCTCGGGGCGCGGCGACAAGGACGTGCATACGGTGGCCGAAGAGGCGGGCGAGGAGATTTCGTGAGCCGCATCGGCGAAGCCTTCAGTAACATTAAAGGCGGAGCGCGGCGCGGCTTCATCCCCTTCGTCACCGCGGGCGACCCCGACCTTGAGACGACGCGCGCGCTCATCGTTGAACTCGCGCGCGCGGGCGCGACCATCGTCGAGTTGGGCGTACCTTTCAGCGACCCCGTCGCCGACGGCCCCACGATACAACGTGCCTCCGAGCGCGCTCTGCGCAGGGGCGTCGGCCTCGCGGACGTGCTTGAAGTCCTTGCAGACGCGCGGCGCGAGACGGACGTGCCCGTCGTCCTCTTCAGCTACTTCAATCCTCTTTTGCAGTTCGGCGTCGAGCGACTTGCGGGCGAAGCCGCGCGTGCGGGCGTGGACGGAGTACTCGTCACCGACCTCGTCCCTGAAGAGTCGGCCGACTTCAACGCGACGCTCACACGTCAGGGGCTTGACCAAATCTTTCTCGCCGCGCCGACCACCTCGGACGCTCGCCTCTCGATGATCGCGGAGCACGCCAGCGGATTCGTCTACGCAGTCTCTCGCGCGGGCGTCACGGGCGCGCGCGAGAGGATGAGTGTGGAAGCCGCGCGTCTGGTCGCACGCGTGCGCGAGACGACCGAGCTTCCCGTGGCCGTCGGCTTTGGCATCTCGACCCCCGAGCAGGTCGCGGAAGTCTGGCGCTACGCAGACGCAGCGGTCGTCGGCTCCGCACTCGTCGCCGAGATCGAGAGACACGCAGGCAGCCCCGACCTCGTCGCGCGCGTCGGCGCGTTCGCTCGCTCGCTGCTGCCTGAGCTTGATGGTATTTCGCAGTCGTAACTTTCAACATCTCTTTTGAGACATGGGTGATACCGTGCGTTCGGCGCTAGTGGTAATGGTGGCGTCTCATACGATGAAAGAAGACTTGCTTCGCCGAGAACTGACTGCTCGCATAGAGAGACTCATCGGCACGAAAGTCGAATCATATCGTCGTGTCGAAGGCGGTTATACCCCGGCGCTGCGGCTACGGTGCAAAACAACTGAAGCCAGCTTCTTCGCTAAAATCGGAACGACGCCGGGGACGAGTAAGAGTCTGAGTCGTGAGATTCACCTTTACAATAGTTTGAGCGGCGACTTTATGCCGCGCCTTTTGGCGTCGGAAGATCAAGAGGCCGAACCCATTCTCATCATCGAAGACCTGTCCTTGCAACATTGGCCGCCGCCTTGGGACGAGCGGCAGATTGACCTGACTCTGGCACAAATCAATGTGCTACATAACACGCGAGCGGCGGTAGAAACCTTTGCACAGGTTCATGGAATGAGCGATGCGAACTGGCAGGCGGTCGCCACCGACCCGGGGCCGTTCCTGGCGCTCGGAATAGCAGATGCCAGATGGCTTGAGGGGGCACTTCCCATCCTTATACGGTATGAGGAGAGTTGTCTTACGGTGGGTGACAGCCTGACGCACTGTGACTTACGCAGCGATAATATCTGCATCACGGCCGAGCGGGCTTTATTCGTTGATTGGAACGCCGCTTGTCTGTCTAATCCCAGACTTGATATAGGCTTTTGGCTGCCCAGTTTGGCTTATGAGAGCGGGCTTGAGCCGGAAAAAATTTTACCCGATGCGCCCGAAGTCGCGGCTTGGGTCTCCGGCTTTTTCGCCGCACGCGCTGGTCTGCCGGAGATAAGCGATGCCCCGCGCGTCCGCATGGTTCAGCGACGGCAACTGGAAACAGCACTGCCATGGGCTGCGCGAGCGTTAGACTTGCCCCCTTTGACGATTAAAGGACAGGTGTGACGGCAGAGGCCGCGCATAACAACGACATGCACCTGACCCGCAACAGCGCGGCTCTTATCATCTATCTTGCGAGTGCGTTATCCGCAGCGGTTGATTGCTGCTGAAGGTTCCGCAGGGCAGAGGCGTTAATAATCTCCACGCATCGAGGTCTGCTCCCAAGTGACGGAAAAATCCGGATACTCCGTCGTGAGTTCTTTGAACATTTCAAAATATGCTTCACCGACCGTGACCGACTTGAGACCGTTAGGTCTGGCAATGAGCGGCACTATCTGTTTCGGAACGATGCCGCTAAAAGTTAATTTTAAATCTTTCAGGTTCGGAAATAATTCGATATTGTCCGGCAGCGAATGAAAGCCCCTCAAGCCGACATGATTCAAGTTGCTCAACTTCGCCACCTCCGGCGGAAACGACTTGAACTGGGGATTGTCGTGTAGTTTGAGATACCGTAACCGTTTCATAGAACCGAGTTCGGGCGGGAAAGTTGTAAATTCATTGGAACTGCTGCTGCCTTCGTTACCGAGGTCGAGCGCAACTATGTTACCGAGCGCGCCTATCTCCGGGGGCAGTTCTTTAATGCCGCAGCTTCTTAACTGGAGTCTATTCAGGCTCGGCATTTTGGCGAGCATCAGAAAGGTTGCGGCGAGATCGAGGCTGATGCAAAACTGTATTTCTAGCGAGATGATCTCTTTGATGGATGCTACTTCTGACGGCGGGCGTTTAATATCCTTATCACAGGTGTATGTGCAGACGTTGCCGCTCGTGCTGACCTGACCCCACCCGTATCCGGCGTGCAAGATCAGCGTGTTGAGTGTCGAATAACGGAAGCGATGTGTCAGCGTCAACGCCAATTTCTTAACCTCTTCCCGGATTCGCGATAATATCATAGCTCTCATGTACGTTACGTAAGGGCGCGGATGATGCGGGGTGTTAGATTGTTTGCTAGAGATGCGCAAGTAACTGCAATCCAAGTCACACAGTTGGGGAGACTTTTATGGCTGAAACACTTCCTACCATTCGAGCAGATTTTGATCGCATCGCACTGCTCTCGGGCGAAGAGTGGGAGCACAGCAGCCATTACCAAGATTTCCTGTTGCGGCATGTTCCGTCATCCTGTCGGGAGTCACTTGAAATCGGCTGCGGCGTAGGCAACTTCTCACGCCTCCTCGCGAAATCTTCAGAGCGCGTGCTCGCGCTTGATCTATCGCCGAATATGATCCGCATCGCCAAAGAGCGGTCAGTGCTATTCCCGAACATTGATTTTCAGGTCGCGGATGTGATGTCGCGAGAACTTCCCGCTGAAAAGTTCGATTGTATTGTTACGGTCGCCACGTTACATCACCTGCCCATGGCAGAGGTGCTGCCGAAGATCAAGAATTCTCTAAAGGTGGATGGAGTTCTACTGATTCTCGATTTGTTTCAAGCCGAGGGACTGATTGACGCGGTCACAAGCGCATTGGCAGTGCCGGTAAGTATCGGACTGAGGCTGATGAGACAGGGACGGATGTTGGCACCCCGTCATGTTCGCGAGGCATGGGCCGAGCACGGGCGTCATGATACTTATCTCACCTTAGCTCAGGTACATAAAATTTGTAGCGATATGCTTCCGGGGGCAGAGGTGAGGAAACATTTATTATGGCGCTATTCCATCATCTGGAAGAAAGTCGCATGACAGCGCGACGCATGTCATGTACATCAACGACCCGGCGCAGTGGGTGTTGCCGGGCGTTAGAGCACCTTCTCTAGTTTAAGGGATTGCTATGAGTACAGTATCTAGCGGAGGAAGTCTGCAATCATTGACATGTAATAGCTGCGGAGCGACCGTACATCTCACCGGTGAACAATTCGTCACCTGTCTTTATTGCGGACAAGTTTATAATCTCTCCGAGTTTCGTGGCCCACGTCGCGGAGAGTTGTTACTCGGGGCCGACCTTTGTGATCCGAACCTTCCGGGCTGGCGCGTTTATCAGAAAGACCATCTGCATTTTGGCGATGACGGGCAGCCTCAACTGGTTGGGAACTTTCCAAAGAAGGAGAACACGGCTTGGTTACTTGAGTCCTCTGGATCGTTTGACAATATAGATGCGACGGTAACAATTTCGTTTCTCGAAGTCGAGGACATTACTAAACATTGTCGGCTCGGCTTCGCTGTTCGCTCGACGGATGAAGGCCGTTACTGCGTTGACATCGCCCCGAAAGGAAATTACTGCGTCGCCAGCTATGAGAAGGAAGCGGATAAGAAACAGTGGCGGATGCTCGTTGACTTCGTGACCCATCCGGCGCTGCGTATCGGGGTAGGCGTCTCTAATCGTCTGCGCGTCGTAGCCTATAACGACCACCTGCGCGTTTACATCAATAACGTGCTGGTTTCATCCGTACGCGATTCCAAATTCAGCTACGGCACAATTGGGATTGTTCTGGAAAATCCCGGCTCAGATGCAAAGTTTGCCCTGTCCGATTTGGAGTTACGCGAAGCCGTCGAAAACATCTGAGCCGATTATCCAAGTCAAGCTTACGCCTCTGCCCAGCAACGCTAGTAGACGCCGACTTAAACTCCGACGCACTGCATTCCCGCCCAGTAATAGGGATGAGCGAACGGGCGCTCGCCCTGTCCGAAGCGCTTCACGTAACGGCGAAAGGATATTAGTCCACCCCATTCTTGGTTGCCGGTTTCCAATGCCTCCAGCCGTTCCTCGATCCTAAGCAAGAGTTCTTCCCGGCTGACATCTCGCAGCCAGAGTTGTGCGAGCCGTAGAGCTTCAGGCTTGCTCATATCCGGTTCGACCGTCAAGACCTGATATGCCTTAATCATCAGCAGCGCGGTGGACTGGTCGCTCACAGACCACAATGTTCCCCACACAGTCGGCGTTCCCGCCACCATGAAACCCAGCGGCAGGCCGTACTGCTCGTCGGCTATCTCGCGGAAATCACCGAGGCTCGTCTCGCAGGCCGACAAGACCGTGAGCCATGTGTGGCGCAAGTCCATCCTCGCCATGATCTCGTCGAGGTTCAACGTCGCGTCCGCCAGCGTCAGCGACGATTGCAGCGGTGCGTCCAACTCGTAATTACCGTGGCAGGAAAAGTGTAGCAGTTGGTGCCTTGATACTTCCGAGAGTACGCTCTCCTTCGTCGCCAACCCGCCCTTCTTCATCGAACAGCGGTCGCCACCGAGCAGCCCCTCGATCTCATCACACTCCCACTCGGAGAAGGCGAGCCTGCGCGCCGGGTCGTCCCGGTTGGGGTTGAACAACCCGAGTAAGCTGTCCGGCTCTGCGAGACCGCGCTTGCGCGACTGGCTTCGCTTCAGGATATAGATGCTGGGCGCGTAGGCACAGACATACTCGTCCAGCAGATACTTGATTTCGCCTTCCTCCTTCCAAGAGCAAGCGTGCAAAGGCAGAATCGCCAAGCCGCGATTCGGTACAATGACCAGACGTTTCGAGCCGTTCATATGTCGCCGTTTTTCTCTCAAGCGTTGATGGACAGGCTCTATCAATTCATTGTAAAGCCGATGCAGAGTGGCTTCCATCAACTCCATCCATGCACCCGTCTGCCCTCGATAGTAAAGCCCGCTCCAGCCGCTCACGGGCTCGCCGTTCTCAAACTTGACGAGCATCTCAGAGAGCGTGTTGACATCAAACGCGGGGACTTCTACGACATCCCTCTCGCCATCTGGAAAGACCAGAAAGACGAAGCTGCCGTAATCGGTCACGCGAAACAGCAGCAGCGTCGCGACGGCGGACTGTGCCACCTGTTTGATCTCGTCGAACGAAAGCGTCGGCGCGTAAGGCAAAAAGTCAGGCTCTGCTTGCTGAATTTTTCGCCCCAGCTTTTCCAACTCCTCCGTCGCTCTGACTCGCTCAGAGCGCAGGGATGCGAGTTGTTGCCGGAGAGCTTTCTCTTGCTCGTCCGTCAAGTTTGTATTTTGTGGCTGCATCACCGCAAAGCTCTCACGGTCTTCCAATGAGCGTACTTTGACCAACAACTCGTCGCGCTCTTGCGCCAGTTGCTCATCTTTCGGACGAAACTCGCGCGCGGCCAACAGATCGTTGATCGAGCGGCTCTTGCCCTGTTCAGCGACAACCAAGGCTTTCTCTTTTTCGCCTTGCTTCAACAAGCAGACCAACAGTTGTTCGTAGACAGTGACATGCTCGCTCAACACCTGTCCGCGCCGCGAGAGGTTATGTTCCACGGTTCGCAAGCGTTCTATTTGCGCTATCGCCTCTTGTAAAAGTTGTGTCCCTTCATTCCAATCATTTGCCATGATTGCTAATTCGGCGAGAAGTGAAAGCGCTTTGCCGCGCTCGATTAACAGATCGCGCTCACGAGTAATTATCAACGCCTCTTCCAACGCCGCTCGCGCCTGCGTGAGTTCGCTTAGCATAAGCAACTCACTGCCCAGATTGATGAGCGAACTTGCAACGTCCGGCGTGTACACTTCCGGCTGCTCCTGCGCCAGCGACCGACTTACCGCCAGCGCCTCTTCAAACGTCGCCTGAGCTTCAATCGGCTTTCGTAAATTGCTCTGCACTCGGCCCAGATTGCCGAGCATCCCTACTAAATCAGGCACGTACACTTCCGGCTGCCTTTCAGCCAGCGAGCGATTTATCGTCAACGCTTCTTTGAGCGCTGCTTCTGCTTCATTCAGCTTGCGTAGTTCGCGGCGCACGTTGCCAAGGTTACTCAGCGTCCCTGCTAATTCCGGCATATACACTCCGGGCTGCTTCTCGGCCAAAATTCGATACTTCGTCAAAGCCTCTTCATACACCGCATCGGCCTCATGCAACTTTTGCAAACCAATCAGCACGTTGCCTAAGTTCATGAGCGTTCTTGCAAGGTGCGGCGCATACGCCTCCGGTTGACGTTCGGCCAACGCCCGGCTTATCTTCAACGACTCTTCGTAAGCCGCTTCGGCCTCACCGAACTTGCGTAATTGAGCACGCACCGCACCAACGTTGCTGAGCGTCTCCGCTACGTCCGGCGTATACACTTCCGGCTGTTGCTCCGCCAACGCTCTAGACCTTGCCAGCGCTTCTTCGAGCGTCACGTCCGCTTCATCCAGCATACGTAATCTAGCCTGCACGTTGCCAAGGTTATTGAGCGTTACTGCAACATGCGGCGTGTACGCTTGCGGTTGCTGCTTGGCTAACGCTCGATAAAGCTCCAATGCCTCTTCATACGCCTCTGCCGCTTCGTTTAAATACCTCGCTTCCGCATAACCGAGAGCCTGCCCCACCAAATAATATGCTCGGCACGCGGCGTCGCCTAAAGCGCGGGCATAAACGTCAACTTGCCTGCAAGCATGCAGACCGATATTCAAAGCTTCCATCTGTTGGTCGAAAGGGTATCGCCTGAAATGCCTCGCCATTCCCGCGCTGAAATCAAGGCTGATTATCATGACGGTCAGGGCTTCTTCGTTGCGCGCCGCGGAGTAGAAGGCATTGAGAAGGTTAACGGACAGAGCCTCAACTTGCTCTTGATGTTGATTCCGAAAGTATCGTAACAGCGCAACGGCATCCGTTTCGCGAGACTCCTGCGCTTCGCTTATGGCTGCGTCCAGTAATTGGAGTTCGCGGCGGGCAAGATATTCGCGCGTGAGGCGCGCCCATGGAACGGACGCTTCCGGTGTGATGGGCTCAATGTCGAGTAGTCCTGAAGCTTTTAGGTCGAATCTTCGCGCGGCCGACTCCAAAGACATCTCAATCTCTTCCAGAGCCCGTGCCATGTTTGCGTCTCCTCGCTCACGCGCCTTTAACACTTGATAATTAATGGCGTTGGCGGTCTCTTCATCCAGCAGTTCGGGATGGCGGGAAACGATCTCATCGAATGCTTCCTCTGTTCGCGCATCAAACAGTGATCGTACTGCTGCCCAGAACTGGTCTTGATTCATGATGCTCCTCTCTGCTTTGCACGAAGGCCGCGCTGATGATGACTCATGAATTGACCTGATTGGATTTGCTGGAAGAACGTGAGATGCGGAGTATAACCGAGAGGCGGTTCTTGCAACAGAACCGAGCCGCAAGTGCGACCCGCGAGTAAGCAGAAAGGGGCTCGTCTTTCTTTAGCAGGGGTAGGCGCTTACTGCTATCGAGTTGTGAGCAAGCGACTGAAACTCACGTACAAGTGTAAGCCCTCGCCTTCACGGTCGCCGAGGCAGTGAGCGCGACCTGCATGATTGGAGAGTACAGGGGCGAGTTGGTGGTCGGGTCGCTGCCGTCCGTCGTGTAACGGATGACGGCCCCACTCGTGGGTGAGGCCATCGAGACGACTACGAGGCCGTCGTAATACTGCGGGCCAAACTGCGGCGGCGCTGTGACCGCAGCCGCAACACCGGGCGGGACACACAACGCCAATAAGGCTGCGGCGAAGAGGAGAACGGGTGCTGTACTTTTTTCATTTCCAGTCTCTCTAAGTGTCTTACTCGGGCCGGCCTCCGCCGCCCGGCGTCACATGTTACGAGTCAAATCCTGCGACCGTTGCGCTAGGCATTGGTGTTGCCCCTGAAGCTTGCGGATTGCCATCGGGCATGTTTCTCGTGGCCCGGCTTTCCATGTCTGAGCCGGGCGTATTGCGGCGAGGGGTTTCGGCTACGCTCATACCAGCGTGAATGTGGCGAGCTGGCCCAAGGATCCGTACCCCAACGAATTGCCCCGGCCACATCGCCTTGAACGAGCGCGACCAGTCCGTCCCCGACCTTGCCGCCGATGACCTTGCTGCTCCGAACCAGCTCTAACGCAACGAGTGCCTGACTCCGCGCCGAGAAGTCTTTGAGTTCCAAGAGTCGGCGCAGAACCTTCCAGTTTTTGTGAACGATCTGGAATTTGCCTGCGGCGGTTGAGAGCCCGTACTTGCGCGTGGTGAGGAAGCACTTGTTAGGTAGTCCCTGATCTTTGGGATGTGCGCTCGTGTTCAGCCTCCCGATTAGTTTCTGGCAGCTCGGACTCTTGTGGCGGATACCGCCGACAACCGTCACTATGCCGCCGCCTTCGTGCTTCTGAATCCAATTCAGAAAGTCCCTGACATCTCCCCTCGTCAAGAGTGATTCGTATTTACTTCGCAACTCCATCCGCTGCGAGCGATTCAGGTCGCGAAGCCTGATGCGAATGAAGTAGGCGTCGCGGATCGAGGCGTCGCTTGCGACGTGGGGCTTTGGCCTCCGCACCCTCGCATGACGGCCCCTTGGGCCCCTTGAATGCGCCTTGTCGGACACGGCGAAACCAGTCCGTCCCCACTTGTGCACGTCAGGGCTTTTCGCCTTGGCGTGACGCCTCGGCGGCGTGCTCGGCGGCCTTTCGATGTTCCGGGGCTGCTTCGGCCGCTCTTTCGTGCCTGAGTCGGAAAGTTCTTGGCCGGCGATACTGTTCGCAAGCCTGTGGAGGTTGGCGAAGTCCATTTGATTCTCGTACTCTTGCCGGCAAAGAATCATCCACATGGACCTGATCGCACTGCTGGAGGTTTCCGTGGCCTTCTGACAGTTGTAACTCAGCGACTGGGGATTGTTGCCTTCGGCGTACAGGGCGTTGTTCAAACCCAGACTCAAGAGTAACAAGGCCACCGGGGCGATTCTCGTTCCTTCTTTCGTCATGCTCACTCCTTGATCACTCGGAGGATCGGTTCTTTCGCAAATGGAGGGCAGGCTCTTCGCCGCCTACTTCGACAAACGGTTAACAGCGTTCAGTTGATAATGGAGTCATAATCAGCGAGCAGTTGCACCATGTCTTTCCCAAACTGCTCGTTCTCTTGCAGCGCCTTCTTCACCGCCGGGTCGTTATCAAAAAGCTTGTTCTCTTTCGCACGCTTCCGCAGTTCCTCAAGCTCCTTTTGGCGTCTGCCTAATTCATTTACAAATAGCTCGTTGATTTTTGCGGTGTTTCTCATAAGCCCCTGCTCAACCTGCGTCAGCTTCTCGCCGCCGGCCTGGGCTGCGGTCAACGACTTCAGTTGCGCCAGCTTGTTCTTCAAGACATCCTTCTTCGCGTTAATAATCTCCCGCGCTTCGACGACCCCGGCCGAAGTTGGATGGGCAGTAATCACTTTCACGACCTCGTCCGTCATCCCGTCGAGTTCGTTGATAAAAATCTCGAACCTCCGGTCGCGGTTGTACACTGTGAGCGTCAGTATCAACGCCAAAACTCCGGCGGCAGGCAGCGTGAACCTGATAGATTTTCTTCTCACGACAGTCCTCCCGAATTTCCTCTCGGCGGCCCTCGTCAGGAAGCTTCCGCGCATCGCGGCATCGTTGAAAGGTAAAAGTCTCCGACACAGAATCCGAGCCGCTCATCGGTTATCGGCGTTTTCATTGCGAAACATTCTCCCGTCGTCAGGGCTTTGTTGCGGAAGCGAGGTTTGAAACTGAATCCGTTGCTAATGAGCAAGGTGGCCGTGGCCGTGACGAGCCGGCGGACTGAACCTTTAATGGTCTGACAGACTATACATCTAAATGTATTTTGTCAATACTTTTGTTGAGAGATAATTTATAGAAGCGTGGAGGAGGTTAAAGCAGGAAGGGATGGCTCGCCTTTGCGGTGCGGGCATTCGCCCAAGAGAGGCGGGCGCAGAAAGCTACGGCTTTCTCATCAGACAGGCATAGGGGAATAATCGCCGGCGAACGTAGACGGTCGCGGCGGCCTGTCGATTCTACGGATTGAATCTGATTAACTCTGGTTGGCAGCCCGGGCAGAGAGCCGATCTGCTACCTTGGGCTGGCGCATCAGGCGGGCGATTCTAGCGTCGGGGATTACGCGAACCTCGACGCTGGCGCCGAGGGCGGTCGCGATGCGGATGAGCGTCTTGATCTCAAAGTTCTTGAAGTTGCCGGACTCCATCTTCGCGATGTGTGGCTGCCGCAGTCCCGCGAGTTCCGCGACCTCCGTCTGCGACAGGCCGCGCTCGCGCCGGAGTTTAGCGATGTCCTGCTCGATGGTGAGGTCTTTGAGGAGATTCTGGACTAACTGCTCGAACTCCGGAGTGCCGTCGTGCAGCATCTCTTTAAGGGACGGAGTCGTGTACTTCTTCGTCTTCGGTTTAGTTGCCATAATCTTTAGCCTTTCAGAGTATGTCGTCGAAGAACTCAACCGCTTCGCTCGGCAAGGAACCCATCCTTCAGGCAGACCTCACGCGAGTCCGGGTAGCATTCATACAAAATGCGCACGAATTGTCCTTGGAACTCCCGCAGGCCGTTGGTGTGAGTGAGGTACTTGTCACCGTCTAAGATTCCCCCACGCTTTTCTAGAAGGTTAATGAAAGCGAGGCACTCTGCCTGCTCCTCGTTACGTTCCGGTTGAGATATGAGCCAGGCACAAAAGTCCTCGAAGGGGGCGTCATGGTCGACACGCCATGCGGGTGTCATAGGCATCGTATACCTTTAAATGAATCTACGTCAATAGGATTGACAGATTCTTTTTGCATCATTCTCAAGATCGTGAAGAGTTGAAAAGTCTAGACGGCTGAGACACTTAGCCGTAGTAGCTGCACATGACAAGGTGATGCGTCGGCCGGAGATGGTAAGGCTATCTTCGGCCATGTTGCGCGGCCCCAGAGTCCGGGGCCGCGCTTCTAATACAGGCGTAGAACGCGAAGAGACTATCGGCAGGAGGCTTTGTTGTCAAGACTTTTACGCGGCTCGGATTGGCATTTGGAACGCGCGAGTGAAAGCCCCGGATTGCCGGGCAGCCTGCGCGGCCGGGGCCGTCCGCCTTATCAATAGCAGCGGCAGGATTGCTCTCGGTCGCGACGGGCTCTCTTAGTCGCGTCCGATTTGCGCTAGTTGTGCTTCGCCACCGTCGGAGAGGTAATAACGCATCTCCCGGTTGGAGTCGTAAGGCACGTTACTCAGTTGAATCACGAATTTTGCGTTGGACATATTTACGGGGCCCTGTTTAGGGATGGAGATGGTAATCGGGCTCGGTATGGAGAAAGTCTCGCCCGGCTGTAGACGCTCCGCAAGAGTAACGCTCGGACTCCAGAGAATCCCTTTAGACTGTCTCCCGCGTCCAAGTAATACGTTCGTAATTCCGATCTTAACAGCCACCCTCCTCGGCCCGTGCGAGCTGTAGTTACAAAGACTCAGGTTGGCTTGTGAAACAGTTATCTCGACAGACTTCAGGCCGTTGTGAGACTCGGCGACGACCTCGCCCACTACACAGTTTTTGGTACGCGCCGTAGAGTCTTCGAATGACGAGGCATAGATTGGCACTCCCGGCTCGCGCTCTTCCGGGGCGGGAGTAGGCTTGGGAGCTTCCTTCTTCGTTCGCGGGGTAGGAGTAGGAGACGGAGTCACTCTTACAATCGGGCCGGGCTTCGGAGCCGGCTCGACGCGAGCCCTACTGTTGTCGCGCCAGAACAGAGACCACGTGATCACCCCCAGAACGAAAGACGTGCCCACGGCCAGCCCTACGAAAATGAAGTTGCGTAAGCGGGAGTTTGCAATCCCGAAGATGTTAGCCACAGTCCCAGCGATCAGAAAAGGGATGCTGAGCAGGGCTATTATTTCACTGGTCGAAAGTGCCTCCATAAGCGTTTACCTCCCCACTGCGCGCACGACCTTACCCTCATCACGAGCCAGCCTGCTGCTCGCACTTATTGCCCACGGTCGTCCGGAGGCCGCAGAAGGCCGCCGTCCAGCCACCCTTGATCCTGGGAAGATTCATCCGCTTTAGGATGACCGTGCTCAATGACTCTGACCTCGCGCCAGTTATGGCTGGCTGACAGAACGCGCACGCGCGAGCCCTGCTCGGCCAAGCCGATCCTCTCGCTGCTCCTGCTGGGGCCGCTCCTGATGTTGACATCCGTAGCCGTTATAAAATCGTCTCCCGAGTTCCCGACTTGAACTTCAGACGAAGTGTCGGCGGTCGGAGCGTCGGCAGCTTCGGCCTCCGCGGGCGCTCTGCTCAAGAGACTCCACACGAGGAAGAGCGCCGTCATAACGAACGCGAGAAAATACGCAAGTGCAAGGGCGGTGCGCCTCCCCTCGGAGAGTAATTCTTTTCGCCCGACCGTCTGCAAATTCGGTTTGGCTTCGGGGGAAGCGTCGAAGGCCGTCCTCGCAACGGCGTGCGTCTCCTCGTCTACTTCTTCCTTAGCTGTCTGCGGCTGCTTGAAGACCCCATCAGCCCGGTCAGGAGCTTCAAGGTCGGACAGCGCCCGAGCGAACTCGACGGCAGACTGTGGACGGGCTTCGGGACTCTTCTCAAGCGCACTCATCACTAAACGCACGACGGACTCCGAAGTGTTCGGGCACACCTCGGCCAGCGAACGTGGCTTGCCGTATGCGTGTTTGTAATAAAGGTCTACCCTATCGTTGGAGTCGAATGTGGGACATCCGGCAAGCATCTCATAAAGGATCAGTCCCAGACAGTAAATATCCGAGCGCTCATCGAGCGGCATCCCCTTACAATTTTCGGGGGAGGTATAGCGGGCCGACCCAATCATCATGGAGCCTGTGAGTTCGACATCGTCGAGGGCCAGACTCCGCTCGACTAACTTGACCGCCCCCAGGTCAACGATCTTCACCATCAGGTCGCCCTTGTAATCATGCGTCAGCATGACATTGGCAGGCTTAATGTCGCGGTGCAGGATGCCCTTGGAATGCAGTTCTGACAAACCGTTCGCCACTTGACGCGCGATGATGACAGCTTCATTCAAGGGAAGCGCGCCCTTCTGAAGCAAGTAATCTTTGAGAGATTGCCCCTCCAGCAAATCCATGACGAGGAAGAACTCTTCGTAGCGTTGCGTGCCCTCTTCGTCCTCGACGGGAACAACGTTCGTGCCGCAGTCGTGGACTCTGACCAGATTGGGGTGGTTCAGGCGGCACGCGATGAGCGCTTCACGACGCATGCGCTGTCGCCCATGCGGGTCGGCGCTCGCCCAGTCCGGCAGAAGAATTTTTATCGCGCAAGGGTATTTCAGCTCCAAGTGGGTGCAGCGGTAAACGGTGCCCATCCCACCTCCACCCAGAAGTTGGTCGAGGCGGTATTTGTTCTGAATCAGACGCGAGCCGGGCCGCTTGTGAATCAGGGGCGCGTGTCCCGACTGAGGACAGGATGTAACCTCATCCTCAAAACAGCACTGGCAGTTGGGGCACAACTTCATTCGAGAAAAGTCCTTCCATTAGCGGAAGTCGAGTCACCCGGCTCACTAGATTTACTAGACGGCTCATCGAACCCAATGCCACATCCATCTACATCTACTGCAACATCTACCTGACTCAAATAACAGAGAACTGACCCGCATGAGCGATACGACGTGGCGGGTTTCCACCCGGTATGATTGTTGGTCAGTATACACTAAAATGTATTTCCCGCATATAATTTTGGGAGCTAGTCTAGAACGGACGCCTTCGGGCATACACCGTGAGGTGAGACACGCCTTGCAATACGCCAAATCTATCTCAGATAACGTGACGGTCGTTTATGTGGATTTGGATGAGTCGGCTTATGAGAAGAAAGACGAAAGCAAAGACGTGAGCGATGAGTAATCTCCGGCAGCAGCTTTCGGGTAAGGAGAGTTATAGCGATGTGCAATCGGATGCGACATCGACGAAGTCGCATCCGATTGCACATCGCCTTTTCTCTTTTTCGATAAAGCGGGTGGGGCGCTTCAGTCGTTTACGAGATGTTGCTTTCGGCTTTAATGATCATGTAACACACGCAGGCGATTGCTTCTAAGCCCGCGCGGTCGTGAATCGTAATTCGTCCACGGCTGTAACTGATAAGCCCCTGTCTCTGTAGGTCGCCCGCGGAACGTGTGACGCCCTCGCGTCGCACGCCGAGCATGTTTGACATGAACTCCTGCGTCAGCCGGAACTCGTTCGACCTCAAGCGGTCGCGGGTCATCAGCAGCCAGCGTGCGAGGCGCGCATCAACCCTGTGGAAACGATTGCAGGCGGCCGACTGCGAAATCTGCGTCAATAACGAATGTGTGTAGCGTTGCAGCAGAAGTTGTAGAGGGCGCATGTGCTCAGACTCGGTTCGCAACGCCGCGGCCTTCATACGCATGGCCGTGCCTTCGCCCTGCACGATGCCGCGATAGCGCGATGTCTCAACGCCCATGAAGACGGAGATGCCCGCCATCCCTTCGCTGCCGACGATACCCACTTCGAGCGTGGAGCGCTCCGCCACTTGGGCGAGCAGAGAGACGATGGAGTCGTTCGGGAAATAGACGTGACGTATCAGAGTGCCGGGTTCGTAGAGGACTTCGGCGAAAGGCAGTGTGACCTGCTCAAGTAAGGGAAGCAGTTGTTGATATTCTTTTTTTGGCAGCGCGGCGAGCAGGCGGTTCGCGACCGTCGCTGGTGGGTTCGTATTGTTCGACATCAGGAATCTCCCCGGCTCTGTCAGGTCTGAAAGACAACAGACGGCACAAGGAAGAGGGTTTCGGTAGGCCCAGTCCAGATGTCGAAATGTATTTCCAAAGAACGAATGCGTTGATAAAGAACTTCCAACAGTCATCGGCCATGCGGCATTAACCCTTTGCTCGTTCCTTCAAAGGGCTAAGCGTTGTTAGGGGAAACGACTCGATCACTTCACATCTTCAAACAGGCTGTTGAAGCCATCCACCGCGTCGGGGCTTTGATGTTTCTGCTGTCGTAATTCTTCAACCCACCCCGTGACCGTGGCGGCTGCGTCGCGCGCTGTATCTTGTCCGAGGCGAAGGACGGATGCGCGCGTCTTCCTGACGCGGACTCGTGCGCGCCGCTTTCGCTCGGCGAGCTTGATGACTTTGATGCGAGGGTTTATGTCCATGTTAGTTAAAGAAAGTATTGCCAGTCCGATTTCAAGTGCTCTGGTGCGGTAGCATGCCGGGTGCTCCGGCAAGGAGGCTGCTGAGAAGATTGCTCAAATTGTCAAAATCAATCGGCTGGTGAATGAATGAGTCGCAGCCGGCGGCGAGTGCGAAGGCTTTCGCTTCCTTCGTCGGATAGGCGGACATAGCAATAATGGGAAAGACACATTCGTTCCCATGTTGGCGGATACGGCGTGCGGCTTCTACTCCGCCGAGCACACGCATTCTTTCGGACATCAGGAGCAGATCGGGGCACACGTCGCTTGTCAACTCGACAGCCTCCTCCCCGTTCGCGACTTCGACTACGCCGTAACCCTCTCCCTCCAGCCAGAACCTCAGCAGAGAGCGCGTATCCTCGTAGCTATCAGCGATCATCACGGTCGGACGTTTTGTATAGTGCATCGGGATTCTCTCTTCAGTTGAAGCGTATCGAGGAAAACCCAACAGGCTGTAAAAAGGAAGTAGCGGGCCGCTCCTCTATATCGAGAGTTGAATTCTCGTAAAGGGCGGACTCTTTACAAATAACACATAAGCGGAAAGGGTGTCTGTGCGATAACACACGTATAGATGCGGGTGAGGAAATGAGAAGAGTTTGTTAGCTGAGCAGTCGGTCGTACTCGTCTTTGACTACCTTGTAACACTCGCAGACCGCCGCTTCCAGACCGCGCCGGTCGAGTATACGAATACGGCCGCGCACGTAGCTGATTAGTCCCTGCTCCTGTAGCTGTCCGGCAGCCGTGGTGACGCCTTCGCGGCGCACGCCCAGCATGTTGGCGATCAACTCCTGCGTCATGACCAGATCGTCCGATTCCAGACGATCATGGCTCAGCAGAAGCCAGCGGCAGAGTTGCTGATCGATTGCATGGAGGCGGTTGCAAACGGCCGTCTGCGACATCTGTGTGAGCAGCGCCTGTGTGTAGCGCAGCAGCAGGCGTTGAAACGCCTCGCCTCGCCTGAACTCGTCTTGCAACACCGTCGCTTTCATCCTGACCGCGCCCCCTGCGCTCTGGACGATGGCGCGATTAGGCATAGTGTTGCCGCCCATGAAGAGGGCGACGCCGACTACTCCCTCGTTACCGGCTACACCCATCTCGGCGGACGAGCCGTTCTCCATCAAGTAGAGCAGCGAGATGATGACGGTGGTGGGGAAATAGATGTGCTCCATCTGCCCGCCCGACTCGTAGACGACCTCGCCGAGCGAAAAGGAAACGTGCGCCAGATGTGGAAGTATTCGCTCGAACTCCTCCGGCGGGAGCGCGGCGAGAAGATGATTCCTTAACGCAGCGGGTGTGCCTGCGGTGGCGGGCATGATAATCTCCCTCTGTTAGCCCTGAAGCCAATTGAAAAGCAGACAGCTTGGGTGAGGCCCTTGAACGACTCCCGCAAAGGCCGCTGAGAGTTTCAGGAGGGGACAACCCCCACACCAATGGTTCGCCCAAAGCATATCATATGTGTGATACCGCACAGAAACTTAGACGCACTTATCTTATAATGGCGATTAATGTTCCAGCAGTAATCGCCAGTAAGGTCGGTTTGACAAGCCAGAGAAGATCGGCCGGGGTACCAGTACCGGCGATTATTAGCAGGCTACCAAGGGGAATGATAAAGGGTGAGGCGGGTCTTGATTGAGTCTCGCCCTTCTTTTTTCAAATGAGCAACAATATCGAGAAGCCATTCATCGCCAGATTCATAGACTCCGCACCGAAGGTGCTTTTAGAGTTGACGAACACAAGCGACGAAACGTGTAAGGGTGTCGAGATTCTGGCCGTCTTTCTCAAAGATGAAGAGAGTCCCGGCGGCCCCTCGCGGGCTCATATAAAGTTCGACGCCGTAAAGACACTACTGCCGAAAGAGAAGGCCGTGCTGACGCACAGGACTTGGGTTGACGGTAAGCCCGCTGACGCAGACCTCGACCAGTTGAAACGTCTGCAAGAGATAGCGGGTGAAGTCAAACCCTACGTGCTCAATATTTCGTGGGAGAACAGGGAAGGGAAAACGCGTTTCCAGCGAATACCCGTCGGACACTGATCGGCAAACTAAAATGTTATTCCCGGCGTTGGAAGATAAACTGCGTCGCGCCAAACACTCACTCGACACGGCGACAAGCGATAACATCACCGAGCTGTGCAAACAATACCTCGCGCTGCTCGCAGAATACCGCGCAGAGCTTTACAAACTTCCCGCTAAGCTCGGCATCAATCGTTGGTCAGGCTCATTCATACTCGAAGACGTTGACAACGTCAGGAGAACAGTCCGCGCCGCGATTGAGAATACGACCCGAGAACGCAACGCGGCAGAGGCGCTCATTCTCTCCTTCACTTCTATCAGCGGTTACGAAGCCGTCGAGACACTCAACAGACAAAAATATAAGGGGCATACGGACTGGGAATTGAGAGCCGGAGGGGTCGCCATCTTTAGCGGCGACGTGGCAGTCGAGAGGATGACCGTACAGGATGCTGTGACGACAGCCAGCCTGCTCCGACGCGAGGAGCACGTGGCGCGGAGCGCGGATTCGGCGGCCCGGCAAGACAATGTGCTATGGTATTGCCTCTCTTAACCACCTCGATTCACGGGAGGGAGCGCGCGTTGATAGTTTGTGATTTCTGTAAACAGTATCAGGAAGGTAAATGTCGGCTCGGTCTTAACATCCCGAAGGGGATGGGCTGCCGTGAGTTTGACCCGTCTATTGAGAGTTTCTGTTCCGACCCGAAGGATTTCGTCAGTCACGGACAGATAGTCCAGATGGCAACCTATTTTGGCTTCAAAGGCAGAGAGCTTAAGAAGGTCAACCTCATGGCCGCACGCGAAGAGAGCACGCGGGCGTAGATTCTCATCCCCTGTGTTAAGCCCGGTCGAACCCTTCAATACAACTATGGAGACGCACAGCGCATCTTAATCTTCAGTTACCTTCTCTTGCGCGTTTACGGTGAAGCGTCCCACGCCTCGAAAACGATGGCGGCGATTCGGACAGTTCGAGAGCAGGCCGATCTTAACCCACAGAAGCCGCTCCGCTAGAGCACCCGGACACCACCCTTCGCTGCTGCCGTTTCAACGAAGCCACTTGGATTCGAAGCTTCTCTTGATACTCCATTAGAGGAGAGGTACACACTTATGTCTATGAAACTTTATGTCGGCAATCTCTCGTTCGAGACTTCGGGCGAGAACCTTCGGGAACATTTCACGCAGGCCGGTACGGTCGAGACGGCAACGGTCGTGGAAGACCGCGACACGGGCCGCTCGCGCGGCTTCGGCTTCGTCGAGATGTCTTCCAAGGAAGAGGGCGAGGCCGCCATCGCGCAGTTCAACGGCAACGACCTCAACGGCCGGAACCTCACCGTCAACGTCGCGAAGCCGCGCGAAAGTCGCAACGGCGGCCGCAGCTTCTAAGGCTGAGGCGAGCGCCATTCACGCTGGTAGATAGTTTCTACCGAAGTACAACGCAAGCGCCGCCGGTGAACAGATTTTGTCGCCGGTGGCGCTTGCGGTTTTTAGATGTTGAGTGCGCGACACAGACCATCACGGGACAATCGTCTCGCGACAAGTGACGAGGAGGCAGGCAGTGGATAGTCTATATGCTATGCGACGTGCGAACGGCGACTGGTTCGCGCTCGATGATGACGGTCGTTTTCGCGTACCGTTGTTTAGCAGTAAGTGGGACGGGATGCTGGCTCGTGCTGGTCACTGGGGGATGCAGCTCTTTAAGCCCGTCGCTCTCGATGGACTCGCGCTCAAAGAACTCTTTCCGGCAGACGGCGTAGGTGAGACAGACTTCTGGCTTGTGGACAACCCGTTCATAAACATGAAACGGGGACGGTCAATAGATCGCGCACAGCTTTCGCTTCTCGTAAAGGATCGGTAATTGACCGGAGAGAGATAGCGTTGAGCCCTTGTACATTGTTCTCAATGCCGACATCTTTATCTTGTCGCTTCAAAGTCATGTTCGAGAAATTCGTGATGACAAGACCCGTGGTGTTCGGTCTATCCTCTCTCTACCGCGAACGCCTCCACCTCTTTGAGATAGACGAGGTCACGTCCTTCCACCGCGACCGAGCGAAAGCGTCGGCTGCGCACGAGGTCGTTGATGGCCGCTCGCGTCATACCGCACATCTCGGCCGCCTTAGCCTGACTGATAAGCGACTTTTCGTCCGCCGCCGCTTGCTCTTCAGCTTTCCTTCTCATAAAACCACCTTTTAAGCATGTAGCAGACGGGCCAATGCGGACGCGGGGCAGCCGTGTCTTTGCTCGGGCCGTCGAAGTTCAGGTCTGGGGAATTCCAGAGGGGCTGAAATGGGGTTAGCTTGACTCCGTTAATCACATCCTGCGCTCAGACGAGACAAGTGTCAACTCTTGCGCGAAAGCCGACCTCTAAGCCTATTATCAAACGGACAACGACTCTTCACCTGTGATATAATATCCACATGTACATTTACACATTGCAGGCGATGCCGGGATACAAAGCGAAGTTTGAGGGCGACACATCGGTTAAATACAAGGTCAGGCGTGAGAACACGTCCGCGGCTAAGGATAAATGTCGTACCGATATTAGAACCGACCTGAGTTATCCGGATGCCGCCGCGCTGGTCACAAGATTTAACGACAAAGAGCGCGAGGCTCGAAGCATAAATAAAGAAGCAGCCTCACGCCACGCCACACACGCCTGATTCGCCGTCAACTTCTTTTTCTCCGGCGGTTGAAGATACAAACCGCCACCGACAACCCTGTCACCAGCGCCACGAAGAAGATCGACACTACCATGTAAAAAGGTTGTCGATCATTCGCGGTTTTTGCTTGACAAGATTCAAAGTAATAATTATTCTTTGTTTGCATTGTGAGCTTTATCAAGCTCGACCGGGGCTTGCGGCGGAGAAAAAGGATGGGCGGCGGTAAAGAGAAGGGCGGGCTGGAGGAGTTGCGGCGCAGGCTCGACGAGCGCGGCGGGCACATGACGCGCCAGCGCGCCGCCGTCTACGACTACCTCAGCCGGGTAGATCACCACCCGACCGCCGAAGAGGTCTTCCTCAACGTCAAGCGCAAGCTGCCTAAGATAAGCCTTGCCACCGTCTATAAAAATCTGGAAGCCCTCGCCGCCTGCGAGACTATTACTAAGCTCACCTACGGCGACGGCTCGGCACGCTACGACATTCGCACCGATCATCATTACCACACGCGCTGCCTGAGTTGCGGGCGCATCTGGGACTTGGAAGCCGCACGGGGCGCGGCCGCGCTCAAGCAGATTAAGCCGCAGCCCGGCTTCACGGTCGCCGACTATCGGCTGGAGTTGCTGGGTTATTGTCAGGGCTGCAAGCGTTGAGTTCCTTTTTTTTGTTTGTACATCAATAATAACTATTATTGTCAATTCACATTAACGAAGAGTTGAATGACCGATGCGCGGATGTGCCGCGCCGGTAAAATCTGGAACCGCTGATGCGAAGGAGGAACAGAGCACTTAATGAGCGAACAAGAGAGTAAGAAGACGGGCCGCGACGAGCAGCCCGTACTGACCAACAGGCAGGGACATCCCGTCTACGACAACCAGAACAACCGCACGGTCGGCGACCGCGGGCCGACCGTGCTTGAGAATTACCAGTTCCTAGAGAAGATCACGCACTTCGACCGCGAGCGCGTGCCTGAGCGCGTCGTGCATGCGCGCGGTGCGGGCGCGCACGGATACTTCGAGGCATACGGCCGGGTAGGGAGCGACCCGGCGAGCAAGTACACGCGCGCCAAACTTTTTCAGGAGAAGGGCAAGCGCACGCCCGTCTTCGTTCGCTTCTCGACCGTGATTCACGGCGGGCACTCGCCCGAGAATTTGCGCGACCCGCGCGGCTTCGCCGTCAAGTTCTACACCGAGGACGGCAACTGGGATTTGGTCGGCAACAATCTGCAAATCTTCTTCATCCGCGATGCCGTCAAGTTCCCCGATCTCGTTCATGCCTTCAAGCCCGACCCCGTGACGAACCGGCAGGACGCGCGCCGCATCTTCGACTTCATCAGCCTCACGCCCGAAGCGATGCACATGATCACTTGGCTCTTCAGCCCTTGGGGCATCCCGGCCAGCTATCGCGAGATGCGCGGCTCGGGCGTCAACACCTACAAGATGGTCAACGCCGAGGGCGAGGCCGTCATCGTCAAGTATCACTTCCGACCGAAGCAGGACGAGCGCAACCTGAAGCAGACGGAGGCAGACCAGATAGGTAACTTCAACCACGCGACGCAGGACTTGTTCGAGGCGATTGAGCGGGTCGAGTATCCCGAGTGGGAGATGTTCGTGCAGGTCATGTCCGACGACGAGCACACTGAACTAGACTTTGACCCGCTCGATGCGACGAAGATTTGGCCCGAAGAGCAATTCCCGCTGCTGCCCGTGGGGCGCATGGTGCTCGACAGGAATCCGACGAACTACTTCTCTGAAGTCGAGCAGGTCGCGTTCGGCACGGGCGTGCTCGTGGACGGGCTCGACTTCTCCGACGACAAGCTTTTACAGGGACGCACCTTCTCCTACTCCGACACGCAGCGTCATCGCGTCGGCACGAACTATTTGCAACTGCCCATCAATCGCCCCAAGACGCACGTTGCCACCAACCAGCGCGACGGCCAGATGGCCTACCACGTTGACGGCATCGAGGCGGGCGAGAATCCACACGTCAACTACGAGCCTTCGAGCAAGACCGACTCGCTGCGCGAGGCCGAGCGCACGGGCAGGGAATACACTCCATTCGTCTCGGGTCACGTCGTCCGCCAGCCCATCGCTCGCCAGAATAACTACAAGCAGGCGGGCGAGCGTTACCGCTCGTTCGAGGACTGGGAACGCGACGAGCTAATCAGCAACCTCGTCAACCTCATCGGCCAGTGCGACCGCGACATACAGGAGCGTATGGTCTCGCACCTCTCGCAGTGTGATGCGGACTACGGCCGCCGCATCGCGGAGGGTCTGGGCGTCGAGACCGTCGTACAGCCGACGACCGACGCCGCGAGCGCGCGCTGAGAAGACGATTGCGATAAGGCACGCGGGGCGAATTCAGCTCGCTCCGCGTGCTTTGCCTTTTGTGCGTATGAAGTGAAGAGTGGATTTGTTGACAAATGAGGACGCGGGCGTTAAGGCGTCGGCGTGAGCGATGCGACGTGGTGAGGTCGCTGCAAACATCGTCTACTTCTTCTCAGGAGGCAACAGGCTCGTGTGCCTGCTGACTACTTTCCAGCTTCCATCGCGGCTGACCCAAACGTCCGTGAAGAGGTAGTTGCCGCCCCAATCCTCGCCCGCGACGGTGGCGCTCTGTTTCAGCCGACCACTGACGACTGCCGCTCTGCCGTAGAGCCGCACCGTCAACTCTTCAAGGTCGAAAGAGGTGAGGGTCAACTCGCGCATGGCGTGCTGGAAATATTTGTCCCTGTCGCCCGCCGAGACGACGAGTCGCGGACTGACGAGCGTGAAGTCATCGGAGATAATCTGACCGAGGACGCTCGCGTCTCGGAGTTGCAACGCACCCATCCACTTACGTTCAAGCTCAATCAGATTCTTTTCATTCAACTCACGCACTGCTCGCTGCTGCGCGACGGCGGCGGACGCTTCGGCTGGTCTCTCGCCCTCGGCATCGGGCGGTAGAGCCTGACGCCACGCGTCAACGGTGCCGGTCGGAGGCTTCGGCGTCTCCTTGCTCTTATCCTGAGCGGCGGCGGAGACCGACAGCGCGGCGGCCAGTATCAGAGCCGCGACGAAATAGTTGAGCAAACGTGTTCGTACTTCCCTCATGTGTTCCCCTTGTCATGAATACTGTCAACCGTCCGACAAGTTTGGACTGCGCCTTTGCGGCGGCCGACAGCCGTGAAAGTGATTGTGTTCAATTTCCTGCGACCCGGAGTTGATTCTTGATGGACTTCGTGCCGGTGCCGCGCGCCAACTCTTCGGCCTTTGACTTGAGCGCCGCGTTTGCAACCGTGCCGCTCAGAGTGACGACGCCATCTTTAACGTCTATGACGACGTTCGCGGTTTTCAACTCGGGGTCGTTATTGAAGGCCGCATGCACCTTTGTAAAGAGAAAGAAATCATTTCCGCCCGAGCCGATCTGAGGCGTCGGCACTTTGGTAGGTGCTGTATTGCTCGCGCCGTGCGAGGCGGACGACTGAGACGCGCCCGGCTGCTGCGGCGATGCAGCGCCTCCCGCCATCGTGTTGGTCGCTACGGCGTTCGCGTTCACCGCGTTGGCGTTCGCTCCGCCGCCGGTCGTTGATGAAGACGCCGCTGTGTTGACGTTGATTGTGGTGTTGGGTGCTGTGCTGTTGTCGCTGCTCGTCTTGTCCACGGCTCCGCCGCACGCTGAAAGGGCGAGCCCCGCGCCGAGTATGATTAGGATTGCCGCTCTGTTGATGTTCATAATCTTCCCTTGAGTCCTTGCTGTCTTATTCTTTAAGCCCCTTTGTCTTTATTCGATGCCTTGCCTTGCGACCTGTGAGCGTCCGCGCATCCAGTCCCAACCGAGAAGCGTTCGATCCTCTTCGTCAAGCTCGCGTCCGGCGGCGCGTCGGTAGACGGCGCGGTAAGCCTTCGCCGTGCGTTCAAGGCTGAAGTCGTCGAGACGGCGCGCGCCGCGTTGTCTGAGCGCGTCGAGCAAGTCCTCGTCGGTCGCCATGCGCGCGAGCGCAACGGCTATCGCTTCAACGTCGCACGGGTCGAAGAGCAAGGCCGCGCCTGCCGCCTGCTCGGGCAGCGACGTGACGGACGAGCAGGCCACGGGCGCTTCGTGCTGCCAAGCCTCGAAGACGGGCGCGCTCGCTGCCTCGAACAGCGTCGGGATGAAAACGAACTGCGCCGCGCGATAGAGCGCGCTCAACTCCTCGCGCGCGACGAGTCCCAAAAAGCTCACCTGCTCTTCGAGCTTCAGTTCAAACATCCTTCGCTCGACGCTCGGCCAGAAATCGGTCTTGTATCCCGTGAAGACAAAGCGCAGCCGGAGCCCTTCGCGGTCGCGCAGGCGTGCCAGCGCCTCAAGCAGCCGGATGTGGTTCTTGTGTTCCCACGTCATCGCCGGGTAGAGCGCGAAGCGCCGTTCGCTCAACTCATACTTGCTCAAAATCAAACGCATGTCTGTTGCGCGTGTCGCGGCCGTTGATTCGGGTAAGGAGGGCGGAGCCCACGGGATGACCTGCACCTTCGAGGTATCAATGCCGTATCGCTCGGCCACGTCGCGCTTGACGAAGTTCGATGCGACGACTACGGTGTGCGCCGCGTGGCAGGCAGCGGGGTGGAGACGTTCACGCCTTGCGATTTCCGACGGCGAGAAGAACTCGGGATGGTGGAGGTGCTGTAAGTCGTGCGGGTTGTAGATGGTCGGCAGGCCGCAAGGCTCGTAGGACTGAAACGGAAAATGAATCACATCGCAGCCCAGTCCTTCATAAAAATTCTTTGGCGGCGCGGGCGCGCGATACTTCGACGTGGCGAGCCCGACTGCGACACCTTCCGCGGTCTGCGTGGTCGCGTTGATGATTCGCTTGATGCTGCGCGCCGCGGGACGCAGCGGGCCGAGCGCGCGCTTGAACGGCTCAAGGCGGTCGGCGCTCCATTCGACCGGCGCAGGGCCGGGCACGACTTGCTGGTGTGGGGGAAGCATTGAACGCAGCCATTCCGGCGCGTCGTGCGGGCCGATGAAGACGTACTCCTCCGCGCCGTCTTCGAGACGCGCGAGCGATGCCAGCGCACGCAGCACGGTCACGGTGCCGCCCGATGCGCCGTCCGGCGAAAGCTGCGCGTTGATGGCGACCCTGAGTCTCTCTTTCAACTTACACTCTCTCCGAACGTTTGAACTTTGAATTGCACCGGAGCGGCAGCGGACTCATTGGCGCGCACCTCTGCGCTCATACGGCGGCACCACTGTTCGAGTACGAGCGCCTTGAACGAAAGCGGACTCGTCAGTCCCTCGGGGAATGCGCCGCGCGCGAGAAGGTCGGCGCTCTCATGGTTGATGACGCCCGACTGAACGAGGTATCCGTCTCGCAACGAATCGCCGTGCGCGGCGAACAAAGCCGGATGCCATTCGGCCACGGGCGGCGCGAAACCACGCTTGGGACGTTCGAGCACCCAACGGGGCAGCAAGTCCTCGACTGCGCGCCGCAGCCAAGCCTTTGGTGGGAGGCGCACATCCGTCCGTGTCTTGCGAAGTCCAACCACCGTCTCCACGAGGCCGCGGTCGAGCAGCGGCAGACGCATCTCGACTGATGAAGCCATCGCGAGACGGTCGCCCTGCACGACGCCGTTCGCGCGCAGGTATGTGTCGCTCACAAGCCGCGTCAACATCACGTCAACTCTGGGCCACGGGAGCGGGAGCGTGAAGAGCGAGGCCGCGCCGCCCGCTGTGAGTTGTTCCGCGAACGCACGGGTGTAGAGGCCGCGGGCATCTTCCGCAGCCGCGCGAAAGTCGGGCGACAGGTCGTAGAAGACCAGCCGCCCGGCGGGCGATGCGCGGTGCTCGCGCAGGCGTCGCCAGCCGGAACGCGCGCCGCCCAGATCGCGCGCCCAAGCCGACAGTTGCGCGCCTGAGAGCGACGAAGGCGCGGCGGGCGAGAGATATCGCAGCGATGCGCTCAAGCCTCCGACGTGCAGAGCTTCCTTCTCGAAAGATTCGAGCGCGGCGCGACGCAGATGCGGGTAGCCCCAGAACAACTCGTCGCCGCCCTGACCTTGCAGCATCACGGGAACGCCCTCCTCACGCGCGCGTCGCATCACTGCGTAGTAGGCGTGGCCCGAGTAGTCGGCAACGGGGTCGTCGCGAAGGTAGTTCAACTCGGGGAAGAACTCGACGACCTCTTTCGTCTTAACCTCGACCTCGTGGAAGGGAAGCTGTAAGTGACGCGCGAGCGCGCGAGCCTCGTCGCGTTCGTCCAAACCTTCGGGGCGACCGGCGTAGCCGACGCTAAAGGCGTGTATCTCGCCGGGACGATGACGCGCGGCGAGCGCGGCGACGGCGCTTGAATCAAGGCCGCCGCTCAAGGCGACGCCGACGGGCACATCAGCGCGCGTTATCAACTCGCCGATTGTTTCCAGTTGCTCGCGTATCAGCGTGGGCGCGTCGCCTTCCAGCGCGGGCGCGTCCTCCATGCGCCAGTAACAACTCTCTTCGACGCGCCACGGCTCGACATCAACGACAAGCATGTGCGCCGCGTCCAGCTTGCGCACACCCTTGAGCGCCGTCCTCGGCTCGGGCACGTACTGGTAATGAAAGTAGAGGTCAATCGCCTCAGGGTCTAACTCGAACGGGACGAGCCCGGAGCGAAGTAGAGCCTTCATCTCCGAAGCGAAGAGCAGCGTGCCTTCGCGCTCGTAGAGGTAGAGCGGCTTCTCACCCATCGGGTCGCGCGCAAGCACAAGCCGTCGGCGCGTAGCGTCCCAGAGCGCAAAGGCGAACATGCCGCGCAGGTGTTTGAGCGCGCCGGTTCCGAACTCCGCGTAAGCGTGGAGGATGGCTTCGCAGTCGCTTCCCGTCGTGAAGCGGTGGCCGCGCGCTTCGAGGCGGCGGCGCAATTCCGCGTGGTTGTAGATTTCGCCGTTGGCGACGAGCACGAGCGAGCGGTCTTGGTTGAAGAGCGGCTGGCCGCCTCCGTCGAGGTCAATGATCGAGAGGCGACGCGCGGCCAGCGCGACGTGAGATGCGCCGAACGCGCCCGAGTCGTCCGGCCCGCGATGTGTGAGCGCGCGGCTCATCGAAGCGACCCGTGCCGAATCTTCGGGCGTGACGCCACTGCTGCTGATGATGCCGCTAATCCCGCACACGCGTTTCGAGCTTATTCACTGCTGCAAGCAATCTGCCCCTTGCGCTTCAATGCGCCGTGTCTGCCTTCTTCTAAAAGTTTCGGGGCTTCTGTCGCCGGAGCATTGAGACCTTTTGTAGCGTCGCCTCTTTGGCGAAATCGGTCAGACCGTGTCTGAGGAGATAGAAAGAGACTCGCATGAGATAGATTCTGTAGCGAAGGTAATAACCGACGCCGACGTACTTTCTGATGAAGCCGGGGAAATCATTCTTGAAGTGCGTGTCCTCCTGCGTGTCGCTGATGCCCCACCCTTCAAAGTCGGCGACGATCAGATGGAGATAGACTTTGCGCAAGCGCGAATCGGCAAAGCACTTCATGTTGAAGGCCCAGTCGGCGTAGACCTTGTATCTGAGGTCGAACCCACCGAGCAGGTCGAAGATGGTTCTCTCGTAAAAGATGGCCTGCTGGCATATGTTCGTCCTGATGAAGTCCGCTTTGTCCAGAGCCCCACCCATCAACACGCCGTGCCGTTCAAGATATGCGTCGCCGTAGACGAAAGACGGCTCGTCCGGCAGCATCTTCGCGACGCGAACGAGCACGCCATCTTTCAGCCTATCGCCCGCACCGAGAATGAACACGTACTTACCCGTAGACATCCTGACGCCTTTGTTCATCGCGTCGTAAACGCCGCGGTCTGGCTCCGAGACGAATCGCAGACGCCCCTCGTACTTCCTTATCACGTCGAGCGTCTTGTCGATAGAGCCGCCGTCAACGACGATCAACTCGTACAGCCCCGCCTGTTGCGACAGCACGGACTCAATCGTCGCCTCAAGCTTTCGCTCGCAGTTGTAACTCGGGATGATGACGGAGAACAGCACCTGTTTCATCGCCTCACTTTTCTCTGAGACACGCTCGAAGTCTCTCACAAACATATTCGAGATCATCATTGCCGAGCCCGGCCCACGTGGGAAGGCTGACACCACGCCGCGCAAGGCTCTCGGCCACCGCGAACTCTTCGCCGCGCGCCGCTTCGCGATACGGCGGCAGGCTGTGAACGGGATAGAAGACGGGCCGCGTCTCGATGCCCTCTTTGTGAAGTCGCGCCATCACATGGTCGCGCTCGTCCGCCGTCACATCGTCCAAGAGGACTGTGAACATCCAGTAGGCGTGCCGCGCCCACACGCGCTCTACCTGCCAGCCGAGTGCCCGGACATCCCCGAGCAGTTGCTTGTAACGGTCGGCGACCTCGCGTCGGCGTGCCGTGTGCCAACCGGCGCACTCAAGTTGCGCCAGCCCGATGGCCGCCGGGAGGTTCATCATACGGTAGTTATAACCGACCTCGGGGAACCAGTAGCGCCGCTCCGCATCCATCCCCTGACCACGCAGCAGGCGCACGCGCGAGGCCAGCGCGTCGTCGTCCGTCACGACCATGCCGCCCTCGCCCGTAGCGATGATCTTGTTGGCGTAGAAACTGAACGCCGCGATGTCTCCGAGCGAGCCCGCGCGTCGTTCATCGTGGAGCGCGCCATGCGCCTCGGCCGCGTCTTCGAGAAGAAACAGGCCGTGCTTGCTCGCAAGCACACGCAGCGCATTCATGTCCGCCGGATGACCGTAGAGGTGTACGGCGATGATGCCTTTTGTGCGCGGCGTAATCTTTGACGCGACCTGCGCGGGATCGAGGTTCCACGTCTCCGGCTCCGAGTCTACGAAGACGGGACGCGCGCCGCAGTAGGTCACGGCGTTGGCGGTCGCCACGAACGTGAGCGTCGGCACGATAACTTCGTCGCCCGGCCCCACGCCCAACGCGACGAGTGCGAGGTGCAGCGCGGCTGTGCCGTTGCAGCACGAGACTGCGTGCCTGACTCCGCAGAACTTCGCGAACTCCGACTCAAACAACTCGACGTACTTCCCGACCGACGAAATCCAACCGGACTCCATGCAGTCGGCAACGTACTCCTTCTCCCGGCCTGCGAGCACGGGCGCGGCCACGGGGATGAACGCTCGCCCCGTCGGTGCGGCATCGCCCATACGTTCGCGCGCGGTCGCGTCATCAAGCTCCAACTCGGCGGCCATGTGCTCCATTCGTAGGTCGGCTTTTCGCTATTCGTCTGTTATATGAGTCCGTTCGCGATGCCGGTACGATACGCGTACCACAGGCCAAAGGCAATGCTCAGCGCGCCGACCAACACCTGCAACCCGTAGCTGAGTCCACCGAGTCGTCGCGAGCCGAGCACGAAGGGCAGCCCGACGAGTCCCGACATCAGCATCATCCCGAGTATTGAGCCGAGGCCGAAGACCGCAAGGTAGAGCAGTCCGAGCACGACCGAATTTATCTGCGCGAGCACGAGCAGCGTCAACGCCGCCGAGCCCGCGAGCCCGTGCATGGCCCCGACCAAAACGGGCTTGAAACCGATTCGCCGAACGGCGTGCGTGTGACTCGCCAAGCCTTCCCTATGCTCGGCGTCCGATTCATGAAAATGCACGTGTGCGTGCTCGACCCCTTCGTGCCGGTGTCGGTGCAGGTGCGCGTCCGACCTTCCGCGCAGAGCGCGCGCGAACGCGTTGACGCCGAGGCCGATAATCATCAGCGCGACGCCGAACTCAAGCCAGCCTGCCACGCCCTCGGGAATAGCGATGCGCAGCGTGAGCACGAAGACGCCGACGACGACGAGCGAGGCCGTGTGTCCCGCTCCCCACAGCCCGCCGACGATTGCCGCTCGCCAAAGGCTGCGATGCTCGCTGACGATGGTAGTGACGGCGACAACGTGGTCAACTTCAGTTGCGTGCTTGAGGCCGAACACAAGTCCGAGCCCGAGCACCGCGAACGCGCCGAGCGATGCGAACGACGGCCCCCCGCCTTCTGCGCCGCTGCCCGCGAAGGCACGGCCGATAAGCTCCGCCGGGTTGATGCCCGCCTGCGCCAGCGCCTCGTAACAGATGACTGCACCCGCGCACGCGATGACGAGCGAACTCAACACGGGCAGCAACTTCACCACGCGGCCTTCGCTTGCGCGACGCCCCACGACAAACCTGCTCGCATAGACGAAGAGCAGGCCGACCGCCGTGAGCGTTGCAGCGAGTCCGACACTGAATGCGAGGATCAGCGCGAGCCCGTAGCCGACGCGCCCCAGTGAGATTGCCGACAACATCACCACGAGCGCCGAAGGGCAGGGAAGCAACCCGCCCGACACGCCGAGCGCGAAGAGGCTCCGCCAAGTCAACGGACGCCCGTCCGCGCCGGGCGGCACGTGTGAATGCTCGCGCCCGCCATGCGAATGAGTCAAAGCCCCGCTGCCGTGCGAATGAGTCAGAGTCCCGCCATCATGGACGAGGTCTGCCGCGTGTGCTTCTCCGTGTTCGTGCGAATGTTGATGCCCTGCCACTCCTGACCACCCGAAGGCGGAGCGGAGCCTGCGCACGAAGAGAGTCAGGCCGATGGCAAGCACGATTGCGCCCGAGGCGAAGCTGATGTATGGGAAGAGCGTCTCGGGCAGAATGTAGTGCGACGCGAAAAGGGTCAGCAGCCCGAGCGCAAAGACGCTACTCGTGTGTGTCAACGTCACCGTCAGGCCGAGGAAGGCCGCGTGCTTCGGCGTGCCCCGCGAGCCGACGAGGTACGCGCCCACGACGGTCTTGCCGTGGCCGGGCGACATCGCGTGTAGCGCGCCAAGTCCCGCCGCGAGCAGCAGGCCGAGCAGCGCGACGAGCGGCGTCAACTCTCGCACCGAGATCAACTCAGCGAAGCGGTCGCGCGTTTGTACGGCGGGTCGGCCGTCGCGTGTGCGAAGCGTCGTCGCGCCCGACGGAGCCGCGCCGCGCGTCCACGACAACTCCGCTGCACGCTCGTTGAGCGGCGCGGAGAGAGTATCCTGCGGGTATGCTTTCAACTCGTCCGTGACAGCGGAACCGTAGGCGTTGCTGTCAAAGACCGCGATGCCCGGCGCGGGCTCGACCACTATCTCGCGCCAACCGATGCGCTCGCCGTAGTTCGTATCCTCAAAGCGCAGGCGGTGCGCGCCCTCAACGAATGCGGATTCGTTTGCCTTTCCCTCGAAGTCACACTCGATGCGCAGCGTCGCGAGTCCGCCCGCACCCTTCGGCATCGAGACCGTCTTCGCGACGAGTCGAAGCGGGACGCGCGCGCCGTCGCTCATCAACACGACGCCTTCGGCCAGACTCGGCGCGAGCCGTTCGAGATATTCGCTCGCCTCAGCGTTCGACACGCTGCCGTCGTGATTCGTGTCCATGACCTGTGATTCCTGAAACGCCGGAATCTCGGCCATGTCTATGACGTAACGCACGCGGACGCCTTCGGCCTCGACGCGGACGCGCGCGAACCTGTTGACGGTGAAGTTGCCGAGCGGGTGTGCGATGGCAGTGACGCCGCAGGCGATGAGCCACGTCAACGTCAACAGCAGCGTGACCGCTCCACGGCGCGATAAAAATTTAACTGGGGACATCCATATCCTCTCGGCGGCGGCGAACTCATTCGTAAATTCAAAATACATCACTAACTCAGGCGGCGCGTCCGGCGAGCGCGCGCTTCGCCGCGTCGGCCTGTAGCACGTCGAACGAAGGGTTGATGGCGAGAGCATCGCGCAGGTACTTCACGCCGCCCGCGTGGTCGCCGAGCGCATCGGCTATCATCCCTGCGTGATAGAGCAGACGCGGGTCGCGCGTGCCAAGCCGCAGCGCCTCGTCCATCGCCGTCTTCGCCTCGGCGTACTGACCCTTTTTGTAGAGACACCACGCAAGCAGGTCGGCGGTGTAGATGTCGTGGCGCGCGGTACTCTCGTGCCTTGCCACGTCCAAAGCCTCGTCGAGTCTTATGTCATGGTCGGCCCAGAACATGGCGAGCTGGCGTGTGTATGTGCCGCCCTGCGCGCCCGTGCGCTCGACGAATTCGACCAGCTCGTACTGACGCTTTGCGTCTTCAACGCGCCCGAGCTTCGTGAAGAGGTCGCCGAGCGCGGCGGCATAGTCGGGCAGCGGCACGCGCTCGATTGCGCGGCGATAGAAGTCGGCCGCCGCATCGGTGTCTCCGGCGGCGAGACGTGCGCGCGCCTTCGCCGCAAGCGCGAGATGATAGCCGGGGAAGATAAAGAGCGCGTGGTCATATTCGCGCTCGGCCTCCGTGGTCTTGCCTTCACGCGCGAGTGCGTCGCCGAGATGTACGCGACACCATGCGACGCCTTCAGGGTCTTGCGGGCCGGCGGCCTCGACCGCCATGCGCATCGCCTCGACCGCTCCCTTCACGTCGCCGTGCAGTTCTCGTTGATAAGAGACACGCGAGTACGAAGCCGTGTCGGGGCGTAGGTCAACCATCGTCTGCGCGGCGGCCAATGCACCGTCGTAGTCGCCAAGCTCGACCAGCGCGTCGGTCATCGCGCCGTACAGGTCATGGTCTCGCCGGTTCAAAGCTTGCGCGCGCCGCGCGGTCTCTAAGGCTTCGGAGAAGCGGTGATACGTGAGCAGGAGCTTTGCGCGCAGCTTGAGCGTATCGTAGTCGCCGGGCTCAACCTGCTCCGCGCGCGCGAGCGCCTCTTCGGCCTTCGCGTTGAGCGAGAAGTCTCCCGTCTCGCGCGCCTTCTGCATGTAAGCCGAGGCCAGAAGGTCGTAGCCCTTCGCGCCCTTTGGCTCGCGTTCAATCATGCCCTCGGCGGAGGCGACGAGCTTGTCGCCCGGTGTACTGGGCATCGTGCTGCTCGCAGTGAGTTTGAGCGGCTGCTGTTTCGGCTCGGTGCGGTTCGAGCCGTAGCGGAAGCCGAGCAGCAAGGCAAGCCCGAGCGCCGCGACCGCTGCGAGAATCAGAATCTTCTTAGGCATCGTCTTCTTTATCCAAAGACAACCGGACGCTTATCAAAAGAGTATTGTCGCCGCGCGTCAAGTCTTACTAAAGCGAACGCGCGGCGACGTAAACGTTGCGAGCGAAGTTGTCCCGCTCGCGTGCGTGCC
>JAVXWN010000181.1:0-4198 GCA_032230645.1 Acidobacteriota bacterium | reverse complement strand
GTGACGGAGGACGGCGCACGGACTTGGAGCAGTTGGTACAACCAACCCACGGCGGAGCTTTACCACGTGGCCGCAGACAACCGCTTCCCGTATTGGGTGACGGGCTCGCAGCAGGACAGCGGCTCGGTCGGCGTTCCCACACGCAGCAGCCTCGCCGAAATCTCTATGCACGACTGGAGGCCGGTGTGTGCGGGCGGCGAAAGCGACTATACCGCGCCCGACCCGCTTCACCCGGAGATACTCTTCGGCGGAAGGGTCACGCGCTGCAACGTCCTCACAGGCGACATCGTCAACGTCTCGCCCGAGCGCAACCTGCCCGCGAACACGGCGCGCCACACGTGGACGCTGCCGCTCGTCTTCTCGCAGGCAGACCCGCACGCGCTCTACTTCAGCGACCAGTTCCTCTTTAGGACGACCAACGGTGGTGAGAGCTGGACGCAGTTGAGCCCCGACCTTACGCGCGAAGACCCGGGCGTCCCGCCGAACCTCGACGCGACCACAGCGGCGGACGCGCCCGAGGGAAAGAGACGCGGCGTCATCTACACCATTGCCCCTTCGCCCCTTCGTGCGCAGACCATCTGGGTCGGCACGGACGATGGACTCATCCACATGACGAGCGATGAAGGGAAGGCGTGGCAGAACGTCACGCCGCCCGAGCTTACGCCGTGGAGCAAGGTCGTGATGATGGATGCCTCGCACTTCGACGTGAACGAAGCATATGCGGCGGTTGATCGCCACCGGCTCGAAGACTATGAGCCGCACGCCTATCGCACGCGCGACGGTGGCCGGACGTGGCAGGTAATCACCAAAGGGCTTCCCGCAGGGGTCTACATACAGACGTTGAAGGAAGACACGCAGCGACGCGGGCTGCTCTTCGCGGGGACGGAACTCGGTATCTTCTTCTCGATTGACGACGGCGACCACTGGCAGTCGCTTCAACTCAATCTGCCGCCCGTCTCGGTGCGCGATCTGGTCATACACGATGACGACCTTGTAGTCGCGACGCACGGGCGCGGCTTCTGGGTGCTCGACGACATCACGCCTCTGCGGCAGTCGAGTGACGAGGTCTTAAACTCCGCCGCGTTCCTGTTCCGCCCGGCGGACGCCGTCATCACCGCGCCGTTCAGCGAGAACGGCACGCCGCAGCCGCGCGACGAGCCGCTTGCCGAGAACCCTCCGTATGGCGCGATCATAGATTACTACCTGAAATCATCCGTCGCAGGGCCCGTCACGCTGGAAATTCTGAGCCCGGCGGGAGAGACGGTTAGGCTTTACTCCAGTGAGGATAGAACGCCGCCGGTTGATCCGAACAAGCTCGACATCCCGGCCTCATGGATTCCAACGCCGGAGCCGCTCTCTACTGCGGCGGGCATGCACCGTTGGGTCTGGGACTTTCGTCCGCCCCCACCCGCCGACCGCGGCCAGCGTGGAGGCGGTGCGGGCGTGTTCGGTGGGCGCGGTGCGCAGCCGGTGCTGCCCGGAGACTACACCGTGAAGCTCACAGTCGGCGGCAAGAGCTACACGCAGCCGTTACATCTGAGAGCAGACCCGCGCGCAAAGTAAGCGGCTCCGAAGGAGTAATAAACTATCCGTTAAGTTCTCTGCGTCGAGCCGAAGCTATCCGCTTCATCGCATCGCAACCGACATGAACGTCCTGCTCCTCAGTCACGACGAAGTCGTCGCGCTCCTCCCCGTGGAGGAATGTATCCCACTCATGCATGACGCGCTCGTCGCGCTTGCCGAAGGGTTAGTCCATCAGCCGCTACGAACTATCGTTCGCCCGCCCGATGCCGCAGGGGTCATGGGGCTCATGCCTTCTTACTCTTCCGGCGCTCACCCCGCTTTCGCCCTAAAGGCCATCTGCATCTTCAACGGCAATGCGGCGCAAGGTAAGGACTCGCATCAGGGGGCCGTACTACTCTTCAGCGCGGAGTCGGGCGAGCTGTTGGCGGTAATCAACGCGTCGGCGGTAACGGCCGTGCGCACGGCGGCGGTCTCCGGTGTGGCGACACGCGCACTAGCACGCGATGATGCGGGCGACCTGTGTGTCATCGGCGCGGGTGTGCAGGCGCGCTCGCACGTCGAAGCGATGTCTCACGTCCGCCGAATCAGGCGGTGCCGTGTGGTGAGCCGCAACGTCGAGAGAGCGCGTAAGCTCGCCGACGAGTTGAGTGAACGCTACATGTTCCCGGTCGAGGCTGTCGGGTCGGTCGAAGCCGCGCTGCGCGGGGCTGATTTGATAGTGACGGCGACGAACTCCGCCGAAGCTCTTGTGCAGCGCGAATGGATTTCGGAGGGCGCGCACTTGAACGCGGTCGGGTCATGCACGCCGAACACACGCGAGTTGGACGCAGCGACGGTGGCTGCGTCGAGCCTGTTCGTAGACAGTCTCGAATCAGCGGTCAACGAAGCGGGCGACTACCTGCGCGCGGTACTCGATGGGGTTATCGGGCCGGGGCACATTCGGGCCGAATTGGGGGAGGTGCTCAAAGGGACTAAGCCGGGACGAACCTCTGCTGATGAGATCACGCTGTTCAAGTCTCTGGGGCTGGCCGTCGAAGACCTCGCTGCCGCAAGGTATCTATACGATAAAGCTAAAGAGACGGGCGCGGGCAACTGGGTGCGTTTCTGAAAACAGTTTGCGTCTCGTGGCGTCTCTAAGAACGGAAGGAGACAGTAATGCTGCCAACGCTCGCCGCCATCAAGGAAGCGCGCCGCACGATCAGCGGCGCGGCGATACGGACGCCGCTCGTCCGGCTCAACTTCCGTGAAGCGCCCGCTGAGATTTACCTCAAGCTGGAAAACCTTCAGCCCATCGGCTCGTTCAAGATACGCGGCGCATCGAACGCAATGGGCCGCCTGTCGCGCGACACTTTGTCCAAAGGCGTGCTCACCGCGTCAGCCGGTAACATGGCGCAGGGAGTCGCTTGGCGCGCGCGCGAACTCGGCATCCCCTGCACGGTCATCGCGCCGGAGACCGCGCCCGAAACTAAGATCAGAGCCATCGAGCGGCTCGGCGGTCGCGTCATCAAAGTCCCGTTCGAGGAGTGGTGGGGAGTCTTTGAGAGCCGCGCCTATCCCGGCGTCAACGCGCATTTCATCCACGCCTTCGACGATCTCGACGTGATGGCCGGTAACGGCACCATCGCCCTCGAAATCCTCGAAGACCTCGCGGACGTAGAAGCGATCATCATCCCTTGGGGCGGCGGCGGGCTGGCCTGCGGGATTGCGACGGCGATGCGCGAACTCAGACCGGGGTGCAGGATATACGCAGCCGAAGTGGAGACGGCTGCGCCGCTCGCCGCTTCGCTCGCGGCGGGCTCACCGCAGCAGGTCATCTACGAGCCCTCTTTCGTTGACGGCATTGGCAGCAAAGGCGTCTTCCCATCTATGTACGAGCGGGCACGCCTACTGCTCGACGGCTCGCTCGTCGCTGGCATTGATCAGGTGGCCTCCGCGCTGCGACTTCTGGTCGAACGAAACCGCGTCATCGCCGAAGGCGCGGGGGCGTGCCCTGTGGCGTGCGCGCTGGAAGGTATGGCGGGCGCGGGCAAAATAGTGTGCGTCGTGTCGGGCGGCAATATTGATCTCACAAAGCTCTGCGCCATCCTCACAGAGAAGTAACCGCCAACAGAGGCGCGGCCGGTTGCTATGCCCTCTGTTTTTCTCGTGCCTCCGCTGTGAACCGTTGCCCAGCCGGCAATTGACGCGCAGGAGTGGTAGAGGAGTTGGCTTGAAGAGTCAAGTATGTTTATGCCCAATTTAAGTTTCAGTCATTCCGGCCTCCACGACTCGGGAATGCTTGCCGGAAATCCTTTGAGCGAGTGGAGCTTGCCCCGGTTAGCGTTGCGGGGGTAGTCTCCCGATCCTATGAATACCAGAAGACAGTTCTTGATAAGCGCGCCGCTAGGCGTGCTCGTCGCTACGACCGCGTGCCGCAACGCTCTCTCGCCGACTAACACGCAGACCCCGACGACGGCCGGCGCGCCGCCCACGTTCGGCACGGGGCCGGGCTCAGGCCCGGAGGTCACGCCCGCGACCTTCGCGGAGGCTGAGAAGCTGATGCAGGTCGCGTTGACGCCGGCCGAGCGCCAGCAGGCTGCGGACTCCTGGCGCACGTCAATGGCCCCGTACCTTGAGCGGCGCACAGGCCCGCGCAGAGTCGTAATCGGAGCGACCGAAGCGCCGGCCACGCTCT
>JAVXWN010000174.1:0-14417 GCA_032230645.1 Acidobacteriota bacterium | reverse complement strand
GAAGTCTTCGGCGACCAACTCGACTTCTACTTCAACGAAGATCAGAAGCTCGTCGCCGCGCACGCCATCAACAACGTCCGCGCCAACACCATCGGCGCGGACTCGGACGCGCAACTCATCGCCGGGGACGCGGCCGACCTCGACTTCGCCATACAGGGCGACCGAAGCCTCTTGAAAGAGATGCGCGCGAGCGGCCGCCCCGTCGTGACTCTGGCCGCGCCCAAGTCGAAAGCCGCCGACCCGAAGTCAGCCAACAAGCGCCTGACCGCCGACGCCTTGCGCCTCTTCTGGCGCGAGACGGGTCACGACCTCGAACGCGCCGAGGCCAACGGCAACGTCGAGTTGTTAGTCGAGCCCGTGCAGCCGAACCCGGCCGCCGACCGCAAGCGGCTCTACGCCGCGCTCGTCAAGTGCCAGTTCTACGAGTCGGGCAACCTCGCCAAGAACTTCGACGCCTCGGGTGACGCTAAGGCTGTCATCGAGCCTTATCAGGAGACGGAGAAGCGGGGCACGCGCACGCTCACCTCGCAGGAGATGGTCGCGCAGTTCGTGCGCGAGACGCAGGACGTGGAACGCTTCGACGCTGTGGGCGATGCGCGCTTCGTCGAGCGACAGCGCACGCTGACCTCGCAGAAGATGACCGCGCTCTTCTCGCGCGAGACTTCGGCGCTTGAACGTTTGGACACAACGGGCGACGCCAAGTTCAACGAGGCGGAGCGCAACGGCCAGTCGGCGACGATGAGCTACACGGCCGCGGACGGCGTCGTACACCTGCGCGGCGGCGAGCCCGTCGTGTGGGACGCGCGTGCGCGTCTGAAGGCCACCGAGATAGACTCCGACACGGTCAACAAAATCTCGAACGCACGCGGTAAGGTCTTGACGACCTACTACAGTCAGGAGCAGACGAACGGGGCCGCGCCGTTTAAGAACGTCAAGAGTCCCGTCTTCATCGCGTCGGCCGCCGCCGAGTTCCAGCACGAGGCGGGCATCGGCGTCTACACGGGCAACGCGCGCGCATGGCAGGACGATAACTTCGTCAAGGCCGACCGGCTCGTGCTGCGCCGCGAGCAGAAGCGCATGGAGGGCGACGGCAACGTGCAGAGCGCTCTCTATCAAGCGCGGCGGCGCGAGGCCAACGGCGAGCGCGTCGTCGTTCCGGTCTTCGCCACCTCGCGCTCGATGAACTACAACGACGCCGAGCGACTGCTCCACTACGAAGGCGACGTTGACATACGTCAGGGCACCGAGCGCATCACGAGCGAGGTCGCGGATGTCTATCTCTTGAAGGACAGCTACGAGGTCGAGCGCAGCGTTTCACAGCGCAGCGTCGTCGTCACACAGCCCGGCCGTCGCGGCACGGGCGACCGGGGTGAGTACACCGCCGCCGACGAGACCGTTGTGTTGACGGGGAACCCCGCGCGCGTCGAGGATGCCGAGCGCGGCAACTCCGAGAGTCGTCGCATGACCGTCTACCTGCGCGACGACCGCGTCGTCAGCGACGGCGGCGGCGACCCGCAACAGCCCTCAACGGGCCGCGTCCGCACGACGCACAAGATCAAGAAACAGTGATGAGTGATGAGTGATAAGAAAGGTTAGTGGCACAACTTTCTTTCTCATCGCCTGTCACTCATCACTTATCACTTATTGGAAATGGCAACAGAGGAGATCATCGAGGTGGCGGCGGCGGGGCGCGAGGCGCGCGACCATCGTGCGCCTTCGTCACAGGCGCTCGCCGCGTCCGACCTTGTGAAGAGCTACGGCAGGCGGCGCGTAGTTGACGGCGTGAGCCTGCACGTCGAGCCGGGCGAGGTCGTAGGACTGCTCGGCGCGAATGGCGCGGGGAAGACGACCACCTTCTATATGATTATCGGCCTTGAGCGCCCGGACGCGGGTCGCATCAGGCTGGCGGGACGCGACATCACAAAGCTCCCGATGTATTTGCGCGCGCGTCTCGGCGTCGGTTATCTGCCGCAGGAGCCTTCGGTCTTTCGCAGGATGACGGCGGGCGAAAACATTCTCGCCGTGTTGGAGACGATGGGGCTGCGCCGCGCAGAGCGTTTGAAACGACTCGAAGAGTTGCTTGCGGAGTTTGGCATCCAGCACGTGCGCAACACGCGCGCCGACGCTCTCTCGGGCGGCGAGCGCCGTCGCACCGAGATTGCGCGTGCGCTCGCCACCGAGCCGCAGTTCATCCTCCTCGACGAGCCCTTCGCGGGCATTGACCCGAAGGCCGTGGACGACATCCAGCAGATGATTCTCTACCTCAGACGGCGCGGCATCGGCATCCTCATCACCGACCACAACGTCCGCGAGACGCTCGGCGTCACCGACCGCGCATACATCATGGCCGACGGCCTCATCTTCCGCTCGGGCGCTCCGCTCCAGTTGACCGAAGACCCCGAAGTGCGCCGCCTCTACCTCGGCGAGAAGTTCCGCATGTGACGGCGACGGTTGTTTGAGCCCGACAAAATACGGGGAAGCGACTTCTTTACGCGCTGCGGCATCAAATCGGTTATAATCTCTCCCGAACCGCGAGACGGTTTCCTTGAAATCAAATACCCGATAATTTAAGAAGCAAGTCAGAAGCATGTCGGTTAAGCTCACAACCAATCTCTCGCAGCGACTCGTCCTGACGCCGCAGTTGCGCCAGCGCATCG
Source organism: Acidobacteriota bacterium (assembly GCA_032230645.1). Classification (GTDB taxonomy): domain Bacteria; phylum Acidobacteriota; class Blastocatellia; order Pyrinomonadales; family Pyrinomonadaceae; genus QHXN01. Next base: position 11,760 of record JAVXWN010000174.1, on the reverse strand, counting down.
AGATGCTGCAAATGACTTCGCTTGAACTGAGCGACCTCATCCAGCAGCAGCTTCTCGAAAACCCCATCCTCGAAGAGGTGCAATCGCAGGACGAACAGCGCGAGATAGAGAAAGAGATCATAGACCAGCTTGCGGGCTCGCTCGACGACACCGCGACGACGTTGGATGCCGCGCAGCCCGACTCGCTCAACGGCAACCTCGCCACGGGCAACGGCGTGGGCGATGCGCAGGTGGTCGAAGGCTTCGAGACGCCGGAATCGTTCGAGGCGCAAGAGGCCGAGCGCGGCGAGGAGTTCGGCGAAGCGACGGAAGTGGCCGAGCAGTCCGCCGACGCCTTCGAGGAGATAGACTTCGGGCGCGAGTTTCAGGACTACCTCGACCCCGGCTACAAGACGCAGGAGTACGAGTACAAAGAGGACGCGCCGACCTTCGAGCAATTCCTGACGCGCGCGCCCTCGCTCACCGAGCACCTCGAATGGCAGTTGCACATGACGCAGGTCTCGGAAGAGTTGGTCGCGGTCTGCGAGTATCTCATCGGCAACCTCGACGGCGACGGTCGCCTGAACGCGACCAACGAAGAGGTTGCCGTGATGAGCGGCTGCACGGTCGAGCGCGTCGAAGAGGCGCGGCAGATAGTTCTCCACCTCGACCCCGTCGGGTGCGGTGCGCGCGCCGCGCGCGAGTGCCTGCTCGTTCAACTTGCAGCGATGGGCGGCGACGCCTGCGAGCGCGGCGCGGAGAGATGTCTGGCGGCGCGGCTCATCGGCGAGCACCCGCTCTCCGAACTTCAGCAGCACAAGCTGCCGAACCTCGCCAAGCAGATGGGCGTCGAAGTGTTGGACTTGGTCGAGGAGCTTCAGCACATACGCAAGCTCGACCCGTATCCGGGACGCCGCTACTCTTCCGAAGAGCCGATCCTCATCGTGCCCGAGGTCTTCATCGAAAAGGTTGACGACGTATACGAGATTTACTTCGCCGACGACGGCGGCCCGCGTCTGCGCATCAGCCGCGACATGCAGCACCTTCTCAGCCGCGACGGGACGACGAAAGAGACGAAGGACTTCATCAAGGACAAGATGCGCTCGGCCGTAGACCTCCTGCGCAACATCGAGCACAGGCGGCAGACCATCTACCGCGTCGTCGAGTGCATCGTCCGCCGCCAGCGCGATTTCCTCGACCAGGGCGTGCAATACATCAAGCCGATGATGCTCAAGGACGTGGCCGAAGACACAGGGATGCATCTTTCGACCATCTCGCGCGTCGTCAACCGTAAGTGGGCGCACACGCCGCAGGGCGTTATCGAGCTGCGCCGCTTCTTCACCGAGGGCATGCTCAACGAAGAGGGCGAGGAGGTCTCGACCCGCATCATCAAGCTGCGCATCAAGAAGCTGATCGAGGAGGAGGACTCGCACAACCCCATCACCGACGATCAAGTCGTCAAGATTCTGATTAAGGAAGGCATCAAGCTGTCGCGCCGCACCGTTGCGAAGTACCGCGACCAGATGCAGATTCCGGGCTCGCGCGAGCGCAAAGCGGTCGTGTGAAGATGTCGGATATTAGATACTGGCAAATGCTTTTATCTAACATTTAGCATCCGGCATCCCGTGCTCGGCGCGAAAGAGTTTAAGCAGTAAACCACAAGGCACGAGCCCGTGCGGCCGGGGCGGGATAAATGAAAGCCCCCGTCCGCCTCGCACCCCGTCACGGGCGGAAAGGGTACGCGTATGGACTTCGAGTACACGGGGCGACACATTGACGTTACGCCCGCGCTGCGCGCGCACGTCGAGGAGCACTTCGGCAAGATAGAGCACCTGTTCGAGAACGCGAGCACGGCACACGCGCACGTCATCATAGATGTGGTCAAGAACCGCCACATCGCCGAAATCCTTCTCCACTGGCGCGAGCACACGCTCACGGCTAAAGACACCAACGCCGACATGTATCAGGCGTTGACGCGCTGCATTGACAAGATCGAGAAGCAGGCCGTCAAGCTCAAGAAGAAGATGATCGAGCGCAAGCAGGGCGCGGCCCCGCTCTCCTCGCTCACGCCCGAGCCTGAGCCCGAGACCATTGCGAGCGAGACCACCGAGCGGCCACCCGCGCGCATCATCGCCGCGCGCCGCTACCGCGTCAAACCGATGACGGCCGAAGAGGCAGTGATGTCGCTCGCCGACGACGGCGACCAGTTCGTCGTCTTCCGCGACGCAGACACCGACCGCCTGAGCGTGCTCTACAAACGCAAGGACGGCAACTACGGGCTCATCCAGCCCTGAGGCCCATCTGAAGACTTTGCGGCGACCACGGCGCGGCGAAACTTTCATCTGCCGGTCACGGTGGATTTATAATCGCCGCGCCTTTTTCTGCGCCGCGTCGGGCGAGTCCGCGCAGTCTGTCTTCTGAAATGGCTAAGACTTCTCAAAACGGCGAGAGCCCTTCGATCACCGTCGGCGCGTTCGTCGCGGGCGCGCCCGAACATCTGCTGCTCGGCTACATCGCGGGCGCGCGCGGCGCGGAGTCTCGACGCCTGAACACGCCGCGCATACAGAAACTCGGACTCGCGCTCGCGGGCTTCACGCACTACGTCCACGAGGGGCGCGTGCAGATTATCGGCCAGAGCGAGTTGCAGTATCTCGGCCAACTCTCGACGGACGAGCGGCGCGTGGCAATCGCGCGGCTTGAGTTCGATAAAATCTCCTGCGTGCTTGTCACCAAGGGGCAGACGCCGCCCGTCGAATTGGTCGAGGCGGCAGAGTCGGCCGCGCTACCTCTCATCAGCACGCCGCTCGTTAGCTCGGCGGCCATCATCGCCGTCACAGAGTATCTTGAAGAGGCGCTTGCCCCGCGCGAGACGCGGCACGGCGTGCTGCTCGACCTCTACGGACTCGGAGTGCTCATCGAAGGCAAGTCGGGCGTGGGCAAGTCCGAGTGCGCGCTCGACCTCATCATGCGCGGCCATCAGCTTGTCGCCGACGACCTTGTGGAAGTCAGGCGGCGACGCCCCGGCCAACTCGTCGGCAACACGCCCGACCTCCTGCGCGAGCACATGGAGATTCGGGGCCTCGGCATTCTCAACATACGCGAGTTGTTCGGCGTCTCGGCCGTGAGCGGCCCGAAGCAGATTGGTCTCAACATCAGGCTCGAACGCTGGAAGGACGCATCGGAGGTTGACCGCCTCGGGCTCGAAGAGCGCGTGTTGGACATCCTCGGGGTCGCCGTGCCTTACTTCGTTCTGCCCGTGAGTCCGGGGCGCAATCTCGCAACGCTCGTCGAGACTGCGGTGCGCGTGCATCTTCTGCGGCTGCGTGGTTACAACGCGGCTGAGAGGTTCGTCGAGCGACACACGCGCGTGCTCAGCGCGCAGGAGCAAGAGTCGGAGGAGAGCGGCGGGTCAGACGAATGACGGATAAGAGACATGCAGTCGAGGGCGTGCAGGAAGGGCCGCCCGACGTGTTCATCATCACGGGCCTGAGCGGCTCGGGGATGAGTTCGGCCACGAACGCCTTTGAAGACCTCGGATACTTCTGCGTGGACAATCTGCCGCTGACGCTGCTTCCGACCTTCGCGCGGCTCGTCGGGCCGGAAGACCACAACCGCCCGCACATCGAACGCGCCGCGCTCGTCATAGACATCCGCGAGGGTCGCTTTCTAAACGAGTTTCCCGAACGCCTCAGAGAGTTGAGGGCGTCGGGCTTGCGCGTCTTCGTGCTCTTCTTCGAGGCTTCGGACGAGGCGCTGGTGTGCCGCTTCAGCGAGACGCGGCGGCCACATCCCGCCGAAGCGGGCGAGGGGCTGCTCGAATCTATCCGACGCGAGCGCGCGGCGATGTCCGAGATACGCGTGCTGGCCGATCAAGTCATAGACACTTCGGGGCACACCGTTCACACGCTGCGGCGTCTGCTCGTCGAACGCTTCGGCTCGAATGAGGGCGGCGCACGAATGCGCGTGCAGGTCTACAGCTTCGGCTACAAGCACGGCAGCCCGCACGACGTAGACCTCCTCTTCGACGTGCGACATCTGCCCAACCCACACTTCGTGCCCGAGCTTCGCGACCTCTCGGGTCACGACCCGCGCGTCGTGCGTTACCTGCGCGCGAGCGATGAGGTGCGCGAGACGCTGCGTCGCTTCACCGAGTTGATTGACTACCTGCTTCCGCTCTATAGACGGGAGGGGAAGTCCTACGTCACCATCGGCATCGGCTGCACAGGTGGCCGCCACCGCTCGGTGATGGTGGCAAACGAAATCGCGCGCCACCTTCGCCGCGCGGGCTTTGAGGCGGTGGCCGTGCACCGCGATGTGAGCAAGACGAAGAAGCAGAAGCCGGTCAGAAACTGAACACATGAGCCGGGAGATAAAGAATGCCGGATAAGCCTAAAGAGGAAGGCGCGCGGCGCGTGGCCGGTGTGATCGTGACGCACGGACAGGTGGCGAACGAACTACTGTCGGCGGCCGAGACCATCATCGGGCAATTCAAACACATCACAGCCGTCTCCATCGGCTGGCACGACGACGTTGAGGCCGCGAAGAACGAAATCCGCCGTGCCGTCGAGCGCGTCTCCGAAGGCGGCGGCGTGCTGCTGATGACCGACATGTTCGGCGGGACGCCGACCAACATCGCCTCGATGTTCTTTCAGCCGGGCGAGGTCGAAGTGGTGACGGGCGTTAACCTGCCGATGGTCATCAAGCTTGCAAGCCAACAGGCGGGCCCCGCGCTCGAAGAGGTCGCGCGGCTCGTGCGCGATCAGGGACGGCAGGGAATTTATCTCGCGGGCGAGTTGCTCGCGAGCGGCGGCGGTCGCAAGGGCTGAAGAGAATTGAAGAGTGAAGAGTGACATTCGTTGTGGTCGAGCGCCGCGTTAAGATTGTCAATCGCCTTGGACTGCACGCGCGCGCGGCGGCGAAGCTCGTGCGCGCGGCGACGGGCTATCGCTCGACGCTCCGGCTGGTGCGCCTCGACCGCAGCGCGGCGGCTGATGCAAAGTCCATTCTGAGCGTCTTGATGCTCGCCGCCGCACGCGGCACCGAGCTTGTGGTCACGGCCGAGGGGCCGGATGAGCAGGCGGCGCTCGACGTGCTGTGTCGAATGATTGATGAAGGATTCGGGGAAGCCGAAGAGTGAGCAGGAAGAGGGACAAAAGCGAGCGGCGCTGGCAGGGCATCGCCGTCTCGGACGGGGCGGCTGCGGGGCGCGTGCTGCGCGTGCACAGCGGCGGGCGTCACAGCATTTACCGCGTCTCAATCGAAGCCACTGAGGTCGAGCGCGAGGTGCGACGTTACCGCGCCGCCGTGCGTCTCGCGCGCCGACAACTGCTTGCCTTGAAGAAGCGCGCCGCGCGCACGCTCGGCGATGAGCACTCGTACATCTTCGACGCGCACCTTCTCATGCTCGAAGACCGCAAGCTCAACGAGGATGTCGAGGCCGTCATCCGCACTGAAGGCGTCAACAGTGAATGGGCCGTCAAGGTCGTCACCGACCGCCTGCTCGCCGTCTACGAAGAGATCAAGGATGACTACTTGCGCGAGCGAAGCTCAGACATCGAAGACGTGACGCGCCGTCTCCTCGTCGCGCTCACGGGCGAGAGCATGCGCGGTCGTCGCCTGACCGAAGACGCCGTTATCGTCGCCGAAGAGTTGATGCCTTCGACATTGGCCGAGCTTGACTTCACACACATCAAGGCCGTCGCCACGGATGTCGGCGGCTGGACTTCGCACACGTCCATCATCGCGCGTGGCTTAGGCATCCCCGCAGTCGTCGGCCTGCGCGACTTCTACCGCGCGGCGCGCACGGGCGACTCCGTCGTCATTGAGGCAGGCCCCGGCGAAGTCGTTCTTCATCCGACGCCCGCAACGCTCGAACGCTTCGGCGCTGACAGACGCGCGGCAAAGGAGATGCCGACGCGAGCGGTTGCCACGGCCGAGGACTTGCGAGCACCGCTGCGCACGCGCGACGGCGTTGGCGTAACGCTGCGCGCGAACGTCGAGCTGCCGGTCGAGTACGAGTGGGTGAATCGCTACGGCGCGCACGGCATCGGCCTGTTCCGTTCGGAGTTTCTGCTCTCGCATCGCGGCGTGATGCCGGACGAAGAGGAGCAGCGCGTGGCTTACGAGGAGCTTGCGCGCATCGCGGGTGATGAAGGCGTGACGGTGCGTCTCTTCGACCTCGGCGGCGACAAGCTGTCCGCCTCAAGGCTCGACGCGGTTGAGGAGCGCAACCCTGCGCTCGGTCTGCGCGCGATACGCTTCTGCCTTGAACGCCCCGACGTGCTCCGCACGCAGGCGCGCGCGGTGCTGCGCGCGGCCGCGCGGGGGCGCATCGACCTCGTGCTCCCGATGGTCTCGGACGTGACGGATGTGCGTCGCGCGCGCGCTGTGATTGAAGAAGAGAGTGCGCGGCTCGCGACCGAAGGGAAGGAGACGGGGCGCGTCCGCATCGGCGCGATGATCGAGGTGCCTTCGGCGGTGTGGGTCGCCGACAAGCTCGCACGCGAGGTAGACTTCTTCAGCCTCGGCACCAACGACCTCGTGCAGTACACGCTCGCGGTTGACCGTGGCAACGACGAAGTGGCCGGGTGGTTTCGCTCGCTTCACCCCGCGGTCTTGCAGAGCATCGGGCGCGTGCTCGACGCGGCGCGCGCGGCCGGAATCCCCTCGGTGGTCTGTGGCGAGATGGCCGCTTCGCCCGCGTATGCGACCGTTCTTCTGGGGCTTGGTGCGCGCGAGTTGAGCATGGCTCCGTCGGCGATTCCGCGCGTGCGACGCACTATCGCGGGGCTTGAGCACGCAGAGGCCGAGTCAATTGCCGCCGCGTGCCTTGCGTGCGCCTCCGCCGAAGAGGTCGAAGAGCTTGTGCGCGAGCGTCTGGGCGCGCGCTGGCCGAATCTTTTTCCGCCTGAAATCTTGCCACCTCCGAAAAGCAAAGGGTAGACTCTAAGGTGGCGGCGGTTCTCTGAGAATCGGGAAGGTTTAGTCGTTTATGAAAGTCGAGGGCCGCCGAGGCGTTTCAATGCCCGAACCGCCGGTTCGGCCGTAGCCTGAAACGAACAGAGGGAAAGGTTCGAACGAGGTCGCATGTTGGTCGCCGTGCCCGGCGGCGCTCGCGACACGGGCGGATAAGCAAGAAAGAGTGCTCGTATGAAGAAGTTCTTTTATCCCGCAATCGTCGTGCTCGCCCTGTGCGGTGCGAACGCGCGCGCCGCGCACTTTCAAACGGGCGGCGTGCGCGTCGGCCCGGCCGCAGACGAGGCGGCCGCGGACGCGACACCCGCGCCCAAGAAGGATGAGAAGAAGGGCGCGCGCGCCGTCGAAAGCGGCGAGAAGAATCGCGCTCCCGGAAAGTCGCAGGGAGCGTCGAAGACGCAGGAGCCGGCCGCGCTCTCGAACGCAACGGCCTCGACGACAATCACGCCCCCCGTCAAGAGCAATCCTTCTTCGACCAGTGACGCGCCCTCGAAGCCCGGCTCGAATACAACAGCCATCCCCATCGGCTCGCCGGTCAAGAACAGGAACGGGGCCGAAGGCGTTGCCGAATCGAACAAAGCCGCCGCACCCATCGCTTCCGAACATACCGCCGACAACGCGAGCCCTTCCGCTTCGACGCTTCCGAACACGACGACGCGAACGCCTAACACTTTGGCGACTCCGTCGAACACTCCGGCTGCGGCGACCGTGTCACTCGCGGATGTCTATCGCATTGGCACCGGCGACGTGCTCGACATACGTCTGCTCAACGGGCAAGACCCGCGGCAGTCAACTCTCTATCCCATCATCGCGGGCGGCGTGCTCGACTATCCGCTCCTGCACGACCCGCTGACCGTCACGGGGATGACGACCGATGAGTTGTCGGCGCAGCTCATCGCTGAGTTCCGACATCGCGGACTCTACGAACGTCCGCAGGTTCGCGTCAGCGTGCGCGAGTATGCGAGCCATGCAGTTCTTATCAGCGGACTGGTCAACGATCCCGGCACAAAGATTCTGCGTCGCGAAGCCATCCCGCTCTACGTCGTCGTCGCCGAGGCGCAGCCCAAGCCCGAGGCCGGACGCGCCGTCATCATCTCGCACTCGAACGGCAAGCTCATCAACGTGGATTTGAACGACGCGACTGCTCTCAACACGCTCGTCCAGTCGGGCGACGTTGTGACGTTGACCGTCAGGCCGCCCGAGTTCTTCTATGTCGGCGGCGAGATAGGCTCGCCCGGTCAGAAGGACTTTCACGCGGGGTTGACCTTGACGCAGGCATTGCTCGCTTCGGGCGGCGTGACACGTCTGGCGGGCGAACGCGTGAGGGTCGCGCGCGCTGGTGCCGATGGTCGTCTCGTCTCGGCCGAGTACAACCTGCGCGAGATCGAGGGCGGCGCGGTGCCCGACCCCCCGCTTCAGGCGGGCGACCGCATTGAGGTGCAGGCAGCAGCCCGGCGCAAATAAGCTACGCATGGCGCAAGTGAAGGGCAGGGCACACCACCGCCGCCTTCAACAGCCTTGTCCGCCGCACCCGCGAAGCTGTATTATCCTGCGCGGCCGGAAAGAAAGTTTCACTATAGAACGCAGCGCCCGTGCGTCTCTCGGCGACCGCGTCAGTTCGGATAACTCTTGAAGACTCGCACCTGCCCGTCGGAGGAAAAAATTTTGAGTAAGTGGAATCGAATCGGCGCGGCCGCGCTTGCCGCCGCGCTCGCCCTCGCCCCCTTCGCCACCGCCGCGTCGGCGGCTGCGTCGCTACGTCAGACGCAGCAGGATGGTGCACCCTCACAGGCCGAACAGGAGACGTTCAATCGCGGGCGCGCGTTCTTCGCCAAAGGGCAGTACGAGCAGGCGGCCACAGTCTTCCGCGACTTCATCAAGGGGCACCCCGACAGTTTCATCGCCGACCTGATGCTGCTCTGGCTTGGCCGCTCCTACATCGAGATGGGCAAGTTCGCAGAGGCCGAACAGGTCTCGCAGCGTCTCCGCGAAATCAAGGACACGCCCTTCTCGGACATCTACGACACCGAGCTTCAAACGGCGCGAAGCGAGGCCGCCGCTCATCCTGCGCGTCCGGCCGCCACGCCGACTCCGCGCGTCGCGCAGGCCACGCCCGAGCAGACCATCGCCCGAGCGACGCCAACGCCCCCGCGCCCGAGGGCCACGCCGCGCCCGACACCGACACCGACGCAGTTAGCATCGCGCACCGGCACGGGCACACCCGAGCTTATAGTCCGCGGCGGTGGTGACGCCGAGCGGCCGCGCACGGCTGGCGGTCGCCGCAACAGGAACGCACGCGAGAGCGCGGCTGCGAACGCAAGCACTGCCGCTGCCGTACCCTCCGCGACACCGACGCCGCAGCCGCCCGCAGCGAGCAGGCCGCAACGAACCGAAACCGCTTCCAACACACGACCGCGAACGGAGACTGCTCACGTGAACCGCACTCCGCCCGCGCCCGTCGTCACGCCGACACCCGCGCTGCCACGACCCGTCGAGACACCCGCCGCCGCGATCACTTCTCCGACGTTGAGTGCGGGCGAGAGTCAGGCACAGGGCGGGTTCAGCATCACGGTCAGGCAGGTTCCCGACTTGCAACTCGCGCTCGGGCGCTCGGCCTTAGCCGCGCAACCGGGTCAGACCATACAGCTTCCGCTCTCGATCACGAACACGGGCAACAAGGAGGATCAGTTCCGACTTGAGACAGACCTGCCCGCCGAGTATCAGCCGACCTTCAGCCAGAGCGGTAACGACACGAGCATGCCCGTCTTCGTCACGCCGCAGATGCAGCGCGGCTCGACCATCGAGGTCGTCTTGAACGCTCGCGTTCCCGAGAACGCTCCCGACAACCAGCAACAACGCTTCATCGTCCGCGCCGCGTCGCAAGCCGACGCGACCGTGACGCGCGTTACCGATGCTTCGCTGACCGTGGTTGCCGCCTCGCTCGCCGCCGCCTCGAACGCGCTACAGGAGAACGTGCAGCCGGGCGACACCTTCACGCAGCGCATCAGCGTGCGCAACGCAGGCAGCGCCGCCGCGCGCCAGACACGCGCCGACTTCGTCTTCAATCCCGACTTTGAATTGGTGAGCGCAACACCCGCGCCCATCTCCTACGACCGCCCCTCGCGCACGGCTATCTGGTTGCTCGGCGACCTTGAGTCGCGCGACAACCGCGAGATAACGGTAACGCTGCGCGCGGTGCCCGAGGCACTCGCAGGCGCGAACAAGGCCGTCGGTCGCGGCACGATGCGCACGCAGAGTCTCTTCATCCCGTCGAACTTTGACGGGCCCGCTATCTCGGTCGGGCGCGTCGCGGGCGCGCGTGTGGACGCAGTGTCGAAGGGATTAACAGCGACTCCGGGCGACACGATGTATGTGCCTTTCATCGTGCGCAACCCTTCAAACTATCCTGAGAGCTTCGAGTTGAGAATCGTCGCGCCGGGTGCGCCGCAAGCGACCGTCTACGCGGACTTGAACGGCGACGGCCGCCACCAGTCGGACGAGCCCGCCGTCACACAGACCGCTTCGCTCGACCCGCGCGGAGGGCAGTACCCCGTCCTGCTCGGAGTTGAAATCCCGCGCTCGACTCCCGACCGCACGCAGTTCGCCTACAACCTCGTCACGCGCGCCATGAACGCGGGCGGGCGCATCGCGGGTGAGGACAGCACGGTGCTCACCGTCGCCACGCCGCGCGTGCGCGTGAGAGCCGAGCTACCGAACGCAGAGGTGAAGCCGGGCGACACGCTCTTCTACCGGCTCGTGCTCGTTAACGACGGCGGGGGACTCGCGAAGAATCTCAACGTGACGGAGTACCTGCCCGATGCGCTTGAGTTCGTTTCGTCGTCGCCCGAGCTGACGCTACAGGACATGCCGGGCGGCGGTCGTGGTCTCGTCTGGCGCGTAGCCGAGTTGGCACCGGGTGACACACAGGTCTTGCAGGTGACGGTGCGGCTGCGTCAGAACCTTGCGGCCGACGCCGTTATCACGCCGCGCCACACGCTCACCTATCAAGACCCGAACTCGAACTCCTATCGCGGGCAATGAGCGACGCCGCCGCGCGCGAGCAGACAGACACGGAGACCGGGGCCGCTGTGCCCGGTCTCCGTGTTCCTTTTTCAGCGACCACGCAGTCTCCGTCCGTGCGCCGCTCGCTCGCGGTTGCTGTCTTCGTAAAGCTTGCGCTCGACCTTATCTTCGTCGGTGTGCTCGCCGTCTACGCGCACGCCGTCGCCTTCAACGCTTCATGCGACGGCGCGCTCGACCACGCGGACGCACAGGGCGTGAGCGGCTGGGTGTCGGATAGCGCGCACCCCGGCGCGTCCGTCGAGGTGCAGCTTTACGTGGATGGGAATTTTGCCGGTGCGGGCTTAGCCGACACTGCCGCGCAAGGCTCCGCGACGAAAGAACGCCTCGGCTTCGACTTCAAACCGGAACCACTTCGCCCCGGCGAGCACGAGGCGCGCGTCTACGCCGTCCATACGAGCCGCGGCGACACGCGCCGCACGCTTCAACAAATCGGCAACCCTCTGCGCTTCGTCTTGAAATGAATAAGAGTGTGACGAAGGCTTGCGTGATTCGATGGAGAAGGCAGGCTTGAACGACATCGCGTGGGAAGACCGACGGCTGGCGGCGTGGGAGATAGTGTCGGTCAGCATGTCGGCGTTGATTGCGGAGTGGGTCGTCTACGCGGTCGCGGGTGGAGGCACGACGGCGCTTCTGTTCCCGGTCGTGATGGCCGTCGGCTTCATGCTCTTCTCGCACCACATGCGCGGCGAGTCGGCGCGTGAGGTGGGCTGGCGGCTCGATAAC
>JAVXWN010000171.1:0-2779 GCA_032230645.1 Acidobacteriota bacterium | reverse complement strand
GACGAGGTTGGGCGGCGTGTCGGGAGCGAGTTGATGTGTTCCCGCTTCGATGCCGCGCGCCCTCCACCTCGCCTCGCGCGATTCGCCCGGCGGGTGCTCGAAGTAGCAACACGTGACCGTGACCGCGCCCGTCTCGTCGAGCAGTTGCACGCTCGCTTCGAGGTATCGAGGCAGCCATTCGTCGTCCGCGTCGAGGAAGGCGAGCATCTCGCCCGAGGCTTCCGTCGCGCCCCGGTTGCGCGCCGCGCCCGGCCCCGCGTTCTCCTGCCGCACGATGCGGAAGCGCGCGTCATCGTAAGACTCAACCACGCTCGCACTCTCGTCGGTCGAGCCGTCGTCAACGACTATCACCTCGAAGTCCGTGAACGTCTGCGCGGCGATAGAGTCGAGCGCGCGCCGCACGTAGCGCGCCTTGTTGTAGAGCGGGATGACGACCGAGACTCGCACAGGCATGCGGCTATTCTATCGCCTCCCCGCGCGCCAGACTTCGTGGTAGAGCTCGGTGATTGAGCGCGCGTATGCGTCGGGCGTGTAGTGTGCGGCGACGAGCGCGCGCGCCTTCGAGGCAAGCCTCATCGCGAGCGGCGCATCGTTGATAAGGCGTGCGACGGCCTCGGCCATCGCGATGTGGTCGCGCGGCGCGACGAGAAGCGCGCTCTCTTCGTCTTCAACTATTTCGGGCACGCCGCCGACCTTCGTCGCCACGACGGGCACACCGGCCGCCATCGCTTCGAGCAGCACGTTCGGCGAACCCTCGCTGTGCGACGGCAGCACCATCACATCGGCGAGCGCGTAAAAGGGTCGCACGTCCGAGACGTGACCGGCGAAGACGACGCGCTCGTTGACGCCTTGCTCGCGTGCAGCGCGTTCGACCGCCTGCTGCTCGGGCCCTTCGCCGACGATGACGAGACGAAAGTTGATTGCGGGGTCTGTGGCGTGCATCCGTCCGAGAGCGTTGACGAGGTCAACGTGCGCCTTCTCGCGCGAGAGGCGGCCGACCGCGAGGACGATGCGCTCACCCTCGCCGATGCCAAGCCGCTCTTTGAGAGCGCGCACGTCATCATCGTTCACGCCCCCCGCGCCGTTCGGGTTGATCGAGTTGTGGCGCACGAAAATCCTCTCGGGCCGCACGCCTTCGCGAGTCAGTTGCGGAGCGAAAGCGCCGCACACCGTAACGACGCGGTGCGCCGTCGGGAGCGACCAGCGGTTGAGCCGGTTGTAGAACTGCATCTTCACGTCGGTCGTCGTGTAGCCGTGATGGAAGGCGATCCACGGATGTCGCCGCCACAGCCCCGACAGCTTCACGAGGAAGTGAGACTTCACCTGATGCGTCTGGATGATGTCGGGGCTGTGGCGCTCAACGATGCTCCGCAACTCTCCGAGCACGCGCGGGTCGAATCGGAAGCGTTCGCGTATCACGTCCACCTCGACACCGCCCGCGCGCGCCGCGGCCACGAAAGGATTCGGTGAAGACACGTCATGCATCGCGCCTGCGCCACCGCGTTGAAAGGTGACGAGCGAGACTTGCGCCGAGGGCACGTCCTCCAAAGTCTCGCCGAGCGAGCGTGCGCGACGACAGAACTCGATCAGGTTCTTTGCCGGGCCGCTCACCGTGCCCGCCTCCATCAGAGCGAGCACGCGGAATGTCGTCTTGTCCTTCTTCGTTTCGGCGCTCATCGTTAGACAGGTCAACTCAACGCACACGGCCGCGAGACTTCAAGTCATTGGCCTTAGTTCGACTATAGATGACCGGGGCGCGGAAAATCTAGCCGGTTCTCAATCTACCTCACTTGCCCCGCGCGGGCGTTAGTATAGAATCGAGCAGGTGATGTTCTTCAGTCGCGGCTGTGAACGACGACGCCGCGAGAGTTCGCCCGTCACGAAGTCTGACTCCGCGTACTACGTTGATCGACCATGCGCTCGCACCGAAGTTTGATCGCGATACTGTTGCTGGGTGCCATCGCCCTTGCGGCCTGCATCGCGCAGGTCGCGGCAAGGCTGCAAGAGGGCGCTGCGCGCAGGCGCGTCGTGCATGCGCCCGCCACGGCCGACGCACTCGCGGGAGACTCGCGGCCAGCTACGAGCGCGGTCGGGCCGCCGACGTTCGACACTACAACCGACGCAGTCATCTTCCCTGACGCGAGGGTTGAGTTCATCTGCGGGCCACAGTTAAAGAATGGGAGCGCGCGCAACCCTTATCCGTGGTTCGACCGCGTGATGCTGTCGAAGGGGCGCGAGCTGGGCGAACAGTTCCCGGCCATCGCGCCGTTGAAACTATCGGGCACGGTCACGTTGCAGTCGGGTTCGGCCGTCGTCAACGGCGAGGCCACGCACTTCAAACGCGAAGTAGACCCGAGCGGCCCGGCTCCTCTCTTTAACGGGCGGCTGCGCATTCAACTTTCAGACAAAAGCTTTCGTGATGTCAGGGTCGCCTCGGTTACGTCCGACACACAACTCAACCTCGCCACACCGTGGACGGATTCGAGCTTGTCCGGCGCTAAGGCTGATACTTATTACCATGACGCGACTCTGGGGATTTGGAATTACGATAAGTACTACGACACGGGATACTACGACATGGCGTTGGTGCAGTACACGAACTACTACCGCACGGGCGACCCCGCCTTCCTCGCCTACGCGCGTCGTGCGGCCGATTCATGGTGGGCATCACCCTACATCGGCAGTGGCACTGTCACCTCGGGTCCCGACAACCTTCCCCCCCGCTCGATGGCCTACGCCGGGTTGATGCTGCGTGCTCTCGACGGCCGTCCCGAGATGT
>JAVXWN010000167.1:0-3725 GCA_032230645.1 Acidobacteriota bacterium | reverse complement strand
CCTTATCGAGTTCCTTCAAGCGCCGCATGATCATCTCGCCGACTTTGGTCGTCGGCCGCTCGCGCTCGGGCGACTCCTGCACGTACTTCTCGACGGCGTTGACGATGCTGTCGAGCTTGGTCGCCGGGATGGGCCGCTTCTCGCAGGCGCGCAGCAGACCCGCCATGACCTTGTTGCGGTCGAAGGGCTCGCGCCGCCCGTCCTTCTTAACGACCATGTAGGGAATTTCGTCAATGCGCTCGTAGGACGTGAAGCGCCGCTCGCAGCGCAGGCACTCGCGCCGACGACGAATCGAGTCGCCCTCGCGCGACTCGCGCGAATCAACCACCTTGTCTTCCAGGTAAGTGCAGAAGGGGCATCTCATAAGAGTGTCCTCAGGTTGAAGTTCCGGGGAGCGAACTTTCTTTCGCCCGTGTTCTTAATCAAGCACTCGCCGCGCGCGGCGTCGCACCGTGGCTCTCGGCATCGGCCTCCGCCGCCTCCGTAGCAATCAACTCGCGCAGGCGCGCGACGCTAAAGCCGCTGCGCAGGAAGTAGTAGAGACCGAAGAAGAGCGACGAGCCGAAGACGACGAGGTGCAGGATGATAACGGCAGCCTTCGACACGTTCTCGGGGAAGCCCAGATAGTACGTCAGCCCGTGCGAGGTCGCCGCATGATAAGTCCCCGCGCCCGCGCCCGGGGTCGGCACAATCGAGCCGACGAGCGACCAGCCGAGAACAAAGACCGTCTCGCTCACGCCCACGCCTAGCCCGAAGGCCCTCAGCACGAGCATGTTCGCCAAAGTAATCGCACCCCACAGCGCCGCCGTCCAACCGACGGTCGCCAGCAGCGCGCGCCCGTCGGAGAGCACCGAGAGCGTGCGCCCGATTTGTTCCAAAAGCCCTGCGACGACCTTCCCCGTTCGCTTCAGCAAGCGCGGCAACTTCTCCAATCTTGAGTCGAGCCAGACGCTCACGCCCTCCGCGTGTCGGCCGAACCATAAGAGCGCGCCCAACCCCACTGCGGCCCCCGCGAATAGAATCAGTCCCGCCCCGCGCACGCGCGCGAAGGTCGCCTCGTCGGCCCCGGGCAGACGCAGGAAGAACAGGTTGGCGGCGAAGAGAAGAATGACCGCCGCCGTGTCGCAGACGCGCTCGACCGCGATGGTGACGAAGGCCGCGCCCGGTCGCACCGCGCGGTCTCGTAGCGGCAAGAAGGCCGGTCTAACGACCTCGCCCGCGCGCCCCACAAGGAAGATCGCGCCGAAGCCCACGGTCGTCGCCGCGAAAGCCTCGCGCAGAGACGCACCGGGCGCGAGCGGCCGCAGCAGAGTCTTCCAGCGGAATGCGCGAATCAGATACGTCGCCCAGACCACCACGACCGCCAGCGCAATGAGCGTCCAGTCGGCATGCCTGACGGCCTCCGAAGCTTCCGTCCAGTCCATGCCCCGCCCGAACCACCACAGGGCGAGCCCGGCGAACAGGCACAGGGCGATGAATTTCAGGTGTTTACTCAAGCGTTGTGGTTCCGAAGGAGCCGGTGCGGCCATCGCGCCG
This sequence comes from Acidobacteriota bacterium, assembly GCA_032230645.1. Lineage (GTDB taxonomy): Bacteria > Acidobacteriota > Blastocatellia > Pyrinomonadales > Pyrinomonadaceae > QHXN01. Next base: position 2,189 of record JAVXWN010000167.1, on the reverse strand, counting down.
AATAACGATGGTCAGCGGTCGCCCGTCACTTGTGCTCCGATTTGACTTCACGTGCTGTAAGCCACAAGATATAGTGTAGCATCGTTAGGCTATAATAGTCACAGCGGGAAGACGCGCACCGGGAGGCTTCCGGGCGACGACGCGCGCTCAGACGGACGGCGGGCGCGCCCCGGTCGGGGCGGCGGGAACTTTCCCTTTCAGGCGGTCGTAATGCCCGTTTGACAATGGGTTGACCACCCACGCGGTGCGCTTAATCGGTAAGACCGCGGCGGGACTTTGAAAGGGCGCGAGGTGGGAGTAGCTACGGCAGTGAGTGTCGGCGAAGGTGCTGAGCTGGTCAGGAGATGTCGTGCCGGTGACGGCGCGGCGTGGGAAGAGATTGTCTCGACCTACTCCCGGCGCATCTACAATCTCGCATATCGCTTCACCTCCCGCTCGGACGCCGCCGAGGATTTGACGCAGGAAGTTTTCGTCCGTGTCTATCGCTCGCTCGAACAGTACGACCCGAAGCAGGGCGACTTGCAGAACTGGCTGATGCGTCTGGCGCGCAACCTCGTCATTGACGACTATCGCCGCCGCCAGCGCGCGCCGCAGGACACGCAGGCCGAAGACATCGAAGGTCACACTTACCACCTGCGCGCCGCGGGCAACACGCCGCAGCGCGAGATGGAGCGCAAGGAGTTGGGCGAGCAGGTGCAGGCCGCGATTGACAAGCTTCCGCACGACCTCCGGACTTGCGTCATCCTCCGCGACATAGAGGAGTTGAGCTATCAGGAGATCGTTGACCATTTGAAGATTCCCGAGGGGACGGTCAAGTCGAGGATTAATCGCGGGCGCATCGAACTGGCGAAAATCTTGCGCCGCATGCGCGTCGTCGCGATGAGCGACGTTTGATGAAATTGGTCGTGTGTGGGCTTCCGCCGTCCGAAGGGTGAACGGGCTCGCGGTCGTCCGATTCCGAAGACTTAGGAGTGGAAGGGATGGAGCTGATTTAGAATGCTTTGCGCAGAGTTTGAAGATCGTCTGACGGACTACCTCGACGGCACGCTCGAAGGCGAGACCAGTCGCACCTTCGGCGAGCACGCCTTGCGTTGTCCCGTCTGCCACGAGCTTTTGAACGAAGTCAAAAACGCCATCGTCGAGTGCCGCGCGGACGTGCCGCCACAGCCGACGCCGGGACTCGAAGCCCGCATACTTTTGAAGACCGTGCCCGAGACGGCGATGACGTGCGACGAGTTTGAAGAGTATTTGACCGATTACCTCGACGGCTTTCTTCCCGCCACGCTCTACCACCGATGGGAGCGCCACGCCGTTCTCTGCGGGCGCTGCTCCGACCTGCCCGGTCAGGTCGTGCGCGCCATCGGCGCGTGCTACTCCTACATCGGCGAGGAGCGAGCGGTGCCCGCCGGTCTGCACGCGCGCATACTTCAATCAACGCTCGGCACGACCGAGGCCGAGCAGGTTCGCGCGCCCTTCGGCTCGCGGGTCACGGAGTGGCTGCGCGGCTGGCTCGACGTGATGGTCACGCCGCAGCTTGCGACCGTGGCGACGATGGTTCTGCTCGCCGTGCTCATCGGCACGAGCACGCTCTCGGACGACGGCTCAATCGCGGGCATGTATCGCGCGAGCCTGCGCCTTGCCTCGCAGACCTATTCATACAGCGCGGTGCGCGCCGACGAACTCAAGCGCGCGACAACGGGGCTCGTCGCCGCGCCCCCGGCACAGGACTCGAAAGGCTCCGGCTCGCAACAGCAGCAAACTCCGAACGGTGCGCAGCCTCAGGAGCAGAAGAAGCAGTAGTAACGGCCCGGCGAAGCATTAGAGTGGGCCGAGGCTGTAAGGGGAAAACATTCGGCGGAAGTTTTTGAAGGCGACGGACGGGGGCGAAAGTTTTGGCATCAGGTCTGATGAATTGTGCTTATCACCTGACGAACCGCGCGGTCGTGCAGTGCAGCCGCTGCGGACGCCCTCTCTGCCCCGCGTGCGACCATCGGATACGCGGCTTCCCCTACTGTCAGGACTGCATCGTCGCGGGCGTCGAGACTTTGCAGCAGCAACAGGCGCGGCCCGGCCCGGCGGGCGTCGTCCGGCGCAAGACCTCTGCGTTCGTGGCGTTGCTGCTCTCATTCGTCTGCCCCGGTCTCGGCGCGGCCTACAACGGGCAGACCTCGAAGGCGCTCGTTCACTTC
>JAVXWN010000163.1:0-46970 GCA_032230645.1 Acidobacteriota bacterium | reverse complement strand
CGCGGCGCGGACGCGAAGCCGTAGGCTCGGCGTGCTCGGAGCCCACGAGATGGAGAGAGGCAGTGGCGCGTTCGTCACTGCGTGATGTGTATCTCTTCTTCCGCGCCCGAGTGGCGCATGAAGACGGCGAGCGCGCAGACGCACATCACGACGAAGCCGATGATAGCCATCATCAGGTTCCGCGTGAAGCCGTTGTCGTGCCCCGTCACGAAGGTATAGAACTCGTATATCGCGAAGGCGAGGGCGGCCAACGCTACGATGACAAGCAGAACGTCAACTAGGCTCTTCATCTTCAACCTCCAGCGTTCGTTGAGACGGTAAAGTGTCGGCTATGGATAAAGCCGGAATATCTCGCTCTTGAGAATGCGCCGGGTCTCAACTAGAGAACAAACGGTACTGCGTCGGGTGCGGCGCTATGTTAGCGCCGCCGCGCGCCGGAAGCAAGCCTTTCGTAAATGGTAAATGGTGAATGGTGAATGGTAATCGTGTTCGGGCGGGGCCGTGTATGACTTCAAAAGGACGGCGTGGCTCGATATGTATTCGCCGCTCACCATTTACTATTCATCATTTACCATTGACTACAAAATCACCCTCCGGTCGCCCGCGCGGCGTGTGACGCGCTCGCGGTCGAAGTATTCGAGGAGCGGGATGGCGTACTTGCGCGAGACGCCGGAGAGTTCTTTGAAGGCGGCCACGTCTATCAGCCGCTCTGGACTGTGGGCAACGGCGTAGTCACTGAGCGCCGCCGTGAGGCGTTCGAGCGCCTCGCGGTGAAAGAGCAGGTCTTCACGCACGCGCACGAGCGCGCCCGAATCCAGCAGGAGGCGCAGGATTTTGCGCAGGTGCTCGGGACGACCGCCCGCCTCGCGCCTCGCGCCCGCAAACGCCTCTTCGAGCGTCGGCGCTTCGAGCGCGGCGGCGCGATAGATGCCCTCCAAGCAATCGCGCAACGCCGCGTCAGCAGGCGAAAGCTCAAGGCTGTGCGCGGCGGCGCGCACAAGCTCGCGCTCCGCGACGAGAGAGCCCTCTTCACCGGCCGTCTTCAACGCGGCGCGGAAAAGCTCGGGCGCGGCGTGTGCGAAGACGCGCTCGCGCAGAGTCTCGCGCGCAAGCCCGCGCGACAGAGGCTCGCGCTTGTGATGCGCTTCGACCGCGACGATGGCCGCGCGCACGTGACTGCGGACGACCTCGCTTCCCACAAGCACGCCCTCCACTTCAAACATTGAGCCCCGCTTCAACGCTTCGGCCAGCGCCGCGTCGAGCACGTCGTCACGCCAGCCCGTGCGCGCCGTGGCCTCCGCGCGACGCAGGCCCATTGCTCCTGCCGACTCGACGAAGAAGGCGAGTCGCGTCGCGCGGTCGGCATCGCGAAGCGCAACTAATCTCTCGCGCGCAGCGGTGCGCTCGCGGCCGCGATGCTTGCGCGCGTGCGCGTCGAGAACTTCGCCGCCCGCGATTGTTCGCTGCGGCGAGTATGTGCGCAGGATGAAGCGGTCGCCGGGGAGCGCGACGATGGGCGACTCAAGCCGCACTTGCGCGAGCCCCACGGAGCCCGGCGCGATCTCGCCCGACTCTTCGAGCGCGGCGACGCGCGCCAACACCTCGGCCGTGCCATGATGCACGCGCACACGCTGACGTGTGCGCAGCGGGCGCGGCGCGTCCGCGAGCACGGTGATGAGTGCGTCAACGATCTGCGTCGGCGTAAGTCGTCGCGCATGCGCGAGCACCATCCCGCGCTTGACGCCCGCCGTCTCGACGCCGCCAAGGTTGACGGCCGTGCGCTGCCCTGCGCTTGCCTTGCGCACGCCCGCGCCGTGAACCTGAAGGCCGCGCACGCGCACGCCGACGCCGCCGGGAAGAAGCTCAAGCTCGTCGCCTTCTTTAATCTCGCCCGCGATGAGCGTGCCCGTCGCCACCGCGCCGAAGCCGCGCATCGTGAACGAGCGATCAACGGGCAGTCGCGCCAGAGTGTCCGGCGACCTTTCGGGCACGCCGTGCGCCGAGGTGCGCAGCGCCGCTTTCAACTCTTCAATCCCCTGCCCCGTGCGCGCGCTCACGGCGACCACGGGTGCGCCTTCGAGGAACGAGCCCGCGAGCAGTTCCTCGGCTTCCGCGCGAACGAGTTCGAGCAGCTCTTCGTCAACCGCGTCGGCCTTCGTCAAGACGACGAGGCCAGCGCGGACGCCAAGCAGACAACAGATTTCGAAGTGCTCGCGCGTCTGCGGCATCACGCCCTCGTCGGCCGCGATGACGAGCGCAACGAGGTCGAGCCCGTGCGCACCTGCAAGCATGTTCTTCACGAAACGTTCGTGGCCGGGCACATCAACGAAGCCGACGCGCACGTCGCCGAGGTCAAGCTCCGCGAACCCGAGGTCAATGGTGATGCCGCGCCGCTTCTCTTCAGGCAAACGGTCTGCATCCACGCCCGTAAGCGCGCGCACCAGAGTTGTCTTCCCGTGGTCTATGTGGCCGGCCGTGCCGACGATGACGGATCGCATATTGGTGAATAGTAAATGGTAAATGATGAATGGTGAAGGCGGACTTTCAATTCACCATTCACCAACTCAGAGCCACTTGAAGACGCCGAGCACGTCCGAGAAGTCGTCGCGCCAGAGGACGAGCTTGTTTGTTGAAGCGTCGAGCGTTTGCCAGCGCGCATCGCCGGAGGCAAGCGCGCCGAGGTCTCCGTCGTTGCGCGCGACGGCAACCCACGTCGAGGGGTCGTGTCCCGTCTCCGGGTCATAGAGCTTGTCGGCGAAGACGCGCGCGCTCAGGCGTGCGTCCGCACTGAGCCCGCCGACGACGCGTTCGAGTTCGAGGCTGCGGTTTGAGACGTGGAAGGCGATGACGCCACCCGGCGCGAGCTTCGAGAGATAGAGCGCCAACGCCTCGCGCGTCAGGAGGTGCGCGGGCACGGCGTCCGAGCTAAAGGCGTCGAGCACGATCAGGTCATAGGCTCCTTCCGCTGCTTCTCGCAGACGCAGCCGCGCGTCGCCGACAACTATGTTCACGGGCGCGGCCGAGCACGCCGAAAGATATGTGAAGAGACGGGGACTGCGCGCGACCTCGACCACCGCCGGGTCTATCTCATAAAAAGTCCATGCCTCGCCTGCACGCGAGTAAGCGGCGGTCGTGCCCGCGCCGAGTCCCACGACCGCGACGCTACGCATGGCGACGGGACGCGCGACAACACTCCCCTGCTTCACGTCGGCGACGCTCACACGCTCGCGCAGCGCCGCGAAGAGCGAGCCGAGCGGGCCGCTGCGATGATAGTAGGAGAGCGGCTCGCAACGTCGCGACTCGTCCGTGTACTGCTTGCCGTGCAGCGTGCTGCCGTGATGCAGCCAATGAATCGTCTCCGCGCCGTCCACCTCGACGCGAAGCGTGCCATAGAAGTTGCGCGAGGCGAGCAGCGTCCTTCCGGGCTGTTCCGCGAAGAGAGCCGAGGCCAGCATCACAGCGCCGAGCCCGAGCGCGAACCTGAAGGGACGCGGTGCGAAGAAGTAGTTGAGCAGGAAGAGCGGGACGCCGAGCGAGACCGCGACGCGCTCGACTGCACCCATCTCGAACTGCCGCACGACGAGCAGAAGCACGGCCGTCAACACGCCCAGCGACAAAGGGAGCAGCAAGTCATAAGCGCCGATGCGCCGATGCGCGCCTCCTCCATCGTCAAGCCCTTCAATGAAAGCGTCGCCCTCATCCTCTTCATCACCGCTTTCATTCTCGACCATGTGGCTTTCATCTTTGACAGCGCGGCTTTCATTCTCGACGGCGGCGCGAGTGCTCGCCGTCCTTGTAGCGCCGAGGCGCAGCCCGAGCAAGCGACCGCGCTCGCGCCGGAACGCGGGGCGCAGATAGCTTGCGAGCAGTATGACGAGCGGGTACTCGACGACCGTGTTGAAGAGCAGCGGCGCGACTATCGCGTTGAAGAGTCCGCCGAGCGCACCGCCCGCGGCCATGCACAGGTAGAACTCCGCGAGGTGTGCGGCGTCGGGTCGGTCGTCTGCGAGCCGTCCGTGGCAAACGAGCGCCGCCGCGAAGAGAAAGAAGAGGTGGAAGAGTATCAGGAACCACGCGGGCTGCGCCGCGCCCGAAAGATAGACGAGCACGAGCATGACGGCCGCGCCCGGCAGCACGCGCGCCGCCAGCACGCGCCGCTTCACACGCACGCGCGCGAACACGACGACGAAGCTCAGTAGATAGAGCGAGAGCGGGATGATCCACAGCAGCGGCACGGCTACGAGGTCGGTCGTGATGTAAGTCGTCGCGCCGAGCACGAGACTCGAAGGCACGAACGCCAGCAGCACCCAGCGCAGACGCCGCCCCACACTCAAACGCTCCGGGGAGCTTCCGCGCCACTCTCTTTTGTCCGCCTCAACTTGCTCTTCAATAATCTCTTCACGCGCCTTCGAGGTCGCGCGCAAAGCGACGCACGCGCACGCAATGACGAGCGCGGCGAGAGCGCCGTATGCGAATGTCCACGCGCGCCCCTGTTGCCCGAGCGTCAGTGTGGGTTCAAGTAGGACGGGAAAGCCGAGCAGCGCCGAGAGGCTTCCCGCGTTGCTCGCGGCATAGAGGAAGTAAGGGTCTGCGGCCGACCCCGAGCGCGTGCGCGAGTACCACTTCTGCAACAGCGGCGCGCTGGCCGAGAGCACGAAGAAGGACGGCGCGGTCGTCAACATCAGAGTCTTTAAGAGCCACCATGCGGGACTGACACCCACGGGCGGCCCCGCCACCACTGCCGTCGCACCGCCAACCGCAATGGGAAGAGAGAGAGCCGCCGCTGCGACGAGCAACGCGCCGTGCAACAGCACTTGCGCGCGAGCGGAGAACCAGCGCGTGAGCGCGAGCGCGTAGGCGTAACCCGCCAGCAGCAATGCCTGAAAGAAGAGCATGCAGGTGTTCCAGACCGCGGGCGTCCCGCCCAACAACGGCAAGACCGTCTTGCCCACCAGCGGCTGAACCCAGAAGAGCAGCAACGCGCTGACAAAGAGCGCGCAGGCGAAGAGGAGGGCCATGAGGTTGAATGGTAAATGGTGAATGGTGAATAGTGAATAGTGAATGATGAATGGTGAATAGTAGTCGGGTCTCGTTCGTGCCGGTCAATTATCGCCCGACCAAAGCATGACTCGGCACCGATTCACCCTTCACCATTTTCTATTCACCATTCACTACTTCACGACCTCGAAATCTATCCACTGCGTCGCGGTGCGGGTCTTGCCCTTGGCGAGCGCGTCGGTGACGACGACCTGTAGGACGTACTCGCCGGGCGCGAACCCTGCGCCGAGCCCGAGACGCGCCCCGGCCTGTAGGTGCGACATATCGGTCTGCCCACCCGGATCGTAAGACTGCACGGAGCCGGTGAAGACGGGCCGCCCGTCGCGGAAGACGAGCGCCTGCGTCTGCAACTGCGGGCGCGAGGTGGCGCGGTCTACGCGCGCGTTGTAGATGTCGTAGAGAAAGTCTACCTGCGAGCCCGCGCGGAAGCGGCGCACCGTGGCATCGCGCAGCGGGTTCACGCCGCCACTCGCAGCCGTAGCGTCGCTACTTCCCTCGCGCGTCGTCGTCGCCGACGGGGCGGCGGCAGGCGCTTGCGGCGCTGCACTCTCGGCCGGTTCCGTCATGAAGATGCCCGAGAGCGCGAGACGATCTTTCTTGAGGTCGGGCACTTCGATGAACTGGCTGGCCGAGCCGAGCTTCTCGGTCACGGCGTCGCGCACGGCGACGCGCAGTTGATAAGCGCCCGGCCGCTTAACGGGAACCTTCATCACGTAGACGAGACCGCTTGAGAGGATGCGCCGGAGCATGTCGTCGCGCGCGCGCACCGTCTCGGTGCGATTGATCTCGTCAATGACCTGCCCGTTCTCGCCGAAGACGATGGCGACGACATCAACGACCGCCTTCTTCCAACCGTCGGCCTCGTCGGTGAACTTGAACTGGCTCATGTCAATGTGCAGCAGCGAGTCAACCACGCCGTTCTTCTCCGAAGGACTGTTGAAGAGCGAGGTCAGCCGCAGGCTCAATTCGCCCGAGGTGAGCGGCGAAGTAATGGCCGCCAGTATCTGCTCGGAGCGCGTGCGCGGCGTCGTGGGCTTCAACTGCTCTTCCGTGTAGTTGTAGAAGCCCGCGCGTGTGCGCAGCCGGAGTCCTTCGCGTTTGACCTTCACCTCAAGCTTGTTGAAGCGCGTTCGTCCCTTCAAGGAATCAAAGACGCCTTCGCCGGGACGAAAGCCGATGAGATAGTAGCCCTTCTGGTCTTCGAGCACGCGGCGGACGCCGCTGCCGAGGTCGTTCGTGTTGCGTATGAAGAGGCCGCCCGTCTGCTGCGCGAGATAGGCCAGCCCCTCTTGATTGTTAAAGTATGCGTCCCTGCGGTCGTTCAGGGCGTCGCTGACGGGCCCGCCCCTCGACGGAGTGATCTGGTCGGCCGCGGTCAGGCTGAGCGCGGGAAGTCCCCTCGCATCCATCGTGTAGATAACGACCGAGGCGCGGTTGGCGAGGTCGGTCAACCGCCGCAGGTTTTCAAAGATGCGTTCGGTGTTCTTCGTGTCGTTCGAGTTCTTCGGGTCTTGACGAATCGAGAAGCCGTCGGAGAAGACGACGACCGACTTGCGACCGGGCAGTTCTCTCATCCCTCGGACGATGAAGTTGAGCGCGCCGAGCGTGCCGACGGTGAAGAGTCCCTCGCGGAACTCTTCAAGGTCGGCGGCTGAGTCGCGCGCGTCGCTGCCCGAGCTATCGCCGCCGCTGCTATCGCTTCCGGGTTGGCCGGACGTGTTGCCGCCGACCGCGCTCGCCTGCCTGAGCGGGTCTTGCTCGATGGCTGCGAACGCGCTGATGCCCGCGCGCCCCTGCGGGTTCCAGCGCACGTGCTCGATGGCGCGATAGAGCAACTGCTTGTCGGTGGTGAACTGCTGAAGCGCGCCGACGCCCGCGCTCGTCCTCATGATGGCGACGAGGTCTCCGGGCTGCATCTGCTCGTCAACGAACTTCTTCAAGGCGCGGCGCACGAAGATGAGGTCTTCAAACGAAGTGCCGAGGTCGTCGGCGACGAGCGCGATGGTGCGTCGCACCTGACTCGCGCGCAACGGCACGGGCGGAGGCGGAGGCAACAGCGTTGCGGTCTTGTCCCCGCGCGCGGCCGGTCGCTCTGTGACCGTTGCCGTTTCGTTCGAGACCAACGAGAAGTTTGTTATCTCCTGCCGCTTGCCGTCGATGAACACCTCGAAGTCTTCGGGGCGAAGGTCTGTCACAAGCCGCCCCTGCTTGTCCGTGACGACGGCGTCGAACTGCACGAGGTTCGAGGTGATGCGTACCACGTCTTCGTCCGCTTCATTCGATGGCGAAGGACTCGGCATCGGAGTTGGCTGTTGCTGCTGCGCGGGCTGTTGCTGTTGTTGCGGCACTTGCGCGCGAGGCGCGGCGGGCGCGGCCGGGACGTGCGCGAACCCGAGCAGAAGGGCGATGATTGTCGAGAGGTTCTTCTTCATGGACGAGGCTTCCTTCGGCGGCGGCGACGCGCGGCCGTGGGGTGTGCGGCGCGCGGATTCGGGGGCTGGCGTTCGTCATGCGGATGTGCGATGCTTCCGCAAAACAAGGGACACTGACGGAGGGCGATTATGACAGAGGCGGCGAAAAACGGCGACCGCGTGCGCGTCCATTACACGGGACGCCTCGAAGACGGTGAGGTCTTCGACTCCTCGAAGGACGGCGAGCCGTTGGAGTTCACGGTCGGCGCGGGCGAAGTCATCCCCGGCTTTGACGAAGCCTTGCGCGGCATGAACGTCGGCGACACGCGGACGGTTGAGATCGAGTCGGAGGACGCCTACGGCCCGCGCCGCGACACGCTCGTTACGCAAATCTCGCGCGAGGTGGCGCAGTTCCCCATTGAGCCGCAGGTCGGCATGCACTTTGGCCTCCCGCTACAGGACGGCAACCAGATTGAGGTCGTCGTCACCGAAGTCACCGACACACATATCACCATTGACGGCAACCATCCCCTCGCAGGCAAGAAGCTCATCTTCGATGTCGAGCTGTTAGAGAAAAATTAAAGGCAAGCCGCCTGTGGCTTGCCTTCACTCGTCATCCTCCGGCGCGACTCCGAAGTAGTACATCCACTCGTCAAGCTCATCCTCTTTCACGCCGACGCGTGCTTCGCGTTCCGACTCTTCGCCGTCCGAGACGGAGGCGTCGAGCCGACGGCGAAACTCGCCCGAGCGTATGACCTGCGCGCCGCATCGTCGAACATAGTCGGCAAGCGCGCGGTCTGAGGTGACGACCTTAAGCGTGCGGCGCTCGCGCGACGCTTCGACCAACTGCTTGATGCGCGCGTCGGCGTCCGAGCCGCGCGCGGCGTAGAAGACACGCACGCCCATGAAGTACGAGCCGTCGGGGAAGAATTCGTCAGGCGCGCCGTCGAAGACGGCCTCGACGGTGATGGCCGCCTCACGTGCGAACCGCGCCAGTTCCGCGAGCAGGCGGCGACGCGCTCCGGCCTTGTCCCTGTGCCACCCCACGCGCTGCGCCATCACGTTGTTGCCGTCAATCAGATAAGACATATAAACGAGACGCGCGTCAGCGACACTTCATGAGTTGTGCCTCCCTGTCTCGAACGAGCGTGAAAGTGCCGACCGTCTTCTTCGTACCGGCTCGTGTGACGGTGAGCTTCATAAGACTGCCGCCAACGCGTCCGCTCAGGCGGACAGCGTAGCCGCTCTCATTGTCCGAGGCGTGCACGGGCCCGCCATGCTCCTCGTAGTGCGTGCCCGCAACGTTGAAGCGGCCCGCGCGGTCAACGACGATTCGCTGCTCGACGACGCCGTGTGCGCAGTCGTACTCGATTGTCGCGCCGTGCTCCGTGACCTCAAGCCGGACGTGCTCGCCGCCCCACACTCCCGCGCTCAGCGCGTTGGCTCTCACGTGCCTCCGGCTAACACGACGCTGCCCGCCCTCGGCCGGAAGCGAGGCGAGGAGACTGAGTGCGACGACGACGAATGTGATTTTAAGCTGACGGTTCATTTGCGACCTCACACTGCCATTCTTGGATGAAGTATAAACCAAAGCCATCCATCGGAAGATGCCTTCGGTCGAAAGTAAGGGGCGGACGCCCCCCGCGAGCGCCCGCCCCTTTTGATGTGTTCGAGGCCGACGGCCCGCCTACTGGCAGGTGCTCAGCTTGAACGAGTAGATGTATGTGGCCCAGTTGAAGGTGCCGTTAGCGGGCAGGTACTCGGTCGTGAAGACCATCGTGCAGCCGTCAACCGGGTCAACGCTCACCGTGCTGTAGTCGCCCCAGCGGTTGAGCGTCGCGAGCTGCGAGCCCGAGCCCGTGAGAATGTTGGTCTCGTTGCCGAGCGCGCCCAGTGCGTCCGCAGGCCCACGGTAGGCGTAGCGGATGCTCGGGACGAGCGTCGAGCTTGAGACGTTGTAACCGATGGCGATGCCGCCGGTCTTGTCCATCGCGGCGCTACCCATCCAGCGATAGGTCGCGTCGGGCGAGAAGGTGCCCTGCTGATAGACCACGGGGTTCGCGCTCGCGAGTGTCTGCCCCGTGGCGTTGCGCAACTCGTACCAACGGACGCCGCTCGTGCCGCCGGTCGCGACCGAGTGGTTGATGAGCAGCGATTCGTGGCCGCCGATGTTGCGGTAGCTCAGGCGGTACATCAAGCGGTCGGCCAGCGAATCGAGTTGCTGCGAGGTGCCCGGCTGCGGGATGCAGACGCCGCCGCTGCAGGCGCGGCTGAAGGCCGTGACGCCCGGCACCGCGATGGGGCCGGTGAGCGTCGAAGTGCCCGCCGTCCAGTTGACGCTGTAGCGCCAGAAGTTGAGCGCCGTCGAAGTGATGTTGAGCAGAAGGTTCGGGCTCCCCGTGGGCGGAAGCGTCGTGCCTTCGATGTCGGACGGCTCAATGCTTGAGCCGCTCGCCGTCAGCTTGCAAATCTGTCGCGCCGTCGCGCCGATGAGCATCTTGTCGCGCTCCAGCGCGCACACGTTCGCGCCCTGAAAGGTGCGCCCGTTCTTGAACATGTTGTAGGTGATGTAGTAACCGTCGGGCCACACGCCCATCTTCGGATAGTCGTTGAAGCTCGTGCCGAAGGAGTAGGAGTAGCGGTAGTAGGTGCCGGTCGGGTCAGGGCTGGTCGAGACCGCGATGCACTGCTTGTAGGGCGAAGCGGCGACGGCGAACTGCGTGAGCACCCAGCGGTCGGCCAACTGGTCGTACTGCACGATGGGGTCGCCGTCGTTGTCGTTGGCGCAGGCCGTGTCGGCGAAGCCCTGCCAGATGACGTTGCCCGCTTTGGGGAAGCCGGGGACAATGTTGAAGCCCGTGATCTGATTGTTCACGTCACGCGTCAGCGTGTAGATCGAGTAGCGAAGGTTGACCCACTGGACGTAGTGGTTGGGGCCGAGGTCTCCGGTCGTGTCGGGAGGCGCGACGCGGTTGTTGGGGTCAATGCCCGTGCCTGTGGTCGCGGCCTTCGGCTGCGCGTAGGCCGAGAAGGCAACGTTGTTGCGCTCGACCAGCGGGTCAATGCCGCCGGGGTTCGAGTTGCCGACCGATTGCGGGCGGCCGGGCTCGAAGTCGCGGCCACCGCGTGCGAGGTTGGGCTTGTCGCCGCGCTCGAACATCTCGCGCAAGGGGCGGTCGGACTTGTCGAAGTGATCCGGTTGAATCACCTGTGAGTTGCCCTGGCCGAATACTACTGCCGGTAGTAGGAGTGTGCAAAGAACCAGGGTCGCAAATAACGCAAAAGCTTTTCTCATTTTCCCTCCGTGACGGTTATACCCGCTGACTTGTCTGCCAGTGAGCAGCAAATGACTTTACAGACATGAGGTTTTGTTTGTGCAAGTCTTTGGGGCGCGATTGCTTCGGAAAAAGCCGTTAGCGAATGAATGAAAGAATGACACTGTCGGCGAACGTCCGTCGAAGGAAGGGCCGGGGGACATACTTCACCGCCAGCCGGATTATGAGAACCGAATTGTTCAAATGAATGCTGACGGGGCAAACTGTGAAGCCAGCCCGCCGGCTTTTAAGAAGTTAAAGCTAATCCAACGCCGGGGGAGGAGTTCCTGAGTTCCGGTGAAGGACTGTATTACGACTCGGCCAGAAGATAATAAGCGGTAACCGGGTGGCGGTCAAACGCACAGAGCGTGTGTGGGCTAGCGGCCCCCGCGTGCTGGCGGGGACACGCGCGGGCCGCGGCTGGGGTGGGTCGTGCAAAGGGGTTGAGTTGGCCGCGCAGCCTTTTGACTGAAGGCTCGGGCTGCGCGGTCGTCCCCATCGGGCATCGCCATTGAAGGCGGGAGGCGTGCCCGTTTAGCTGAAGCGTATGTGCAGGTGGTTGTGATGCCTCTGCGCGTGCTTTGTCAGCCCCTCCTTGATTGGGAGCGGGTCGTTGAAGAAGACGGCCCCCGGATTGAACGTCTCGCGTATCAGGAGGAGTTCCAACGTCAGGACGTTGCAATTTCACCAACGGAGACTATATAAATACCGCTGCCCTTCGAGGGCTGGCTGACGAGGAGCCTTCGTCAACAGCGTGCCTGCGGCTTGGGAACTGTTTCCTGTCATCACCTAACGCACCAAATCACTCGGAAAACTATCAGGCGGACTATTTTTTTCTACGCAGGTGTGAGGGCTTAGAACCAGGCCCTCCTTATCAACTAATCGCTGACGGAGGATTGAGGAGACGTTGCCCGCACCCTCGGAAATCACACGACTGCTCATCGCTTGGAGCGACGGCGACCAGATGGCGCTCGAAAGTCTGTTGCCGCTCATCGAGCAAGAGCTACACCGCATCGCGCGCCACTACATGCGCAAGGAGAACCCCGGCCACACGCTCCAGACCACGGCGCTCGTCAACGAGGCTTACTTCCGACTCGTTGACCAGAAGAGCGTGCGCTGGCAGAACCGCGCGCACTTCTTCGGCATCGCGGCGCGAATCATGCGCCGCGTCCTTCTGAACTACGCGCGCGACCGCCATCGCGCCAAGCGCGGCGGACAGGCCGTGCAGGTGTCGCTCTCCGAGGTGGCCGTGGTCGGCGCGGAGAAGTCGGCCGAGCTAATCGCACTCGATGAGGCGCTCACGCGGTTGGCGGCGTTTGACGAGCGCAAGTGCCGCGTCGTCGAGTTGCGCTACTTCGGAGGTCTCTCGGTCGAAGAGACGGCCGAGGTGCTGGGCGTGTCAGTCATCACGGTCGCGCGCGATTGGAAGATGGCAAAGGCTTGGCTGGCGCGGGAGATTGGGAATGCGGACTGAAGACTGGCTGCGCGTCGAAGAGTTGTTCCACGCCGCGCTGCTGCTCAGCGGCGCGGAGCGGGCCGACTATCTCGCGCGCGAGTGCGACGGGGATGAACGCTTGCGCACAGAGGTCGAATCGCTCGTCGCGGCCTCCGAGTCCGAGCGCAGCTTCATCGAGCTTCCGGCGCTCACTCTTGGTATGAGGGTGCTCACCGAAGGGCTGGCCGGGTCGCTCGTGGGAAGCTCAATCGGTCATTACAAGGTCGTGCGCCTGCTGGGGCGCGGCGGCATGGGCGAAGTATATCTGGCTGAAGACTCGGTGCTCGAACGCCCCGTCGCGTTGAAGTTCATCTCGGGCGGCCTTGTCGGCGGCGAGTGGGCGCACGAGCAGTTGATGCAAGAGGCGCGCGCCGTCGCGAGGCTTGAGGACTCGAACATCTGCGCTGTCTACGGTGTCGAAGAGACCGACAGCCACAACTTCATCGTGATGCAGTACGTCGAGGGCGACACGCTCGCCGCGCTGCTCGGCGCTGGTCGGCTTGAACTCGAACGCGCTCTCGACCTCGCCGAGCAGATCGTCTCGGCGCTCGCGTCCGCGCACGCGCGCGGCGTCATCCATCACGACGTGAAGCCACAGAACATCATCGTGACGAAGGCCGGGCAGGTCAAAGTCCTCGACTTCGGCCTCGCCAAGTTCGTCCGGCCGCGTCAGCAGGACGCAGACGCGCGCGCACCCGAAGAGACATCGCACAACGGAGTCGTCATCGGGACGGTCGCATACATGTCGCCGGAGCAAACGCGTGGCGAAGAGCTTGACGGCCGCAGCGATCTCTTCAGCTTCGGCATCGTCCTCTACGAGATGCTGGCGGGCCGTAACCCCTTCCTGCGCGAGACCGACGAAGAGATTATCAACGCTATCAAGGAGGACGAAGCGCCGCCGCTCGAAGACCTCCCGCCGCGCTCGCCGCGCACGCTCGCGCCGCTCGTTCGCAAGTGTCTCGCGAAGCAGAGCGCGCTTCGTTACGAGACGGCCGATGAACTGCTCCGAGACCTTCGCGCCGCGAGCGCCGCGACCCGCGACGACGAGACGAATGCGCTGCGCGCGCGCCTCGCGCTCAAGCGTCGCCGCCGGATGCGACTCGCCTCGGCCGCGCTCGCGCTCGTGCTCCTGCTCTCGGCCTGCGCGGGCTTCATCTACATGAAGCTGTCGAGCGTTCATACGCTGGCCGTCCTGCCCATCGCCAACGCGAGCGAAGACCGCGAGGCCGACTACCTGAGCGAAGGACTCACGCGCAATCTCTCCGCCAAGTTTTCATACTTGCCGCGTCTGCGTGTGAGGCTGCCGAGCGCCGTCCCGCCCGGCAGGGGCGAGCGCGCAGACCTCGCGCGCATCGGTCGCGAGTTGCAGGCCGACGCGGTGCTCGCCGGACAGGTCTTCAAGCGCGGCAACTCGCTTCAACTCCACCTCAGCCTGCTCAACGCTTCGGACGCATCGCAGATTTGGGACGGCACGTTCAACCTCGACGGGGCAGACACGCTCGCGCTTCAGAACGAAATTACTAGCGCGGTGAGTTCGAGGATAGGTCTGTGGCTGTTAGGCGACGAGAGGAAGCTGCTCGCCAAGCGGCAGACCGACAACGAAGAGGCGATGCGTCTCTACATGCGCGGGCAGCATCTCTTGAGCCTGCAAAGGACACAGGATAATGTCCGGACGGCCATCGGTCTCTTCGAGCGCGCGTTCAACTTAGACCCTTCTTTCGCGCAAGCCTACACGGGACTTGCCGACGCATACGTGCTGCTGACGACCGTTGCCTACGGCCCCGTCAGGACAAAGGATGCGATGGAGAAGGCGAACTGGGCCGCGCGCAAGGCGCTCGAAAGCGACGACACACTGCCCGAGGCGCATACCTCGATGGGGAACATCAAGCTCAACGAGTGGGAGTGGCAGGAGGCGGAGCAGGAGTTCCGTCGCGCGTTGGTGCTCGACCCCGGTTACGCGCCCGCGCATCGCGCTTACTCGAACCTGCTTGCCGCGCTTGGTCGTTACGACGAGGCGGTCAGGGAGGCCGACGCGGGAAAGAAGCTTGACCCTTATTCGCCGATCTCCGCGATGAATTACGGGCGTGCGCTCTACTACGCGCGCCGCTCCGACGAGGCCGCCGCGCACTTCCGCGCGTTGCTCGCGGAGAATCCGGACTACGCACCTTACCTTCACATGATGGGGCTCGTGCTGCTGCAACAGGGGCGGGTTGATGAGGCAATCGTGGTGCTCGAAAAACTGCACTCGATGAATCCGCTCTACGCCGCCCCACTCGGCTATGCCTACGGCAAGGCGGGCAGGCCCGACGCCGCGCTCGCCATGATTCGCGAGATCAACGAGTTATCCAAGACCAAGCCCATGCCGCCGCTTGAGGAGGCGCTTGTTCGCATCGGCATGAGCGACAGGGATGAAGCCTTCGCCAAACTTGAAGCGGCTTATCAGGAGCGGCTCGCACTTCTCGCTTACCTCACGACCGACTCGTTATACGACGACCTGCGACCCGACCCGCGCTTTGCCGATCTCGCACGCCGCGTCAATCTCACGCCCTAAGCACGCGCAGAAGTTTTAGAAGAGAGCGCCGCCTCAAGTCTTCGCGCGGCTTCGAGCGCGCCGGGCCGACGGCGCGGGTCGGGGTCGAGCAGTTCTGCTACCACGTCGTTCACATCGCGTGGAAGGTTGCGCCGCACACGTCCGAGCGGAACCGTGGACGGCGCGTCGGGCGTGCGTCCCGCGAACAGAAGATAGATGACCGCGCCCAACGCATAGAGGTCTTCGGGCAGCCTCGACTGACCGCGAAAGGCGTGGGTTCCCTCGGGCGGCATGTAGCCGACGGTGCCCCACGGCAACGTGTCGGGGCTCTCGACAGGGCACGCGCCCTCGAAGTCGAGCGGGCGCAATCGGCCGCTCTTCGTGATGACGAGATTGCCCGGCTTGCAGTCGCGCCAGACCCAGCCCGCCGAGTGTATGCGCGCGACGAGGCGCGCGAGGTGCGCGGCCATCGCGAGCGCACGCGCGACGCCGAGCCTCCGACGCCTGCGCTCAAGCCAACGGTCGAGACTCTCGCCCACGATGAACTCGACGGCGAGGTAGTAGTTCTTCTCTGCTCCGAACGAAGAGTAGACGCGCGGCACTTCGACGCCCGCGCCGTCGAGAGCTTCGAGGACGCGTCGCTCGTGTCCGATTCTCCAGAAGCCGTCGCGCCCGTCCCAGCAGACCTCGCCGTCTCGTCGCCCCTCCTTCAAGATGCAGAGGCGCGGCGGCGTCGCGCTCAGGTCGAGCGCCTGATAGACGCCGCCCCTGCCTCTCTGCGCGAGAGCGCGGAACGCCTTGAAGGTAGTTTGCAGCGGCGTCAACGCGGCGGGCTCGGATGCAGGGAGCCCCGCTCCTTCGATGAAAGGGTCTGCGATCCACTCGGGGCGTGCTGCGGAGTCGCGCGTGTCGAGAACGAATCGCCCTTCGGGGTCGCGTATGGCGTAGGTCACTGCGCCGTCGTGCCCCTCGACCTCAAGCGCCTTGAACGCGCCGTAGCGGTAATAGACGCAGCCGTCCGCCCTGTACTTCAAATCGAAGGGGATGGCCGGGGCTCCCATCCCGCGCGTCAGTTGATAGAGTTCGCGCGCAAGCAGCAACGCCTCCGCGTTCGTGCGCGGGTAGACGGTGAGGAACTTTCCCACCTGACTGTAGCCATAGAAGATTCCGCTGTTGAGCTTGTCAAGCTCGCCGAGCGAGGCAGGCGCTTTGTATAGAACGCCGCGTCCGCGCAGCAAGGGCGCGACCGCACGCAGAACTTCACCCGCCGTGAGCACGGTCGCCGGGACGTGAAGCTTCCAACCTTGCTCAGGGTCGCCCGGCAGAGCCCCGCGACTGTATCGCCAGATAGAATTCTTCGGCCTCAACGGGAGGTGGCGCTCGCACAGCGCCGCCCATTGCGCGTTCAGCGATCTCGAAGGCGCGTGATAGTCACGCACACAACGTCCCCGCGAGTGTTGCTTACCGTATTCGTTCATCATCACGCGCGCAGCCTCCCCGATGGTCTTCGTCCCGGCCGTCTACGTCCCTTGCGCGAGGCAGCGCTGCGGCGTGCGCGCCCGACCGGCACGCCGCAACGCCGCGTCCGCCCGAACGGCGATTACACTTCGCCGATGTTGAGGGGCTTGACCACCGTGCCGTCCGGCGCATCGCTCGCATCGCCGTCAACGTCGGTTGTCACCCTGTTGCCGGTGAACGTGGTCGTGCCGGCGGCGCACACGGCGTTTGAGACGATGTAGGCTCTGGCCTGCCGAAGCCAACTGTCATCGCTCCCCGCTTTGACCGTCAGTCGGTTCAACTGCTCGGCGTTGTCGGCGAAGAGCGACATATATTTCTTCCAGTCGTCGCTGTCCATGCCGCTGATGATGGCATTAACCGCCAGCACGCCGATCTGCTCGCCGAGCGTCCCTGCGCCTTTCACCTGATCCACGACCACGGCGGCGTGAACCTTCTGAAGATTTTTGTAGATGCCCATGAGTCATGCCCTCCTTGGCATGCTTTCAAGAAGTTGTGTCAAGCGGACGGCCGCCGTCGAATCGGCGTGCGCGCCCGCAGCGTCCCCGAATGTTGCCCTTGAGATTGAAGAGACCACGGCCGAATTAAGAGAGCCCGACTGTATACGCGACCGGGGCCGGTGATGTTGAAGCTTTCAGCCTATGGGGTTAACCACGTTGGCGAAGTCGAGCAGGTCTATCATTTCGAAACGCTCGGGCGCGCGGGCCCCGAACCTCGGCCGCCAGTCGGGGTCGTCGAGTATCGAGTAGCGGCTCTGCTTAACAAGCCCGACCAGTGTCTCGGCGACGATGCGACTCCCGACGGGGCCGAGTCGGCTGCCGCCGCTCAGCTCGGCCTCCTTGAGCACGTAGTACCAGAGCGGCGTATGGCCGCGGAAGGCAGGGTCTTCGAGCAGCTTCCGATGCGGCCCGTCCGACACTTGTTCGGGCGTCAGCGGTTTCTCGCCGATACACTGGGCCACCTCCTCGCCGGTCGGCAACGCGAGATAGAAGCCACGCAGGAGGTTACGCACGGCGATGGCCTTCTGCATCTTGTCGAGCTTCGTGTCGGGAAAGCCGACCACCTTGTCGAGCCGGAAGTTCAAAAGCGTGTCGAGCTTCGATGTATGGTTGAGCTTGGCGACGGGCGCGATGTTCGCGAGCGGAGCGAAGTCGTAGAAGCGCCGCCAGTCAATGACCCAGTCGCTCGGAAGCCTCGGGTGTCCGCCGAGTCCGTTGGGCGACCTGCTGAAGCCGGTCTGCTGGAACAGTTCCAGTATGGTGACGGCACCACGGCTCAGCGGCTCCGAGCAGTGGAGCGCGTTCCACTCGTAGCTGCGCCGCACCATGCTATGGCCGATGCGGAAGGCGGCGGCCGAGAATTCGAGCGGCATGAAGAGGCCGTCCTCGCCGTCGGCCCTGAACCATCCGAGGCCGTGGCGCATGACGCAGTCGAGCACGTCTTCGTCAACGATGCGCGGCAGGTAGTCTTTGAGGATGATCCACTGGAAGTGACGTATGACTTGCACGCGCGCGCACTCGAACAGCCCTTCGTCTTGATGGCCCTCCGCCTTGAGCCGTTCGACGACCGCGTTGTGAAACTTGATGAAGGCCACGTGCGTCTGCGCCAGCGGGAGGTTCTCGTCGTTCCGCTCGTCGCCGATGAGAGCCTTCTTCGGGTTCTCCTGATTGGCCTTGTCGCGAGGCAGATCGTTCTCGAACGTATTGTTGGGCGGGACGGTGAGGTAGGTCTTTCCGAGTTTCAGCTTGATGCCGTCCGGCGCGTAAAGCTCGGGCTTATCCGCCACGCCTTTCTCTCCGCCGTAGAGGCTATCGAGGTCTATCTGCGGCGTGCGCAAATTCTCCGGCTTCATCTCATCCTGAAGCAGGTCGCCCGTGCTGTCGAAGGTAATCTCGTGCGCGATGAACTGCCCGAGATACGTGTAGCCCGAAGGTATCGAAGACTCTTCGTCGTTCACAGGTGGCGGTTCCTGGCAGTAAGTCTCGGGATCGTTCATGCAGAGCCCGAGCGTGACCAGCTTGTCGAAGAGCGCCTTGCCCTGTTCGGGCGGCATCATGCGGCGCGACTTCCCGAACAGCCTGCCGAACCTGAGCGACGACACCTGCGGCGGCGCGGCGGCGGCGGGCCCGCCGACCGCGGACGGGGGCTCGACGACTGCGCCTTCACCGAGAACGAAGTAGATTGTTCTTCCCCCGTGCATCTGCTCTCCTCCTTCAAGTGTTGGTCGCGCGGCACAGGCCGCCGCATGTGGTCGTGCGGAAACCGTGCTCGCGCGAACGCATGGCTCGTCTCGCTCTTACCAGTTAACGCCCTGAATGAATCTGAAAACTATCAGGTGTGCTCCACTTGGTTGGTACAAACCCTTCACGTCGTCAATCGCGCGCGCTTCTCAAATCCTCTCACGCCCGTAGTCGCAGTATTCGACGATGGGGCAACGCTCGCAGAGAGGCTCGCGCGGGCGGCAGAGTTTGCGCCCGTGGCGGATGAGGTTGACGTGGAAGGAGTAGAACTTGCCCGTGGGCACGATGCGATTCATCAAGCGGTGCGCGAACTCGTCGGAACACTTCGAGGGGATGAGGCCGACGCGACGAAGCACGCGGAAGATGTGTGTGTCGAGCGGAAAGACTTCCGTGCCGCAGGCGAACAGAAGCGTGCAGGCCGCCGTCTTCGGGCCGACGCCGCGAAAACCGGTGAGATAGCCGACGGCCTCTTCGGCCTTCGCGCCGCGTAGAAACGAGAGGTCGAACGAGCCGTGACGCTCTTTGACTTGACGCAGCAGTTCACGGATGACCGCCGCCTTCTGGTTGGCGAGCCCGCCGAGACGTATGGTGTCGGCGAGCGTCTGCTCGCGAGCGCGTAGCACTGCGTCCCACGTCGGGAAACGTTTCTTCAGCGCGTCGTAAGTGCGGTCGCTGTTGGCGTCGCTTGTCGCCTGCGAGAGGATGACCGAGACGAGCATGTCGAGCACGTCCCACCCCGTCCACTTGTTGACGGGCACGCCGTATGCCCGTTCGAGATTCTGGATGATGTAGCCGACCGGCTTCTCTTCGACGAGGTGCACGGCCGCATCCTCACTTCGACGGGTTCTCTTTGGCCGCCGCAATGACGCGCTCATAGAATTCGATGTACTGCGGGATGACGAGATCGGTGCTGTAGCGACCGACCGCCGACTCGCGCGCGCGCCGCCCCATCTCGCGGCGCAGACGTTCATCCGAGAGGAGCCGCGCGGCGCACTCGCTCATCTTCTCAAGGTCGCCGACCTCGGCCAGACAGCCCGTCAAGCCGTCGTCCACCACCTCGGGGATGCCGCCGACGCGCGAGGCGATGACCGGCACTTCGCAGGCGAGTGCTTCGAGCGCGGCGAGTCCGAACGACTCCTGCTCCGAGGGCAGCAGCAGCACGTCCGAGACCGAGAGGTAGTCGGTGATGCGCGGCTGCTTGCCGACGAAAGAGCAGTAACTCTCTACGCCGAGGCAGCGAGCGCGGTGCTCGGCGCGGCTGCGCTCGCTGCCGTCGCCGACCATCACGAGCCGCGCGCCGACCCCCTTCGCGCGCACGCGCGAGAGAATCTCGACGCAGTCCACGGGACGCTTGACCGGGCGGAAGTTCGAGACGTGGCACAGCAGCGGCTCGCCCGCGGGCGAGAGTTCGCGGCGCAGTTCTTCGCGCGGCTTGCGGCTGTAGTCGGATGCGCAGATGAAGTTGGGAATGACCGCGATGTGCTCGAATTGAAACGTCTCGGCCGTTGCGCGCTTGAGGTAGTGCGAGACGGCGGTGACGCCGTCCGACTGCGCGATGCCGTAGCGCGTGATGGGCAGGTACGAGCGGTCTGCGCCGACGAGCGTGATGTCCGTCCCGTGCAGCGTCGTGATGACGGGCAAGGTGCGATGCGGCTTCAGAGACTCGCGCGCAAGTATCGCGCTGATCGAGTGCGGGATGGCGTAGTGAACGTGGAGCAGGTCGAGGTTCTCGGTCTCGGCCACGTCGGCCATCTTGGTCGCGAGCGCAAGCGTGTAGGGCTGGTGCTCGAAGAGCGGGTACGACATCATCTCGACTTCGTGGAAGCGCACGCGCTCGCTCAACTGCGTCAGCCGTGTCGGCAGCGCCGACGAGATGAAGTGAACGGTGTGCCCGCGCTCGGCCAACTCCTTGCCAAGCTCCGAGCCGACGATGCCGCTCCCGCCGTAGGTCGGGTAGACAGTGATTCCGATGTTCATAAAATTAGAGGTCAGAGGTCGGAGGTCAGTAAAAACTTCCTCTTCAACTGACCTCCGACCTCTGACCTCTACCTTCGGATAATAGCAAGAGGCAGCCGGCCCTCGCTACCTGCTGCCTCTCGTCTCAACTTGTCTCACCTGCGAAGGGGGGACAAGCGAGGGACAGAACTATACGCTTACTTTTACCTTTTGACAAATTAATTTTCGCGCGCCGCCGCGTAAAATTGGCACCATCGCGGTCAGTGTAGCAAGTGATGTCAACACACGAGTTAGCTTCCGTGCGGAGGCACACGAAAAGCCCGCGCATGGTGCTCAGTGTCGGCTGTGCGGCGTCGCCCTGTCAGAACACTGAGCGCAACTGCTCCTTATGCTTGAAACGAGGTATAATGTGGCGAGACGAAAATCGTACTACAAGTTTTAGCTCTCGTAAGAGGCGTGCTGATTTGAGTAGGTGAGCACTTAACGGATGGAGAGATTAACGAATGCCTAAGATTGATAACATCGAAGAGACTCCGAACCCGAACGCCGTCAAGTTCATCCTGAAAGAGCCGGTCACGGTCGGCACGACGCGCTCTTTCCATAACGCGGAGGATGCCGCGGCAGACCCTCTGGCCGCGCCGCTCTTCGCGGTCGGCGACATCTCATCGGTCTTCTACATGGATAAGATGATTACGGTCGAGAAGACGGACGAGGCTGACTGGGACGACCTCCTACCGCGTCTGGCCGTGCCGATACGCGCCGCCGAGAGCGCGGCGTCAAACGGCAGCGTGCAGCAGCCACAGCCCGCACCTTCGGGCGTCGGTGGTGCTCTGGGCGCGCTGATGAGCGACGACCCGCGACTGGCGCGCATCAACGAGATGCTTGACGAGAAGATACGCCCCTACCTCGCTTCGGATGGTGGCTGGCTCGAAGTGCTCTCGCTCGAAGAGAAGACGCTCACGATTCGTTATCAGGGCGCATGCGGAAGCTGCCCAAGCTCTCTGACCGGCACGCTAATGGGCATCGAGAGCCTCATCCGGCAGGAGATAGACCCGGACATCGAAGTCGTCGCCGTCTAAGGATTCGCTCTTGCGCCTGCGGCGTACTTAGTTCACTCTATCCGCCCAACTGTGTTTGGAACTCGCCCGCCGCCACGGGCGTTAATCCCTCCAAGCCAAACGCGAGCGCGCGTCTTCGTCTATCCGGACGAAGACGCCAAGCCCCCGCAACCCTTCGACATCAGCCCGGAGCGCGTCCCACGCCCACGGGTTCGAGGAAGAGAACATGAATAGACCCACGCGCCTCATCGTCTTCGCGTTCTGTCTCGTGACCGTCGTGCCCGGCGCAGCCGCGCGTCAGGCTTCCGGCCCGCAGAAGAAGACCGACGCGAAGAAGACGAAGACGGAAGCCGTAGACCCGATGGCCGAGGCGCGTCGTGCGTCTGCCGTCTCGCTCGTCTCGTCGCTCGCCGATGAAGCCCGCGCCTTCCGCGACCCGGCCTTAAGAGCGCGCGTGCAGGCTCGTTCGGCCGACGCGCTCTGGGACACCGAACGCGAGCGCGCACGCGCACTCTTCCGCCGCGCGTGGGAGGCGGCTGAAGCGGCCGACCGCGATGACAAGAACCTTTCGGATGAGGAGCGCCGCCGACGTGCCATCGCGCAGGGCGGTGCAGGCGCGCGCGGGCCTCTCAACCTGCGCCGCGAAGTCGTCAGCCTCGCGGCCAAGCGTGACCGCGAGCTTGGCGAAGAGTTCCTTGCGCAGATGGACGAGTCGCGCAAGTCCGAAGACACGGGTGCGACCGCCGCAGGCGCTCAAGTCCCCGTGCAGACGCCCGAGCAGCGCATCAACCCTGACAACCCTCCGCCCGCGATGGCGCAGCGTCTCGGCCTCGCGCAGCAACTCCTCGACGACGGCGACACCGAGCGCGCGATGCAGTTCGCAGACCCCGCGCTCTACCCCGTCAACACCTTCGGCATGAACATCCTCAACGGGCTGCGCGAGAAGGACGCCGTGGCCGCAGACCAGCGGTTCCTGTCGCTCGTCTCGCGCGCGGCCGCAGACCCGCTCTCTGACGCAAACACCGTCTCGCTGCTCTCGTCATATGTCTTCACGCCGTTCCTCTACGTCACCGTGCGCCCCGACGGCAACAGCCACACGCGGCGCTGGCGCGGTGACAACTCGCCACCGGCCAACATGGATGCGCGCATGCGCGAAGCCTTTCTCTCAACGGCGGCGCAGATACTTCTCCGCCCGCTCCCCCCTCTCGACCAAGACCGCTCTTCGTCGGGGCGCATCGGCGGCTACGTCGTCGCCACGCGCATGCTTCCGCTCTTCGACCGCTACGCGCCCGACAAGGCGGCGGCGTTGCGCGCGCGACAGGCGCTGCTCGCACAGGACACGCCCGAGGAGAACAAGCGCCCCGACGACCCTCTGCTGACGCGCGGCATCACGCCCGAAGACCCCAACCGTGACCGCGTACAGGATTCGCTCGACCGGCTCGACAGTGCCAAGTCTTCGGGCGAGCGCGACATGATCTACTTCCGCGCCGCGATGGACGCGCTCGGCAGCGACCCCGCGCGGGCGCACGAGTTGGCGAATAAGATCGAAGACACTGACACGCGCAAACAGCTTGTCGCCTACATGGCTTTTCAGTTGATTGAGGACGCCGTGCGCGCGAAGAAGGCGGATGATGCGCTGCGGCTCTCGCGCAGCGACGAGTTGACGAGGGTGCAGCGCGCTTGGGGTCTGACCGAGGCATCGCGCCTTCTCGCAAAGGAGCAGCCCGGCCGCGCCGTCGAGGCGCTTGACGAGGCCGCAGCCGAGGCACGGCGCATAGACGATGCGTCGCCCGAGCGCGTGCGTGCGCTCGTCGCCGTCGCCACGCAGCTTGCCATGCTCGACCACACGCGTGCGTGGGAGTTGATGAACGAGGTGGTGAAGTCGGCCAACGCGCTCGCGGACTTCAGCGGCGAGGGCGGTGAGATCACAGTGCGCGTCGAGTTCAAATCGGGCGGCGCGATGACGCAGAACTTCAACGTCGAGTCGTTCGACCTGACGGGCATCTTCGCCGCGCTCGCGCGTGAAGACTTCGACCGCGCCGCCGCGCTCGCGCGCACGCTCAAGGGCGAGGGCCCACGCTCCGTCGCCACGCTCGCCGTCGCCCGCTCCGTCCTCGTCAAGAAGAAGGAGCGCGCCGAGGCCGCCGCGAATTGATTATGGAACTACCAGCGCGGGCGTCAGGAATTAACATGGATGGACAGGATTATGAGAACGTCATCGGAGGAGAGTGATGTCGAAAAGAGTTTCCCTGATAGCCCTCGTGCTCTGCTCGATGGTTTCGCCCGCGCACATCAGCGCGCAGCAGCCGCCGCAGCCTAAGCCCGCGAAGGCTGCGGCGAAGAAGCCCGCCGAGGCCGACCCGATGGCCGAGATTCGGCGCACGACCGCCATCTCGCTCGTCAACACGCTCGCCGACGATGCGCGCACCTTCCGCGACCCGGCATTGAGAGCGCGCGTGCAGGCTCGTTCAGCCGACGCGCTCTGGGACACCGAACGCGAGCGCGCGCTCACGTTCTTCCGCCGCGCGTGGGACGAGGCCGAAGCGGCCGACGCCGAGAGCGACCGCCGCGTGGCCGAAGAGCGCGCGCGTCAGCAGCGCGAGCGCGGCTCGTTCTCGATTCAACTCCCGCCGAGCCTGCGCACGGAAGTCCTGCGACTCGCAGCCAAGCGCGACCGCATGCTCGGCGAAGAGTTCCTCACCAAGCTCGACGAGGCGCGCAAGCGCGAGGCCGAATCCTCCGCGACCTCCAATGAGCGACCGGCGGACACGGCACAAGGCGGCGCAGGACAACAGCAGCGCCCAGACCCCTTCGACGCGCCGCCTGCTGTGGCAAAGCGGCTGCGGCTCGCTATTCAACTGCTCGATGACGGCGACACAGACCGCGCCATACAGTTCGCGGACGCCGCGCTCGGCCCGGTCACTCCGCCCGGCCTTGAGTTCCTCGCGCGCCTCCGCCCGAAGAACGCGCAGGCGGCGGACGAGCGCTACGCCGCGATGGTGAACCGCGCCGCGATGAATCCCGCGTCCGACGCCAACACGGCCTCGCTTCTCTCTTCATACCTCTTCTCGCCCACGCTCTTCATGGCTTTCACTGATGACGCGGGCTCAAACGCCACTTCGTGGGGGCGTAACCTGCCGGGCCCTTCCGATATCTCGCCGCAGATTCGCGCAGCCTATTTCCGCGCGGCGGCCGCTATTCTGCTGCGCCCGACGCCGACGCCCGAGCAGGATCATACCTCGGCGGGTCGCGCCGGATGGTACATGGTCATCACGCGGTTGCTGCCGCTCTTCGATCAGTTCGCGCCCGACAAGTCGGCCGCCTTGCGCGGGAAGCTGGCCTCGCTTGCGCCCGACACGCCCGAGGGCTTGCGCCAGCCCGGAGCCAACAATGCGCTCACGCGCGGGCTTGTGCCCGAAGACCCAAACCGCGACCGCGTGGGTGAGACTTTGGGACGACTTGACCGCGCCAAGACTTCGGACGAGCGTGACGCCGTCTATGTTGATGCCGTCTTCGACGCGATGCGGCAGAAGGACGGGCGCGTCGAAGAGTTCTTGAACAAGATTGAGGATGCCGAGACACGCAAGCGACTGCGCGCATACATTGACTTTGAAGCGACACGCGCCGCCGTGAGCGACAAGGACGTGGCCGAGGTCTTGAGGCTCGCGCGCGGCAGCAGCCTGACCAACATCCAACGCGCGTGGGCGCTGACCGAAGGAGCACGACTGCTCGCCAAGAGCGAGCCGGGCCGCGCCGTCGAGCTTTTGGACGAGGCGCTCACCGAAGCGAAGGAACGCATTGACCCGGCGTCGAAGGAGCGAGCCAGCGCGCTCGTCGCTATCGCCACGCAGCTTGTCGAGCTAGACCGCGCGCGCGCGTGGGAGGTGATGCTCGAAGTCGTCAAGGCGTCGAACGCCGCGAAGGACTACACGGGCGAGGACGGCGCGCTGAGCACTCGCTTCGAGACTAAGAACATGACGATGAGATCGACGAACAGCGCGCAGTCGTTCGACCTCGGCGACATCTTCACGCGCCTCGCGCACGAAGACCTGCAACGCGCCGCCGACCTCGCGCGCACCTTCGACGGCGAATCGCCGCGCGCCTTCGCCACGCTCGCCGTCGCCCGCTCCGTTCTCGATAATAATGACAAGGCCGAGAAGAAGCCGACGCGCGCGGCGAACTGAGCGCGGACATTCGGCCGCTAGCCTTTTACCACACGCCGGTTTAATATGCGTCGGCCTTTGAAGGGTCGCACTGTGCGACTCTTCTTTCCTCGCTTTGTATCTCCACCTTGAAACATCCCCGGAGGATTTAAATTTTTGAAACCACTGAATCTTGTACTCGGTATCGGCATAGCCGGTATGCTGACCGTTGCCCGCGCCAGCCCCGCCGCGAATACCAACAACACCAAGGTCACGAACACGACTAACACAGCGAGCGTTGCGAACACTGCCAACACCACCCCCGTTTCAGTCAACAACGCCGTAGCCAACTCGCAGGGCGGCAGCCAGACTTTCACGCACGAGGTCGGCGGCATCACCTTTGAAGTTCCCGCCGGGTGGAAGGCCGAGCCGGACGGCGAGCAGTTGACCGTCTCTTCGCCCGACGATAGCATCGGCATCGTCTTCTGGGTGCCCGCCGAGGGCGACTTCGACGCGGCAACGAAGGCGCTCGGCGAGGAGTTGGGCAAGCAGGTCAAGAACCTGAAGATTGACGGCGAGCCGAAGGAAGATACGCACAACGGCATGCCCCACGCCGCCGTCACCGGCTCGGGACAGATAGAGGGCCAAGACATCCTCTTCAGCGCCGACCTGCTACAAGCGAAGAAGCCCATCATTGTTCTGACCTTTGGCTCGGCCGAGAACCTCAAGAAGCATCAGGCCGACTACATGAAGCTCGTCAACAGCATCAAGAAAATCGGCTGAAAGTCATGCCACCGTCGGCGTAGAAAGAGGCAGCCTGCGTGGGCTGCCTCTTTTCATATGGGGGTCAACCGCGTTATCGTCCCCTTGAAGTTTTCGTCGAGGAGGTCTGCTGCGATGAGAAGGACTAAGTGGGTCGAGAGGGAGTTTGACTTTCATATGCAGGTCGGCGTCTTCCCCTGCGTCATCGAGCGACTGCGCGGCACGTCCGCGCGGCTCGAAGAGTTGACGCGAGAGCTTCCCGCCCGCGTGCTCACGGCGCGACGCGACGGCGCATGGTCGATTCAGGAGCACGCCGGACACCTCATAGACCTCGACGAGCTGCACGAGGGACGGCTCGAAGACTACGCGCGACACCACTCGACCCTGCGAGCGGCCGATATGACGAACCGCAAGACCGACGAGGCGGGACATAACGAAGCGCGGCTCGAAGACCTGCTCGCCCGCTTCCGTGCCGCGCGCACGAGCTTCATCCGGCGGCTCGAAGCACTGACTGATGAGGAGGTCGCCGCCACCGCGCTCCACCCGCGCCTGCGACAGCAGATGCGCGTCATTGACATGGCCTACTTCGTCGCCGAGCACGACGACCATCATCTCGCCACCATCAACGAGCTTTCCGGACTGGAATAAAAAAACCGCCCGGCGCTTCGTTCAGCGCCGGGCGGAAACCACAGGAGAACCATCCAACTTACCCTCGCGACCACGTTCCCCCGTGGCCGACCGGGTAACTGCTATGCTGTCTCTTCGGATGCGGCCCCTCTGTCGTCGCGTTGCTCGAAAAAATAAGAGAAGATTGACTACAGCGATATTCATTAGGGTATGACCATACGCCGCGAGCGCCAAAGTGAATAAGTATGATGAGGTGATGCGAAGTGAATAGCAAAATGTGGCTGCTCTCTTTGGTGGGCGTGATTGATGTCTTCTTGTTCCTTACATTCTTCATTCCGCTGCTGTCAACGGGTCAGAATGTTTTCGCACTGCTTGTAGCCCTCGTTGCCGGAACTATTTTTGTCCTCATCTTTATATTGCTCGTGAAAGAGTGGAAGAAGATTATCGGAAGGTAGTTGACGAAGACGTGCGCGCATAACTACTCGCTCGACCACACCGGCATCTCACACGCACGCGCCGCCCTTTAACGCTCGTAACGCAGAACCAATCCATCGCCGCCGACCGCCCAGCCGAACTTTTTATCGAAGAAGAGCGCGTAGAGATTCTGTCGCGTCCGGCTGTCCTGCGCTTTCCAAGTTAGGCCGCCGTCGTCGGAGCGCAGGATGACGCCGCCGCGTCCGACTGCCCAGCCCTCGTCACTGTTGATGAACTTCACGCTGAGGATGGTCGAGCGCACAGGCGTGGGCACTGCGCGCCACGTCTGGCCGCCGTCCTCCGTGCGCAGGATTGTGCCGCGCTCGCCGACCGCCCAGCCGTCGTCCTCGCCCTGAAAGTCAACGTGGTAGAGCGCGGCCGTCGTGCCCGAAGTTTGAAGCGTCCAGCTCTCGCCGCCGTCGCGCGTGTAGAGGATACGTCCGCCGCTGCCGACGATCCAGCCGCGCCGGTCTCCGTCAAAGTCGAGGTGAATCAACTCGTCGCGCACGGGCACGCGCTGTCGCTGCCACGAAGCGCCGCCGTTATCGGTGTAGATGACGAGGCTGTCAACGATGTTCTGCCCGCGGCTCAAGGAGCCGACGACCCAGCCATGCTTCTTCGACGTGAAGCGCACGCTGTAGAGTTCGGGCTCGGCACCGCCGAAGGTCTGCGCGAGAAAGCGCGTGGAGCTTTGCCACGTGCCGCCTCCGTCCTCGGTCGTAAAAATTTGCGTGGCGGCGAGAAGGTAGCCGTTCTCTTTGTCGCGAAAGTAGATGTCGTTGACGCTCTCGTTGGTCGCCAAGTGTTGCTGCGACCAGCTACGCCCGCCGTCCTCGGTGTGCAGCACGAGCCCGCCGTCGCCCGCCACCCAACCGCGTTTCGAGTCGGCGAAGTAGACGGCGTTCAAGTCCTTCCCCGGCTGCCCCTGACGGCCGCCCGACCAGCCCTCGCCGCCCTGCGCGCGCACGCCCGCTGCTGACGACGCCGCCAAAAGAAGCGCCGCGCACGACGCGAGCGCGGCCCGACGAAACGAAGCTCTTGAACTCATCTCCGGCTCAACTCTTTCCTCAAAGGAGTCCGCGAAAATCTATCAACGTTTCTTGAACGTACTCCTCTCTTGTACATGAATACGCGACGGCGAGACAAGGGCAGTGAGCAGTAAGTAAGGAGCAGTGAGCAGCACCGGTGCTCGCCGCGACGAGTTCCGTACTGCTCACTGCTCGCTGCCTATCGTTCACTACTTACTATTTACTCTGTAGACGCGCCCCTTGTAGACGACGACCACGCGCTCGCCGAGCGAGAAGAAGCGTGCGAGTTGCGGCTCGCGCTTGAGCAGGGCGAAGTATTCGTCTCCGCTGAATTCAAGCGCCGTCTCGGGCAGCTTTGACTCTAACTTGAACTCGGAGTCGGTCCAGATGCCTTCGCGCAGGTAGAAGGTCTTCTCGCCGACCTTGCGCACGACCGATGCCGGTGCGTCGGCTTCGACGCGGACGGTCTCCTGCTGCGCGCGGTCGCGCTTGCTCTGCTGGACGGCCAGCGCGCCGGTCTTCGCCTTCGCGGCCTCCTTCGGCGGGGATGCGGGCGGCGGGACTGACGACAGGTCGCGCACAATCATCGGCGCTGAGTTCGAGCCGCCCGCACCGCCCGCGCCGCCCATTGCGGCCCGACCGTTAACGGGGAGCGGGCGTCGGCCGTTGGACGTGACGCGGATAGCTTCATCGTTGCCCATGCCGCCCACGAAGCCCGGCTCGACGGCGAGGTAAGAGGTGTAGGGCGTGACGATGCCGTAGCGCGTGCCGAGGTCAACGATCTCGTCGGTCAACTCCTTCTGCTCGCCGTTCGTGCGCACCTGCTCCATCAGCCAGCCGACGCGTCGCGTCGCCCAGAGGCGCGGCAGAAAGTCGTTGCGCTCCTCGTTGAGAGGAAAGTTGACGTTGTCGTAAGCGAAGCTGCGCTCGTGGCTGCCCGTGCGCCCGGTCAGACGGAGCGTCGCGCTACGCACGTCGTTCGGATTCGAGTAGCGGCCGATGAGCGTGACCTGCGTGCCGCGAAACACATCCGGCATCTCGCGCGGGTAGAGCAGGTCGGTCTGGACGCCTCCCATGTCGAGCGCGAGGTTCGTGAGCACGGGATAGTTGATCTTCGTGAAGAAGCTTGAGACTTTGACTTCGAGGTCTTCGCGCGGTTCAACGTACTCGGCCACGCCGCCGTTCTCGGCCGCGAGCTTGTCGAGCAAAGCCGTGTTCACGTCATAGCCGACGCCGAAGGTGAACAGCCGCACGCCGGGAGCGCGCGCGCCGCGCACGTTCTCGCTGATGCGCTCGACGTTGGTCTCGCCCACGGTCGGCAGCCCGTCGGTGAGAAAGACAAGTATGCGCGGTCGCTCGGCGCGGTCGAACTGCGCCATCGCGGCCGTGAGCGCGCCGTTGATGTTTGTGCCGCCTGTGGGTTGAAGCTTGCCGATGAACTCCTCGCCCATCGCGCGTCCCGACGCATCGGCCTGCAAGAGTCCCGAAGTCATCAAGTGCTCTTCGCCCGCGAAGCTGATGACGTTGAAGCGGTCGGACGGTCGAAGGCTTCGCACGCCGAAGAGAAGCGCGGCGCGCGCCTTTTCCATCTTCCCCGCCTCGGCCATTGAGCCCGAGGTGTCGAGGACGAAGATGACATCCTTCGCCGCGTACTCGGCTTCGGCCGCGTCGTCCTTCGGCGAGATGGTGAGAAGGAAGAAGCCCTGCTTGCCCGGCTCGCGATAGGTCAAAAGCGTCATCCCGAAGTCCGCGTCCGACAGCGTGTAGAAGAGTTGGAAGTCCTGCGGCTCGCTTCCTCCTTTGGACTCGAAGGAGATGCGCGCGCGCCTGTGTCCATCGCGCACCACCTCTATCTCATGGCTCGGCGAATAGACGTTGCGCACCGCCTCGCCTCCCTCAATCTCGACGCGGCCCGAGACCGTGCCGACAATGGGCGCGACGTTGCGGCCTGTGCCGAGCGGGTAGCGATAGGCAACGGTGCCGCCCTCGGCCTTGAGAACCTGCGTGTAGGTCAGCTCAAGCTTCTTGTCGGAGTGCGGTGGGATGGGGAAGATGCTGGCTTGGAAGAGGTCTCGGCCCGCGTATTCGAGCAGGCCGGGGTCGCGCTGGCGTCGAACTATCTCGTCGTAGATGCGGCGCGCATCGGCGCGCGAGCGCACTTCGCCGACCAGACGCCGGTCGCCGTCCCAGATGGCGAACTCAGAGACCGAAGCCGACTCGGGGATGGGGAAAAGATATGTGCCTTCGAGCGTGGCGTCGGTGTCGTTGCGAAAGATTTGCTCGACGTGGGTGGTCGCTATCTGCGCGCCGATCTTCGCGTCAATCTTGATTGACTTGATGGGCAGCGCCCTCGGCATCTGAATGGGGCGCGGCGGCGCGGGGCAGCGCTCGCAAGGGCCGGGGACGATGATGCCCTGCGCGTCGGCGCTCGCCGTCGCGAGCGCCAGCAGCACGAGGCCGAAGAAGAGGCACAGCAGGTCTCTGAAGGTTCGCATCCCTTTTCTCCTCAAAAATATTCTTGGCGGATTCACACGAGCCGATTTCAAAAACGCTCGCTCCGGTGATAGAACGTCTCCCATGTGATTTCTTGCGCGGCGACTGTGGGACAGCAAGGCCGCTGTGCGTCGTTGGAACAATGTTGAGGGAGGTGGTGTCTAAAGCTCCACCTCGTCTGGTCGGAGGGAGCAATGCAGAACCCTTTTCAAGCAAACCTGCGGAAGCCGTGGCTCCTTCTATGCACGACGCTGCTCGTCGTCTACTCGATTGCGCCGGGCGGATACGAGACGTTGTTCTTCTCGAACGCTTCGGGCTCGTTCATCGAGGCGCTGATGTTCCTGCTCTCGTTCCCGCTCGGCACCGCCGCCGTGTTCCTCTTCCACGCGGCTGACTTCGGCGTCATGGGGCGCTTCGCGTTCTGGGCGGCGGCGATGGGGATAGGTTACGCGCAGTGGTTCCACCTCTTCCCCGCCCTGCTCCGACGCCGCGCGCAAACCCGGTTCACCACTCTGAATCTCCCGGCGGCCGAAAGCGTTGCCTCGGGCTCGCCGCTGGGCCTCGGCGTGACGGGGCCGCTTCACACACTCGACCCGGCGCGTCCGCCCGTCCCGCAGTTCAACGAACGCGGCATGACTCCGCTTGAAAGAATTTTTCGCGACGAAGAAGAGTGAGCCGCTTCAGATTTCGCGCAGGCGCGGGTTGCGTAATCCGACCGTGAGTCCGAAGAGAAGAATGACCAGACCGCACGCGGCGAGCGTGGGTCGAGGGCCGAAGCGGTCGGCCGCCGCGCCCGAAAGAAAGCTCCCCACCGGCATCGTGCCGACGAAGGTCAGAATCCACATGCTCATCACGCGCCCGCGCATCTCGTCGCGGACGAGTTGTTGCAGCAGCGTGTTGCCGAGCGCGAAGAAGCAGACCATCGAAAGCCCCGTCCCGAAGAGCAAAGCTATCGCCGCCGTGGACGTTGCCGCCGACGCAAAGCCCGTGATGCAAGCCCCGCCCGCCAGCAGGCTGCCCAGAAGGAAGAGACCTTTGCGCGGCAGGTCGCCGAGGTACGCGAGCGAGAGCGCACCGACGAGCGCGCCCGCACCGGCCGTGCCCATCAGAAGCGACAACCCCGTCTCGCCCCACCCGTAGACGTTGCGCGCGAACATCGGCATCAGCACGAGGTACGGCGTGCCGAACAGACTCACCACCGTCGAGCACAACAGCAACACGCGCACGCGTGGGCGGCCTCGCACGTAATTGAACCCTTCGGCGAGGTCTTCGAGCATCGAGCGCCGCACGACCGGAACCGCGCTTTGCACCGCCGCCACCCGCGTCGCGTCTTGAGGTGTTAGCGCCGCAGCCGTCCGCGACTTCTCTTCCACGTCGGACTTCGTCTCAACGGACGCGCCCTCCCTCTTAAACTTCACCTGCGAGAGCGCCGCGACGATTGCCACGTAGGAGAGACCGTTGGCGAGAAAGCAGCCCGTCATCCCGAGCAGGCGAATGGTTATGGCAGCAAGCGTCGGCCCGATGACGCGCGCAAGCTGGAACTGAGATGAGTTGAGCGCGATGGCGTTGGCAAGGTCTTCGCGCTCGACGAGGTCTATCGTGATTGCCTGATACGAAGGGCTAGAGATGGCCCAGCAGCAGCCCGTCACGAACGACAGCACGAGCACCATCCACACGTCCGACGCACGCCTCGCGTCGCCTTTCCAGTGAATCGTGTTCGTCCAGACCAGCAGCGCCAGCACGAGCGCGGAGAGTCCCGCAACCGCCTGCGTGTAGATGAGCAGCCGCTTGCGGTCAACCTTGTCGGCGATGACTCCGCCCACAAGCGTCAGCACAAGCCCCGGCGTGGTCGCCACGAAGGTGTCTATGCCGAGCCAAGTCCCCGAATCGGTCAACTGCAACACGAGCCAGCTCTGCGCCACGGTCTGCATCCACGTGCCCGCGTTTGACAGGCACGCGCCCGCCCAGAACAGGCGAAAGTTGCGGTGCGCGAGCGCGCGGAACATCCCGCCCGCGCGAGGCGTTGGTGCTGTTTGCGACTGAGGACTTACGGTCGCCATGAGTCTTGCGATAAACGGCTCGAACGTGAATAATGCTCGCCGCTGCGGCGGCGTTGATAACAGCGTGACGGTCAAACTCTAAAATGCCTATGTCCCACCGAATCCGCAAGGAGCAAGAATGATTCGCGAGAGCCTGTTGAAGAAGGAAGAGGCGGTGCAGCACGGCTTCCGCATGCGCGGCCTCGGCGAGGTCTCGCGCATCGAGGCACTCTCGGACGGCGTCATCGCCTTTGCCATCACGCTGCTGGTCGTCTCGCTCGAAGTGCCGCGCACCTTCGACGAGCTGTTGGTGACGATGCGCGGCTTCCTCGCCTTCGCCATCACCTTCGCGATGCTCTTCCACGTCTGGCTGACGCAGTACAAGTTCTTCCGGCGCTACGGCCTCAACGACAACTTCACGATCTGGATGACGGCCGCGCTGCTCTTCGTCGTCCTCTTCTATGTCTACCCGCTCAAGTTCGTCTGGACGCTCGTCGTCGGCAACTTCACGGGCGGCGTGGCGGTCGCCCATGCGCCCGACGGCACGCCCCTCCCGCCCGTGCGGCGCGAGCAGGTGCCCATGATGATGGCGATCTTCGGGCTCGGCTTCGCATCGGTCTTCGCGGTCTTCGCGCTGCTCTACCAACACGCCTACCGCGTGCGCGCGAAGCTTGAGTTGAACGAGTTGGAGACTTACGACACGCGCTCCTCCGTGCAGGAGAACGTTCTGATGTCGGCGGTCGGCGTGCTCTCGGTCGGGTTCGCGCTCGGGGGCGGCCCGCGCTGGATACTGCTGTCGTGGATGACCTACTGGCTCACCGGCCCCGTGCAGTTCTTCCACGGCCACTTGATGGGCAAGCGCCGCAGGCGACTCGAAGAGAGGGTCGCGCAGCAACAGCACGAGGTCGGCCTCAACACGCCGAGCAACTGAAGAGAGAGATCAGACTCCGAAGATGAGAATCACACTCGACCCGCTCGCCAGCGCCCTCTTCGCCTTCGTCGTCCTCTGCTGGCTCGTATTCGCCGCGTCGTTCCTATTCAGGAAGACTCCGGGCGCGGGCGAAATGGCCGAGGAGCGCAAGCGTGAGCGCGCCTCGCTCGCAGGCATTGCGTTACAGGGCGCGGGCTACGCCGTCGCATGGGGCTCTCACCGCCCGTACTACGCCGCTCGCAGATAGCGAAGCGGCAAACCTCGCGCTCTCACTCGTCGCGGCGATGCTCGCGGTCTTCTCCGTCGGGTTTGTCGTCGCCGCGGCGCGCACGCTCGTCCGCGTCCGCAGCGAAGAGAAACTCCTCCGCGAGACCTTCGGCACCGACTTCGACAACTACGCCCGCCGCGACCGCGCCTTCATCCCCGGCCTGCTCTCAATATGCGCGTGAGGGAGCCACGGTATAACTCTTCACGGTGAGCGCGCCTCTCTTCCTGATGACAAGGACGGAGCGTCTCACGCCTGAAGCTACTCGCCCCGCAACCCGTTACCGCTTCTTCTTTCCCTTCTTACCCGACGGCGATCTGAATCCCGGCCGAACCGGTTGACTAAGCATTCTTTGTCTTGCGTGTTTTAACTGCGCAAAATATGCATGACTTTTGGGTAATTTTTGCAAGTATTCTTCTAAAAGGCGGAACGCTTCGACAGGATGACCCGATAAATACAAGACATCCGCTAAATTACTCGCCGTTGTAACTGTCCCCTGGTGCAAATCACCGAGGAGTGTTTTACTTAATATCAAGCATGTCTCTAGATGTTCTCGGGCAAGCTCATACTGTTTCTGCCTAGCGTATATCGTGCCGATGTTATTCAACGGGGCCAACATCTCAGGGCGTGAATCCATACCCAATTCGCGTACGGTATTTAAGCTATCAAGTGAAAACTTCAAGGCGTTATCATTATCCCCCATATCCCCGTAAATTAAGCCTAGGTTATTTAGTAGCAAAGCCGTATTAGGGTGTTGGAGGCCGTACGACGCCTTCTGTATCTCGAAGCATTCCTCCCAGTGCTTAAGAGCTTCTTTATAGTTGCTGAGGCCGCGATAAGCAATGGCAGCTTGGTTCAAAGCTTCAACAATATTATCAGGCGATTCGTTACCTATCGAACGCATGATTGCAAGGGCTTTTTGCGCGTGCTCCAAGCCGCGCTTGTATTGATATTTACCGCTATAAGCCCCACTGATAGCAGAGTGCTCCTTGGCGGTTTGCCTACCATCCTCTCCGAATAGCTCTTGTGCAACTGTCAATGCCTTTTGCACGTAATCGAACGCAAGCGTGTAATCACCAAGTTTATATTCTATAATGCCGAGATCATGAAGTAGATTTACCTCCAACTCATAATCTTCCGGCCTCGCCTTCTCAAAAAGCTGAATGGCTTTCTCCAGTATCCTCTTACTCTCTTTGAAGTCCCCGCGTTGGTGAGGCGGATATGCCTGTAGCCATGTGAGGCGACAGGTGTGATGCGACGCATACGCCGACGCGTTCTCGTGCCAAGCGTTTAAGTGATCAAGCTCAGCCTCGAAGAGAAGCATTGTCGTAAACTCTTCTCTCGCGTCTCCAAACCACTTGCTCAGCCTCTGACATACCGTGTCCACCCAGTCGGGGCGGTCAGAGGGTGTGGTGCTGGAGCGGCGCTCTTCACGGACGAGGCGGTGGATGGCATAGCTGTCGGCGGCGGGTGTCTTCTTGAGAAGGCGGAGGGCGCAGCCGAGTCCGAGGGCGTCGGTGAGCGCAGCGATGGCGGGCGTGCCGAGGAGTGATTGGAGCAGCGAGTAGCCCATCGGCGAAGAGCCGCTCCACGTCAGCACGTCGAGAATCTCAACGAGCAGGGGCTCGCCCGCCACGACCTCTTCGCTCATCCTCAGCGTCGCGTAGAGGTCTGCGTCGTGACGTGTGCCGCCGCCGCCGTAGAACTTGTAGGGCACGGCCGACTTGAAGTCGTGCCGCAAGAGGTCTCGGTACTGCGCCCAACCGACGGGGCGATTGCGAAGATATGCGCCCGCCAGCTCCAGCGCCAGCGGCAGTCCGCCAAGAGCCTCGACGATCTCGCGCGCCGCGCCCTTCTCCGTTTCACCCGTGGGCTCCTGCATGGCCTCCTGCGTCAGCAGTCGGAGCGAGAGTTCTTCATCCAGCGGGTCGAGCGCGACGGAGATGAAGCCGGTCTGCTCGGTGCGGCTGGTAACGAGGATGTGCGGCTCTACCCCCTGCCTCGGCAGGTAGTCGCGGACGGCGTCGAGCGTCTCAAGGTTGTCGAAGACGAGGAGACAATCGGAGTAGCTCTGGATGCGCTGCCGCGCCACCTCCAGCTTGAACTTGTGCTCGACCTCGGGCGCGATCCAGCGCGCCCTCTCGGCCAGTTCGACGAGCTGCGCGTCTATGTCCTGATCGGCGTTGAGCCAGATGACGCCGTTGGGATAATCGTCGCTGTGCCGGTAGGCGTACTCGACGGCAAGCTGCGTCTTACCCAGACCGCCGAGGCCCAACAGCGCGGCCGTCCGCCCGAGGCCAGTGCGGGCTCCCCGCGTGAACTGTTCGCGCACTGCCCGCAGCAACTCTTCCCTGCCGACGAACTGCTCGCCCTTCGACAGAAAGGGGACGGAGAAGACCGCGTTTCGCGCGCTGTATAGAGGCGGCTCTGCCAGTGGCTTCGCCTCGGGCGAAAGGGCGGGCTCGCCCGTGGCGACGGAGTGGCGCGCAACGTCGGCGGCGACCTTACTCATCTCGCGCAGAAGGTCTACGAGCGGAGGCCCGAAGTCCTCGAAGGTTAATAGCTCCACCGGCAGACCCAGCGCCCTTACTCGCGCCTCCTCGGCGGCGTGCACGAGGGCGTAGTGCGGCCCCGGCGCGCCGCTGAAGATTTCATGCACCTCCGCCAGTTGACGGACGAAGTGCGCGTCCTCCAGACCAAAGCCGACGAAGAGGAAGGTGTGCGTGGCGAGATAAGTGCGCAGCGTCGCGAGCGCCGCACGGTATCTGCCCTGCGCGCCATCACTTTTCGGATAGAGGAGGTCGTAGCCGCCGGGGGTAAGGATCATATTGGCGGCGTTGTCGATGAACCCGTGGAGGTGCCATACGACGGGGCTTTGCACCTGACGCCGCAGCGCGCCAGCCTGCTCGGCCGTAGCCTCGATGTCCCAGTAAGAGAGGTCATCCGGTTGTGGGCAGGCCCAGTGAAGGACGCGATCATAGTTGGTTGTGACTATCAGACGACTGCCGAGCCCCCAGACCGCGCGCGCCGTCTCAAGGCTCCCCTCGTCTGCCCTATGCCGTGGGGGGTTCAGTTGTCCCTTCAGGAAGCCGTACCACGAAGCCCCGAGCCCTTCGCGCGCGTGTTGTGCCGCCCTCAAGTACTCTTCCGGCTTGCCGAGGCCCAGCAACCCGCGCACGGCATTCGCGTAGCTCGCCTTTCTTCCGTCTCGCTCCTCATCCAAACGTGCAGCCGCGCGCTCCAACAGATCCCGCCAGCCGGGGAACAGAGTCTGCCCGGTCGTCCTGTCACACACCGAGATGGACACACCTGCGCCGACAAACGGCACGACCCTGCCTTCTGCTAAATTTTGCTCAAGCGAATGAGGGATGTTCATTGATGACCAAGTGACCGCCAGCTTTGTGGAACGGCAACGGCTACTCGCGTCGCGCGCTCTCAACCCAGATGTGAGGACTGAGGCCGACCCCGCAAGGAGCGAGACTACGACGAAGAGACAGGAAAGGATTTTAATGCAGCCGTGCGGGTCGCGCCTAGCAATTTCATGTCGCAAAATACTTTCAGGTTCTTCTCCACTGAGAGAGCGGGCGGGCGGTGCCTCCGCGTCGATGCGCGACTATCTCGGCGAGGATGGAGAGCGCGACCTCTTCGGGCGAGACCGCGCCGATGTCGAGCCCGACGGGCGCGCGTACCTCTCGGAGCAGTTCTTCGTCAAAGCCCGCTTCGCGCACACGCGCGAGCACGATGTTGGTACGGCGACGGCTCCCAATCATGCCGACGTAGTCGGGTCGCGCCGCGAGCACGGCCCTCATGCACTCTTCGTCCTCGTTGTGGCCGCGCGTGACGACCGCGACGTAGACGCCGCGCCCCGTGCCGACAATCTCTTTCAGAGCTTGAGTCCAATTCGGCGACGCCGCGACTAGCTCGATCTCTTCCGTGGGGAACCGCTCGCGCGTGACGAACTCTTTGCGGTCGTCAACGAGCGTGACGCGATAGCCGACCGCGTGTGCGAGACGCGCGAGCGCAGCCCCGACGTGCCCCGCGCCGCAGATGACGACGCGCGGCTCGGGCTCGATGCGCTCGAACATGACGCGCGCTTCGCGCCACGCTTCGAGCGCGGGCGCGAACTCATCCACGCGCAGCGTCCGCGTCTCGGCGCGCGAAGCGAGAAAGTCGGCCGCGTATGCAACCAGCGCCTCGTCAAGCGCACGGTCGCCGGTCATGCCCGTCCGCTCGCCCGCGCCTTCAAGCAGAACCTTTGCGCCGACTCCGCGCTCCGCTTCGACAACTGTGGCGAGCACGGCCGACGCGCCCCCTGCGAGCACGCGCGCGAGTGCGGCCGTGAGCCTTGAGGCCGAGTTGTGAACCGTTATGCTTTCCATCGCCGGGGTTAATCTTAACTTGACTCTTACGCGAGGCAATAACTAACCACAGAGGCACCGCGAACACAGCTTAACTTTCTGAGCCGTATCTGCGGTGCCTCTTTGATTAACCTTTGCGTCGAGGCGGGCGCTTACTTCTCCGGCGCGCGACTGAGGCCGATGGCGGCGAGAGCGCGGCGCACGAGCCACAGAGGGCCGACGAGGAGATAGACGGGGTTGCGGAAGAAGGCCGGGCTGTTGCCCTCAATCATGTGCCCGGCGAACTGGAAGACCCAGCCCACCACGAAGAGCCCGAGCGCCCAGCGCCAGTTCCAGAAGAAGAGCGGCAGGCTCAACACAATCATCGGGATGCCGATGGAGTGCGACAGACGGTTCAAAGGGTGCTGGTGTTTCGCCTTATAGCTCTCGGCAAAAGAAGTCGGCATATGAACCTCCGAAGGCAGTGACGAGTAACAAGTGACGAGCAACATGTAACAAGTGACGAGCAAGAATACTTTCAAACTCGTCACTTGTCACTCGTCACTGCTTTTCATTCTCGCCCCACACGTCCAAAAAAATCTCCATCGTGCCGCCGCAGACCATGCCTTCCTCGCTCGCCTCGTCGGCGGTGAGCGTGAAGCGTTGGAGCGCAGGACGCCCCGTCCGCAGCGCCTCGCGTGCCTCGGCCCAGACCTCAGCCTCGACGCACCCGCCGCCCACCGTGCCCGCGGTCGCGCCGCCCTCGAAGAAGAGCATCTTCGCGCCGCGCCGCTGCGGTGTGGAGCCGCGCGTGTGCGCGACCGTGGCGACGACCACACGCTCGCCGCGCGCCGTCGCCTCTTCAACCAAGCGATAAAGTTCAAGCTTCGTGACGGAAGACATAACTTAAGAGAGATGAAGGCTGAGGGATGAGGGATGAATAAGAGGCAGGTTGTCACTTATTCATTCTCTTATCCCTCATCCCTTTGTTCATCCCTTAGCTCATCGGCGGTTGTGCCGGAGTGGGGGTCGGGCTGGGTTGCGGCGTGGCGTTGGCATCGCCTGTGGCGGCGGCGCGCGGCGCGGCCTGCTGCGTCTGGTCAGTGGCTTCGACGCGTTGTCGCAGTCGCTCGACCTCCGCGTCGGCAGTGGCGACCGAAGCGTCGAGCCGCACGTGACTGGTGCCGAGCAGCTCAAGCTGTTTCTTGATGCGCGCGCTCTCGCGCTCAAGCTGCTGCGCGATGGCGTCGCGCACGGCCGAGGGATTGAGTGTGCCGACGAGCGCGGCGCGGCGCTGTATCGAGTCGGGCTGCGACTCGTATTCAATCTCGGCGAGTCGCTCCTGTAGTTGGAACTCCTTATCGGTGATCTCGCGCAACTGCGTGCGCAACTCTTCGGCGCGCTGCTCGGCGCGCGTCAGACGTTCAAGGTCGAACATCGCGCGCTGGTCGGCCTTCATCTGGTTCAACTGGCCCGAGAGCTGCTCAACCTGCGTCGAGAGATCGCGCACGGTGCCATGCAGCCGCTCGTTCTCGGCCTGCGTGGTTGCGCCCTGCCGTGTGCGGCCCGTCGTCGTGCGTCGCGTCGTCGCATCCTGCCCCTCGTCGGCGGTGCTCACGACGCTCGGGTCTTCGTCGGGCAGCGTGGGCGTCGGCACGCGCTGCGTGCGCGAGGGATGCGTTGCGCGCCGCGAGGTGCGACGGCGCTGTTGCGACTGCGCTTCGGGCAGGCACAACGCGAACACCATGACCATCATCAACGAAACGGCGAGACGCCGACCCAACCTTGTCTTCATCGCGAAACCTCCGATGATAGGAACAATGAAGTATGAACGATGAATGATGAACTTAATACAAGATGCCTTCAGTTCATCGTCCCGCGTTCATACTTTATCGTTCCGCGTTCCCTTCATGTACACGCCGCGCGTGGGCGGTTGTTCCGTTCACGCCGACTGAATCTTGAAGCTCACGTCCATGGCGCGCGCCGAGTGCGTGAGCGCGCCGACGCTGATGAGATCAACGCCCGCTTCGGCGTAGTCGCGAACGTTCGCGAGCGTGATGCCGCCCGATGATTCGAGCAGCACGTCGGGCTTGAGCGTGCGCGCGACTTCGACGAGACGGCGCGTCTCCTCCGGCGTCTGGTTGTCGAGCAGAAGTATGTCCGCGCCCGCTTCGACCGCGTCACGCAACTCGCGCTCGCGCGAGACCTCGACCTCGACTTTGTGCAGGTGCCCGACGGCCTTGCGCGCGCGCTCGACGGCCGTAGCGACGCCGCCCGCAAGCGCGATGTGGTTGTCCTTGATGAGCACGCCGTCGTCCAGACCGAAGCGGTGGTTGCGCCCGCCGCCCGTCACCACCGCATACTTCTCAAGCATGCGAAGGCCGGGCGTCGTCTTGCGTGTGTCAACTATCTGCGCACGCGTGCCCTCGACCGCACGAACGAACTCGCGCGTGAGCGTTGCTATGCCAGAGAGGCGCTGCATCAGGTTCAAGGCGAGCCGCTCGCCCGCGAGCAGCACGTCGGCGAAGCCGGTGGTGCGCGCGATGACCTTGCCAGCCTCGACCGCGTCGCCGTCGGAGACGAATGCTTCGATCTGCTGCTGCGAGTCGAGCGTGGAGAAGACGGCCTCGGCGGCTTCGAGCCCGCAGACGACCATCGCCTCCTTCGCGATGAAGCGACCCTTGGCGCTCTGGCTGCGCATCACGGTTGACTGCGTCGTGATGTCGCCGCGTCCGATGTCTTCGTTCAGGAACGCGCCGATCTGCGAGAACAGCGCCCCCTCGTCGAGCCAACTCATTCGCTCAGTGCCTCCAGCATCTCACCCAATGCCTTGATTCGTTGCCCTACGTCGGCCGCGCGCTGCCTGAGTTCTTCAACCTTCTCGGCGGGCGCGCGCGCGATGAACTGCGGGTTCGAGAGTTGCGCCTCGACCTTCTGCAACTCCTTCTCCTGCTTCTCGCGCTCGCGCGTGATGCGTGCCCGCTCCTGCTCGAAGTCAATCAAGCCTTCGAGCGGCACGGCCATCTCGGCCCCGCCCGCAAGCACCGCACGCGCCGACGCGCGCGGCACTTCATTTCTATCGGATGTCATCCTCAAACTCTCCAAACGCGCCAGCCGCATAATATAGCCGCTGCTCGCGCCGAACTTATCACGCAAACTCTCGT
Organism: Acidobacteriota bacterium; assembly: GCA_032230645.1. Classification (GTDB taxonomy): domain Bacteria; phylum Acidobacteriota; class Blastocatellia; order Pyrinomonadales; family Pyrinomonadaceae; genus QHXN01. Next base: position 5,131 of record JAVXWN010000163.1, on the reverse strand, counting down.
CATCGGCAATGACAACCGCATTGATTGATTCGCCGGGTTTAATTCCCAACTCGTTACGAATATTTCTCAGACGCGAAACAAGCTCGACGACAGCCTGCATTTCGGCTTCGGCTTGCTCGTCAATCAAAGCCGCGTCCGCCCGAGGATATTCCGCGAGCATGATTGTCGGGCTGACATCCGCACTTCGATAAGCACGGTGCATCAAGTCAGCACCCACGCCGGGCAGACGCAGCCAAAGCTCCTCAGTAATGAAGGGCATGAACGGATGCAGCAATCGTAACGACTGCTCTAAGATTGTCACGACACGACTACGCGCGGCGCTTAGAGATTCAGTGGCGGCATCACTCAGTTGCTCGCCCGCGACTGCGCCCAACACTTCTTCCTTCGAGAACTCGATGTACCAATCGCAGAAGTCGTCCCAGAAGAAGTGATAGAGCGCGTAGACGGCTTCGTGGAACTGGTAGCCTTCGATTGCCGCGCTCACCTCGCGCGCCGTCTTGTTGAGGCGCGAGACGATCCAGCGGTCATGGAGCGACCACGTTGCAGGCTCGCCCTCGAAACCCTTCCCCACCTGCGCGCCCTCCGAGTTCAAGAGACAGAAGCGCGCGGCGTTCCAGATTTTGTTAGCGAAGTTGCGATAGCTCTCCACCTGATTGTCGTTCCAGCGCGTGTCGGTCGAGCCGATTGAGGCGAGCACGAGCCGCGTCGCGTCAACGCCGTACTTGTCGAACACGTCGAGCGGGTTGACGCCGTTGCCCTTCATCTTCGACATGCGCTGCCCGTGCTTATCAAAGATAGTGCCGGTGATGAAAACGTCGTCGAAGGCTTTCTCACCCCGAAACTTCATCCCGGTCATCATCATCCGCGAGACCCACAGGAAGATGATGTCGCGCGCCGTGACGAGCACCGAAGTCGGGTAGAAGGTTTGCAGGTCGGCCGAGTCCTCGTCCGGCCATCCCAGAGTCGAGATGGGCCACAACGCCGACGAGAACCACGTGTCGAGTACGTCCGGGTCTTGCTCAAGCTTGTCCGTCCCGGCAGCGCGGCGCGCGTCCTCTTCGTTGCGCGCGACATAGACGTTCCCCTTCTCGTCGTACCAGGCGGGGATGCGATGCCCCCACCAGAGCTGGCGCGAGAGAGTCCAGTCGTAGAGGTTCTCCAACCAGTTTGTGTAGACCTTCTCGTAAGGATTCTCGGGCACGAAGCGCGGCTCGTGTCGCTCGCGTATGAGTTCGAGCGGCGCGCGGCCAAGCTCCGACTGCTTCAAGAACCACTGCGTTGAGATAAGGGGCTCGATGACCGTGCGGCATCGCCCGCACTTCGTGATGGCGAACTCGTAATCAACAACCTTCTCAAGCAGCCCCGACTCCTCAAACTTCTCGACGACGCGCTCGCGCGCTTCGTAGCGGTCTAAGCCTTCAAACTCCGCGCCCGCCTCTCGCGTCATGCGCGCGTGCTGATCAATGACCTGTACCTGCGCGAGGTCGTGGCGCTTGCCCAACGCGTAGTCGTTGGGATCGTGCGCGGGCGTCACCTTCACCGCGCCCGTACCGAACTCGCGTTCAACGAACTCGTCGGCGACGACGGGAATCTCGCGTCCCACGATGGGAAGAATGAGCGTCCGGCCGACGAGTTCCGCATAGCGTTCGTCGTTCGGATTGACGGCCACGGCCGTGTCGCCGAGCATCGTCTCGGGTCGCGTCGTCGCAACGGTCACGCGGCGGTCGCTTCCCTTCACAGGGTATTGCAGATAGTAGAGCTTGCCCGCCTGCGACTCTTTATCAACTTCAAGGTCTGAAAGAGCGGTCTGATCCTTCGGGCACCAGTTAATCATGCCGGGGCCGCGATAGATGAGCCCTTCCTCGTAGCAGCGCACGAAGAACTCGCGCACGGCGCGCGACAGATGCTCGTCCATCGTGAAGCGTTCGCGCGACCAGTCAACGCTCGCGCCCTCGCGGCGCATCTGGCGCGTGATCTCGCCGCCGTACTGCTCCTTCCACTCCCACACGCGTCTGATGAACTCGTCGCGTCCTACGTCGTGGCGCGTCTGATTCTCTTCCTTCTTCAACTGCCGCTCGACGACTATCTGCGTCGAGATGCCCGCGTGGTCTGTGCCGGGGAGCCAGAGCGTGCGGAAGCCGCGCATGCGGTGATAGCGCGTGAGCACATCCATGATCGAGTGCTGGAGCGCGTGCCCCATGTGGAGAGAGCCCGTCACGTTCGGCGGCGGGATGGCGATTGAGTAGGCGGGCGCATCGGCGTCCGCGTTCACCTCGGGCGCGAAGCACCCCTCGCGCTCCCAACGCGCGTAGTGGCTCTCCTCAGCCTGCTTCGGGTCGTAAGTCTTCGGAATCTCCATGACCTTCGATTATACGAAGCGAACAGGCAAAAGGAAAAAGGAGGATGAGAGACACGCTGTCTCTCATCCTCCTTCAATGTCACGCGGCGACTGTTTTCGCTCTACTTTCGCCCCTGCTCGTCGAGCCTCTGCTTGATGAGAAGTTCCGCGAGTTCGGGAACGACCTCCCACGCAATCTCGCGCACAACTTTGTCAGACATCATCTCGACGACGCGGCGTGCGATTGCGTCAATCGCCTCGCGCGAGAGTTGGTCTGCGGCGCGCACCGGCTCTTCGTCTATTCCGGCGCGCGCTTGACCCACTAAAGGAGACGTGGCGTGAGCGGCGGGGGCTCTGGGCACGTCGCCTTCGACGCTGCCGTCCGTGAACTCGCTCTCGACGACGGCTGGGACGGGCTCGTCCGCGGGCACGACCTCCGGCTCGACGAAGCTGCGCGGCGCGGCGACGACTTGCTGCGCCGTGTTGTCGAAAGCGAAGCCCTGCGGCCCGTCCTGCATCACGACATCTCTCCACGGAGCGTCATGACCTTCGGCGGAGAATGATGTTGCCGCGTCGGCGTGTGCCGCCTCTGTATAAGCCGGGGACGACTCCATAAAGGAGCGGGGCTGCTCGCCGTGCGCGGCCTCTGCGAAGGCGCTCGGTGCGTCCGCCCATGCGGCGGCGGGGGCCGACGCCTGCACTTCGTAAGAGGGAGACTCCGACGCGCCCGAGTCCGGCGCGGCAGGCAGCATCAACTCGTCTTCAAAGTCGAGGTCAAGAACGAAGTCGTCAGCCTCGGCAGCAGAGACGTTGACGGGCGCGTCCATCCGCCCGAGGTCGAGCAGTGCGTCGTCTGCGGCGTCGTCTGCGGCGTTCGCGTTGAAGGAAGGCTGCGAGGAAGTTTCTTCGTGCATTACACTCTCTTCGGTCTCGTCCCACACACTCTCTTCGGCTCTACGGGTCGTCTCTCTCTCTTTGCCCTGAGCAGTCCACTCCGCGTTCCGGTCGGCGGGCGCGGCTTTGCCGTTCGCCTCGAAGCTCGGCTCCATGAGTAAGTCCGGCTCGTGCGTCTCCGCGAACGCGCGTTCGGGGGGCGACGCGAGGCTTGAAGCGGCTGCGCCGAAAGCATCGGCGGGTCTCGCCTCGATCAACTCGTCGTCGTCGCCGAGGTCTGCGAAGGAGAGCAAGGGCTCTTCTGCGTGCGGCGCGTCGGACTGAGAGTCGAGAGCCGCGTTGTCGTGCGCAGCTTGGGCCGGTTTCGTCGCCGCGTCGGCGCTTGGAGCATGCATCTCTTCAACGTGTTCGACGGGCGGCGCACTCTCTTCGCGCGGAGCGGAGGCAGCACCAGCAGCAACAGCGGCGGCGGCCTCCTCTTCATGCTTCGACTCGCCGCCGAGGAGCGAGCCAACCTTGCTGACCAGATCGCGTATTGATTGGAAGGGTTTCGTCAAAACAGTGTCCGCGCCGACCCGGCGCGCCTCCGCTTCGTTGAATGGTTCAAACGTGCCGACGAGGAGAACGACGGGCACGTGTTTGAGCCGCCGGTCGCGCTTGATGCGCTCGCATAACTCGTAGCCGTCGGGGCCGGGCATCACCACATCCGCGAGTATGATGTCGGGCGGCGGCTCGTCTTCGAGAGCCCGGAGCGCCTCCGTCCCGTCACCGACCGCGACGACCTCCACACCTTCGTCGCCGAAGGTGAGACTGATGACCTTGCGGATCGTCGGCGAGTCGTCAGCGAGCAGCAGTTTCCGGCGTCCCGAAAGCAAAAGGGTCTCCTTGTGTCAGGGGGCCATCACGTCGGGGGCAAAAGGAACGCTTCCGCGTGGAGACAGAGATGGCAGGGCATGCTCGCGGCTCACGAGCAAACCTCCGCACGAAAGCCGCAAATCAAACCTAACACCCGCGCCGACAGCGCGTCAAGCTGATTTTCCGGGACGCTTTTCGACGTGCCCGCGCCGCCGTGAGATGCGTTATCACACGCTGCCTGGAACGCTTGCGCCGCATTCGAGTGAAGAGTAAGCGCGAGCCACGGGGCTGGATTTCGGCGGCGCGGTGAAGCATATTATCCGCGCTAACACGTAGGCTCGGCCGAGAGGATTCGGAGGGAGTGAAGACCCGCAGATGGCTTCGATGAAGAGGAGGCTGGACGCCTCGAAATACGACACGGACAAGGCGGCGCATACGCACTACCTGCGCAACTACGAAGAGTTCTTTCGCCCGCTCGCAGACCGCGACATACGCCTGCTCGAACTCGGCATCTATCACGGCGGCTCGCTCCTGCTCTGGCGCGACTACTTCGAGCGCGGCCTCATCATTGGTCTCGACCTCAACCCCGTGGAGTTAGAAGACCCGACGGGGCGCATACGCGTCTATCAAGGTGGGCAGCAGGACACCGCGCTTCTCGACCGCGTCGCACGCGAGTGCGCGCCCGAAGGATTCGACATCATCATTGACGACTGCTCGCACGTCGGCCAGCTCGCGCGCGTCAGCTTCTGGCACCTCTTCGACAAACACCTCAAGCCGGGCGGCCTCTACGTCATAGAGGATTGGGGCACGGGCTACTGGGACGCGTGGCCCGACGGCGTGCGCTACCGGCCGCGCCGCCGAGGGGCCGCCCGCGATAGTCCACTCCGACACCGACTGAGCCGCGCCGCCACACGCCTGCACGCGAGCGCCTTCGGTCGCCTGCCGCTCGCAGGCCGTCTCGCCTCCGCCGCCAAGCGCACGCTCCAGCGCGGCCTCTACAGCAGTCACGACTACGGCATGGTCGGCTTCGTCAAAGAGTTGATT